>DASCOB010000230.1:0-2708 GCA_036011785.1 Anaerolineales bacterium | reverse complement strand
GAGGGAAAACAATGCTGACGCGGCTTTTGTGGCGCAAAGCGATGGTTCCTACGCAGGGATGGTGACCCTCGAGGGTCTCTCGCGGGCGGAACATGAAGGTTCCTCAGATTTGAGTGCCGCGATTGATGACAGCGCCGATTCCGTGTCTCCGGAGACATCAGTGCAGGATCTCATTCCCATGGTGGCCGGAACCCGACACCCGATAGCCGTGGTGGACGAGAAGCGCCTCCTGGGTGAGGTTGACCGGCCGATCGTGCTCGATAGTCTGGCCGAGAGTCATGCCGCCCGGGCGGGGTAAATGTGATTGGCTGCTCGGCGGCGAGTGAACACCTGCCGTCTGCGCTGCCGTCACGATGCAGTGGCTGACCGGATTGCGCGAATTGCCGGCAATTCAAAGGGTGAACGAACATGATTGATTTTCCCTCATTTGACTTTCAACTGGACAAATTGATTGACCACTTCGTCAAGTGGCTGACCGCCGACTGGCGCTTCCACTTCTTTCGAGGGGTGAGCGCCACAATTCTCTGGCCGCTGGTGCGCCTTGAGAAGTTTCTACAGTGGCTGCCCGTGACCGTCATCATTCTAGCGGTTGCTCTGCTGGCATGGTGGTCTGTGCGCCATAAACGCACACGCAAAGAGCTATTCATTGTGCTCGCCGAGGCGGCTGCAATAGGCCTTGGCCTGACCTTGATAGGTCTGGCTCAGGAGCAGTCGGCATCAAATGGAACCTGGGAATGGGCGGGCCGCTCCCTGCTGGCAGCGGCCGTGGCAATTGCCGGCGGCTTCTGGGCTGTGGGCGGCCGCCGGCCGGGTCTGCCAGAACTGGCCATGGCTGGTTTTATGTTCATCGGTGTGGTTGGCTTATGGGACGCTGCCATGACAACCTTGGCTGTCGTGGGGGTTGCGACCACGATCGCCATAATGGTGGCAATACCGACCGGCATTGTCATGGCCAAGAGCGACCGTCTTCAGGCTGGGATTAGACCTATCCTGGACCTGCTGCAGACAATGCCCAGTTTCGTATACCTGGTACCGGCGCTGATGCTCTTCGGCCTCGGCAAGGTGCCCGCCATCATGGCCACGGTGATGTATGCCGTGGCACCGGGAATCCGCTTGACTAATTTGGGCATCCGCCTGGTGGACAAGGAGCTGATTGAGGCCGCACACGCTTTCGGCACGGCGCCGCGGCAGATGCTGTTTAAGGTGGAACTGCCGCTGGCGTTACCGACCATCATGGCTGGCATCAACCAGGTCATCATGGCGTCGCTTGCGATGGTAGTGATCGCGTCAATGGTGGGCGCTGCGGGGCTGGGAATTGAGGTGCTGCACGGAATTGCACGCCTGAAAGTGGGCCAGGGGTTCAACGGGGGGCTCAGCATTACGCTGCTTGCCATCATCATCGACCGGGTCACGCGGGGGCTCCAGCCGGGTCGCGAGTCAGCTGGAGAGCCTGCTTGAAGCGGGCACTCGCTTAAAGCAAAACGGGGAGGTCTTATAGAACACCTCCCCGTTTTTTGTTATCGGCAAGAAAACAGCTCTGTTGCTCCTGCCGGTTGCTTGACCGTGCGGACAGGCCTCAGTAGGCCGCCACGGCAGCCTTGATGCCTGCAGCGGCTTCCTCGGTCACCCACGGTGTCCACTCATCCTCAAAAGTCTGAAGGTAGTAGACCGCGGTATCCATCGCGGAGGCGTCGTTCTCTTCCATGTAGGCTCCGAGATCGTTGACCATTTGCGTACCCACGAACATCTTCGAGAGCATCGCCGCTACATCCGGGGCGCGATCCAGCAGGCCAGCGTGTACCAGTTTGTGGATGTCGTCCACGCTGTAAGCACAGGCTTCATCCACCGTGCCGAAGGGATCTGATTCTGTGGCCACACTGATAGCGTCCCAGCACTCTTTAGTGTAGGTCGGCTCCTCGATTTGCCACATCTTGTACTTGCCCAGAACCCAGGTCGGCTCCCAGTAGTACGAAAGCACCGGCATATTGTTCTCGACCGCACTGGCAAGAGAAGCATCAATGCCGGCCGCCGAGCCGGGCTCCATCACGTTGTAGAACTCATCCATGCCGTAGGCAGTAGCTTTGACACGCATGATCTTCTGGCAGTTCCAGCCGACGATGCAGTTCGTCCACACACCCTTGCTGGGGTCTTCGGGGTCCTGGAACAGTTGCGCCACGTCTGCATCCAGCAGGTCGTCTATCGTAGTGATGCCATGCTCCTCATGGGTGTACAGCGGGATGTACCAGCCCTGGGTGGATTTTTCGAAGACCTGCCCCAGGTCCACGATGTTACGGGCAGCGATCTGTTCGTTGTACCATTCCATGGTATTCATCCGCCATCCTTCCATATTGACATGTACATCTCCCAGTGGCAGTCCCACCTTCATGACATCGGTGGTCTCGGTGATCTCCTCAACCGGGTAGCCGTAGCCGTGCTCGGTAACGTACATGGCGATCGCGTTCAGAATCCACATACTCTGCCAGCTCCCGTCGTGGAACAGGATCGGCTCCTTGGGGCCTGCTGCCTCCGCGCTGCCTGCCTTGCCACCTGCAGGTGTGTATACAACCGGCGGAGGCCAGTTGTCCTCAGAAGCCACGTTGTCTGCACTCAGCTGGAAGACCGCCAAGGCCTCACCAGTAGCACAGTCACCATACTCATCACAACTCAGGATGCCCGTCAGACCACCATAACGATACGTAGAACCCACA
>DASCOB010000229.1:0-3752 GCA_036011785.1 Anaerolineales bacterium | reverse complement strand
GGATGAGCCGCTGGGAGCGCTCGACCGCGCGCTACGCGAGCAGCTGCTGCCCGAACTGCGCCAGATTCTCGGCGCGCTGGGACAGACGGCTATCTATGTTACCCACGATCAGGAAGAAGCCTTCGCCATCGCCGACCGCGTCATCGTCATGCGCGCGGGCGAGATTCAACAGATCGGCGCGCCCACTGAGATTTACGCCCGCCCGGCTTCGGCGTATGTGGCGCGCTTTATGGGGCTGACGAACGTCCTTGTAGCCACACCGGAAAGGGCGGGCGGGCGGCCTGGCGTGCGGCTGCCGGCTGCCGGCTGGCAGCCACTCGCCAACGGAGGGCGGCAACCGCCGGCGGGGCACGCGCCGATCAGCGTACTGCTGCGTCCCACCGGCGCGAGAATCTCTGCACACGGAAATCTGCGCGGCATGGTGACGGCCGTCTCTTTTCGCGGGGCGCTCATCCGCCTGCATTTGCAGCCGGAACAGGGGCCGCCGCTCCTCTTCGAGCTGCCGACGCCGGAAGAGCTACCGCGCGTGGGCGCGCAAATCCGTCTCGCGTTGCCGTCGGACGCGGTCATCTGGCTGCCGGAAGCCGAAACATGAACATCGGCGACCGGCTGACCGTTCGCAAGCTGAACATTGCCGGCGAGACGGAGTTGACTTGGAGCGGGCAACTCCGAGAGCAGACGCGCAACTGGGTGCAGATTGAAGCGCGCTTTGGCCGCTATAACCACATTGACCTCGGTTACGCCATCTTCGAGCGCGGCGACCGTTTCATCGAGTGGTTTTTTACCACGCGCTGGTATTCGATTTATCAAATCCGCGCGCGGGGGGATGACGCCTTAAAGGGCTGGTATTGCAATATCACGCGCCCGGCGCTGCTGGTGGGTTCTGAGATTCACACAGTTGACTTGGCCCTGGATCTCTGGATTGATGCGCACGGTGCGAATCGGGTGTTGGACGCGAGCGATTTCGCGCGGCTGCCCATTTCAACGCGAGAGCGTTCTAAGGCGAAAGTGGGTCTGACGCAGCTGCGCGCGCAGGTCGAGCAGCGCCAGCCGCCGTTTCACATAATCTCGCCTCGCCCGGCAAAACCTTGACACTGCGCTGCTACGGCGACTATAATCCCGAAGCCTTCCTCGGTAGCTCAATTGGCAGAGCGATCGGCTGTTAACCGATTGGTTCCAGGTTCAAGTCCTGGCCGGGGAGCTCCAACCCGCAACCCAGCGTCCCTGCTGCGCATGCTGCTCACGGACAGGAAATGCCCGAACTCCCCGAGGTTGAAACCCGTGTGCGCCAGTTGCGCGCCCCGTGCATCGACCGCACCATCCAGCGCGCGCTCATCCGCTGGCCGCGTCACATTGACACGCCCTCGCCCGCCGCATTCAAGCGGCGCATTCGCGGGCAGCGCGTTGCGAACGTGCGCCGGCGCGGGAAGTTTCTCATCTTTCAACTGAGCGACGATGCGCTGCTCTTTCATCTGCGAATGAGTGGCGATTTGTATGTGGCCGCGGCTGATACCCCCGCGGACAGGCACGCTCACACCGTGCTCACTTTCGACAATCTCGAGCAATTGCGCTTCTCGGACGCGCGCAAGTTTGGCCGCGTGTATCTGGTGAGCGCTGCGGATGAAATCACCGCGGGCCTCGGCCCGGAACCGTTGTCAAAACAATTCACGCCAGCCAAATTCACGGGCGCGCTGGCAGCGCGCAAACGCATGTTGAAACCGCTGCTGCTCGACCAGAGCTTCCTCGCCGGAATGGGGAACATCTACACGGACGAGGCGCTCCATCTCGCGCAGCTGCACCCGCTCACGCGCAGCCACACGCTCTCGCCGGAGGAAGCCGGGCGGTTGTGGCACGCACTTCGAAAGGTGCTGCGCGCCGGGATTCTCCACAGCGGCGCCAGCATCGATTGGGTTTACAAGGGCGGAAGCCATCAACATCATTTTTACGTGTACCGGCGGCGGGGAGAACCATGCCGCGAATGCGGCTGCGCCATCACGCGCATCACGGTTGGGCAGCGTGGCACATATTTCTGCCCTGGCTGCCAGCCCGCCCCAGAGCGCCGCGGCCCGCAGGCCGCATAACCGCTCACCGGCGCGCGCGCTTCTTCTTTCGCTTCTTCTTACGTGCCAGAGCGGCCGGCGCACCCTGCGGCCGCGCCTTGTTCTTTCCCGCGCGGCGCATGTGGCAGTTCTTATATTTCTTGCCGCTTCCACACCAGCACGGGTCGTTACGGCCCGGTGTTTTGTCGCCGGCTGTCTTCTCCTCTCCTCGCCCCTCCGTGCGCACTCCGGTCAGCTCCACCGGGCTGGAGGTGAACATGCGCGCAACAAGGCTGGTGCGCATGTCGAGCAGCAACTGCCGGAAAAGGTCAAACGCGCGACTTTTGTACGCTGTCAACGGGTCGCGCTGCGCATACGCCTCCAGGCCGACGGATGTGCGCAGCGCCTCCATGGAAGTGAGATAATCAACCCACAACTGGCTGCTGATTGAGAGCAGCAGCTGCCGATAAGCCCCGATCATAACCCCGCGCCCAAGCGCCGCCCGCGCCTGTTCCCGCGCCGCGCCAGATAGAGAACCGAGCGGATGCTTTTCCACGGCCGCGTATTCTTCGTCCCCCAGCGCTGCGCGCAGCAGCTTTGCGGCCTTCGCGGCCAGATCGGCCGGACGTTCCGCCTGCAACCGCTGCAGCTCCGCCTGACCCCACGCACGCCTCAGGATTTCGCTCGCCCGATGCAAATGCGTCAGCACGCGTTCCGATATCGTTTCAGCGCTCTCCTCCTGCAGTAACTCGGCCGCGTGATAAACATACGGGAAGCGTTGCTCCATGCGCACCAGTCGCTGGCGCGTCTTTTCGTGGAAACTGACATCGCGGCTGTAAGCTATGTCCAATGTAAGGCGACCCCAATCGCCACGCGTCATGCGCTCGGGATTAGTGAGATGCTGCTGCAGCAGCTGCTCTATTTCACCAATATGCTGCTCGATGCGCTGGTTCTGCGCAGTCGCCAGCGCTTCCAAGACCTGCTCGCGCCAATCGTCCCAGTCCAATTCCCCCCACTCCGGCAACTCGATTAGCAGCTCTAGCCGCGTGCGCGTTTCGATTCGGCGCAGGGCTTTGGCAAGCAGATCCGCGCCGAGCGCGCCCTGAACACGCGCGCCCACCTGCTCCTTTAGGTTGTCCATCGTGAGCTGCTGCAGCTGCTCGCGCGTGAGCTGTAGCGGTACCCCGGCCGTATCGAGCATTTCTTTGGCCACCTGCGCGACGGGCAAGGCTTGTCCGGCCTCCCGCGCCTCCATCACCGCGCCCTCATATGTCATTTCGGCAAGTTCGCAGCGTTCGCGCACGCGGGCGGGCAGCTGCTCAGCCAGATTCTCGATCTCGGCATCATACG
This sequence comes from Anaerolineales bacterium, assembly GCA_036011785.1. Taxonomy (GTDB): domain Bacteria; phylum Chloroflexota; class Anaerolineae; order Anaerolineales; family UBA11657; genus CAJWGI01. The sequence continues at coordinate 363 of DASCOB010000229.1, read as the reverse complement.
CCAGAAGCATACGTTCCAGCGCCAGATCAGCCGCCCGCCGGGCCATCTCCAAAAGGGTGGTGCGGATCTTGTCCTGCTGCCCGGCAACTGCTTTAGCACGTTCGTCAACCTCCCCGGCTGCGCCCGCGTTCTGCTGCGTATGCCACAGTTGCTCCAGCGCCGGCACTGCCTGCGCGAGAGCATCAAGCAGCAACTCAATACTAAAAGGAAAAAACAGTTTGCCGTCCCGGCGTTGCAGGGTCGGCTGCGTGCTATCGAGCCAGGCCAGCAGCCGCCACCAGCCTTCCTCGTCGACGCTGGAAAGTTCCACTCGCCGCTGCACTTCCGCGGCCAGCATCGCCTCGATGTCGGCGCTCAAATCAT
>DASCOB010000228.1:0-5051 GCA_036011785.1 Anaerolineales bacterium | reverse complement strand
GGAACTGGATGTTCCCTATCTGTATGACCCTAGCCAGCAGATTGTGCGCATGGAGTTGGAAGACCTGCACGCGGGAATCACCGGCGCGCACATGCTCGTCGTGAACGATTATGAATTCGGTTTGATAAAGGAAAAGCTGCGCCTAGATGAAGCCGCCATTGCGGACCAAGGTGTAATTGTTGGGATCACGCGCGGCGAGCACGGCGCGGTCATCCTCGCGCAGGGCGCGCGCCACGAGACCCCGGCAATCCCTCCGGACGAAATGCGTGATCCCACCGGTGTAGGAGATGCATTTCGGGGTGGCTTTTTGCGTGGCGTGGCCGCAGATTTGCCCTGGGAAATGTGTGGGATGGTGGGGGCGCTGGCAGCCACTTATTGCCTCGAGCAGGTGGGCACTCAGAATCACACTTACACTCCGCCCGAGTTCGCCGAGCGCTTTCGGATTCATTTTGATGATAAGGGCGCCCTTGATATGCTGCTGGATCAGCAGAAACAATAATCAGAGCTGAGAATCTAACGAAATGTTCAATGTTCAATCCGAAACCTGATGACACAAAGGAGACAAATCAAATGGAATTTGGTATAAAAAACGTAGACCTCGCCCCCGGCGGTCGACACCACATCGAATGGGCGGAGCAGGAGATGCCGGTACTGCGCCAGATAAGGGAGCGTTTTGAAAAGGAACGGCCGTTGCAGGGGGTGAAAATGGCCGCCTGCCTGCATGTGACCACCGAGACAGCGAACCTTATGCGCACCCTGCAGGCCGGCGGCGCGGATGTGGTCATCTGCGCGTCCAACCCGCTCTCCACCCAGGATGATGTGGCTGCATCGCTGGTGGTGCATGACGAGATTCCGGTCTACGCTATTAAGGGCGAGGACAACGAGACCTATTACAGTCACCTAAACGCTGCCCTTGACCATCATCCACAAATCACCATGGATGATGGAGCGGACCTGGTGAGCACACTGCACAAAGAACGTGTAGGTCAATTGAGTGAAATCGTGGGCGGCACCGAGGAAACCACCACCGGTGTGATTCGGTTGAAGGCTATGGCCAGGGACGGCGCGCTCAAGTTTCCGGTGATGGCCGTCAACGACGCCATGACTAAACACTTTTTCGACAACCGTTATGGCACCGGCCAGAGCACGCTCGATGGCATCGTGCGCGCCACCAACATTCTGCTGGCCGGGAAGACCTTCGTGGTCTGCGGCTACGGCTGGTGTGGAAAGGGGCTGGCGAAGCGCGCCGCCGGAATGGGCGCAAACGTGATTGTGACCGAGGTGGTTGCGCTAGCAGCGCTCGAGGCGGTGATGGATGGATTCAGGGTGATGCCACTGACACAGGCGGCCCCGTTGGGTGATTTCTTTTGCACGGTGACGGGCGACAAACACGTAATCGATCGGCATCACCTGGAAGTGATGAAGGACGGCGCGATCGTCTCTAATTCCGGTCACTTCAACGTGGAAATCAATATACCGGCGCTGCGGGAGCTCTCGGCAGGTAAGGTGCGCCGAGTGCGCGAATTCGTGGAGCAATTCACGCTGCCGGACGGGCGGCGAATCAATCTATTGGGCGATGGGCGGTTGATTAATCTGGCCGCTGCTGAAGGGCATCCTGCCAGCGTGATGGACATGAGCTTCGCAAACCAAGCGCTCAGCGCGGAATACATGCTTGCCCACAGCCAGGACCTTGGCAACGAAGTCTATGTTGTGCCCGAAGAGGTGGACCGGCGCATCGCGCGCCTGAAGCTGGAGGCCATTGGCGTGGAGATTGACACACTCACCGCGGAACAGGAGAAGTACCTCAACTCGTGGGAGGAAGGCACGTAGCCCGGCAGATTTTTCCTGTTGCAGGACTACGGGGCAGTGGGGGTGGAAGTGGCAGAGACCACAGCGATTTTTATAAACAACTTGTGGCCAAACATGTTTCCGTCCGGGTCGTATAGACGCCAAAAGCCCTCATAATCTCCGGGAGTCTCGGGCGCGGCCATATCAATTTGTACCACGGCGTTTGTCTCCGGTCGGGCGGGGTAAAGCGCGTGCTGCAGGCGCTCGGTCATGGCGTGGCCTTCTTTGAAAACCACGTGGTATCCGGGCCCCCACGAGCAGCTGCCTGTGTTGCGAATCTGCCAGGACTTGCGCAGGGGTTCGCCGGGCATCACTTCGCTATAATCCGGGATGGTAAGATCGGCCATGAAGACGGCGTCGTTCTCGCATGGTTCTTCGGTGGCGGTGGACAGCGGAGAAACAGTTGCAGAAGCCAGCGTGGCAGCAGGCGTGCTGGTGTTCGGGAGCGCAAAGGGTGTGGCGTCGGCCGGTGCTTCGGCCCGTTGGCATCCGACCATTCCCAGAACAGCCAGACCACAAAAGATTAACAGTGTGAATCTGCGCGGCATTGTAGCAATTATGGCTGGAGTCATGACGACGGTCAATCGGTGGCGCTGCTGCCCGGGTTGACTTTCGGATTCCAGTCTGGCATGATGATGACATTGTTGGCCTGCGCGGCCATTTATTGCGACACGGCTATTCTTCACAACGGGAGGTGGTGCCCATGATTAGTCACAGTACGACCAGCGCCGGGGCGCCCCTCCGTCTCACATAGAGAGACAAGCCCCGGCGTGGCAAAGGGCCGCTCTGAACCGGGCGGCCTTTTGTTTTGCCCCTGCTACTCGTCTCCGAAGACGATCCCCATTCCGCGTGCGGTTGTAACTAGCTCCCCGGCTGGATCGACCAGTTTGGGAGTTTCCGCCAGCGCATCATCGAGCGGTATCGAGCCGATGTGACGCCCGCGCAGGTTGACCATTAGGCCGTGTTCGCCCGCGGCGGCGAGCCGAACGGCGGCAGCGCCGTAACGGGTGGCCAACCAGCGGTCGAAGGGCGTGGGAGTACCCCCGCGCTGCAGGTGTCCGAGCACAGTGCAGCGCGATTCCACCCCTGCTTTCTCATGGATTTGATCGGCCACCTGCTGGGCGATGCCGCCGAGACGCGGAATGTGCAATCCGTGAGCTGGAATCTTAAACTGTTGCTGACCGCCTTTCGGGCGCGCACCCTCTGCAATGGCCATGATGCTGAAGTAGCTTCCCCGCTTCGCCCGCGCTCGGAATCTCTGCATGACCGGCGGCAGGTCAAACGGTATTTCGGGAATCAGGATCACGTCCGCGCCGCCGGAAATGCCGGCCGCCAGCGCTATCCAGCCTGCGTCGCGCCCCATAAGTTCCAGCACCATCACGCGGTGGTGGCTCTCGGCGGTTGTGTGCAGCTTGTCGATGGCTTCGGTCGCCGTGCGCATGGCGGTTGAGAAGCCGAAGGTCTGGTCGGTGCCGCCCATGTCGTTGTCGATCGTTTTCGGGATGCCGATAATTGGCGCGCCACGGTCGCACAGCTCCTTGCTAATGCGCAGCGTGCCGTCTCCACCGACCACGATTAGGCTATCGAGTTTCAATTGCTCGATGTTGCGCAGCGCCTGCGCGGACACGTCTCTGACTTCCTCCCGCCCGTCCACAATCATCTTGCGGGCAAAAGGGTTCCCTCGGTTGGCTGCGCCCAGAATGGTGCCGCCGTGGGAGAGAATCCCGCGCACCTCGGACCGGCTGAGCACACGCACGCTCTCTGGTTCCACCAGACCATCAAAGCCGTTTTGCAACCCGAGCACCTCCAGATCGAATTCTTTCTTCGCTGTGTGCACTACCGCGCGGATGACCGCGTTCAGGCCGGGCGCGTCGCCGCCGCCGGTGAGGATGCCTATGCGGCTCATTGCTGCCGTTGCCCGGGATGTTTTACGGCGCCTTGAATTTCATTCCACATCCCCATATTGTATCTGAGTGGAGGGTGCAGACAAGGGGAACAATCCCTTAAAATCTCTCTCTCATTAATCGCGAGATTGCGGCGGCGCTGCAGCGGACAGGCAGCTGCTCCGCGATTGACTTTTCTCTGAGTGGCATTGATAATTACGTGTGCAATCTAATTTGCGGCGGAGTGGATGTAGCCATGAAAGTCCCCGTGGTGCGAAACGTTGCGTAGGAGAAACGGTGCGTGTCGCGCCTTCGACGTTTGTGCTCCGCTAAAGTGATTGGCTTCAAGAAGAAATTACCTCTAGAGTCCGGTTGGGCTCAGCAGCAAGAATCCGCGCGGCGGGATTCGGGAGCAAACATCTATGAAAATTGCTGATTACCAGACCTTTGTGGTTGCGAATCCGGCGCCGCACCACGGGGGGATCTACTGGATATTTGTCAAGTTAACTACCGACAGTGGGGTTGCTGGGTACGGGGAGGTATACTCGGTTCCATTTCACCCGCATACCGTGGAGCACATGATTGCTGACGTGTGTAATAGATACGTGCTTGGGGCGAACCCGTTTAGGATAGAGCGGCTATGGCGCGTAATCTTCTCCAGCGGTTACACGCAGCGACCGGATATCTCTCTAATGGGCGTGCTCAGCGGGATTGAAATGGCCTGCTGGGATATCATCGGCAAGGAACTGGGAAAGCCTGTCGCCGATTTGCTCGGCGGGAGAGTGCGCGAAAGGCTGCGATCGTACACATACATTTACCCGGAGAAGCCGGAGGATTCCCCAACGATAAGTAATTATCCGCAGGGCGATGAGAAAAGCGTCTACACTGATGCGGACATGGCCGCGGAATGCGCAAGTACATACGTGCGACAGGGTTTCACCGCCCTGAAATTGGATCCACTCGGGTCGTACAGTGCCTTCGATCCACGGCACCTATCACTAGAGGCGCAGCACCGTACGGAACATTTCTTGCGGAAAATACGTGAGGCCGTAGGGGACAAGTGCGATTTGCTTGTCGGCGCCCACGGGCAGATGACCCCGGCTGCCGCCATTCAGTTGGCGCGCCGGTTGGAAAAGTATGACCCGCTCTGGCTGGAAGAGCCGGTGCCGCCCGCAAATGTAGATGCGATGGCGCGCGTTGCTGCCATGACTTCCATCCCGATTGCAACCGGCGAGCGGCTAACAACCAAGTACGAGTTTGCGCAGGTTCTCGAGCGGAAGGCTGCCAGCATCCTGCAGTTCGCGCTGGGCAGTGTCGGTG
>DASCOB010000227.1:0-1864 GCA_036011785.1 Anaerolineales bacterium | reverse complement strand
TGTTCACGATGCCCCAGGTGATATCCAGCAGCCCCCAACTTACCAGCTCTCCCACCCGCGAAGAGTCGGAGGTCACGCGCGACATGATCCAGCCAACGGGAGTGCGATCGAAATATGAGAATGACAGATCCTGCAGGTGACTGAACATTTTCTGGCGCAGGTCGTACTGGATGCGCTCTCCCAGGATGCCGCACAAATAGATGAAGCCGAACACCGCGCCTGCCTGCACGAATATCAGGCCAGCGTACACGGTTACCAATCTATACACGGTCGCTAGGTCCCGTCCTAGGATGCCCTCATCAATGATGCGTTTGCTGAGAAAAGTGAAGTAAGAATCCAGCGCCGCCACCGTTGCGATCATCAGTACAAAGCCCATAACCCACGGCCAGTGTGGCTTGGTCTGGACCAGAATGCGAACAACTGTCCGCCCGTTGAATTGGGTAGTGTATTCTTCCTCCGTGAATTCGTAACTGTCGTGTTCCGCCATTTTCCCCCGCTTGTTACGCGAGTCTCAATTCTTCTTGAAGCTCATCTTCGATGCGGGCCTGCAACTCGAAAATGTGGCGGTAATAACCCCTTTGTGCCGTCAACTCCGCGTGCGTGCCGCGTTGCACGACGCGACCGCGGTCCAGCACCAGAATCAGGTCGGCGTTCATCACCGTGTGGATACGGTGCGCGATGATGAAAGTGGTGCGGCCTGCGCCGAGCTGCTCCAGCGAAGTAAGTATGGCGGCCTCGGTTTCAGCGTCTACCGCCGCAGTCGCGTCGTCCATTATCAGGATGCGGGGGTCCTTTAGCAGGGTGCGGGCGATAGTGACGCGCTGTTTTTGCCCGCCGGAAAGAGTGACCCCTTTCTCGCCCACAAGCGTGTTGTAACCATCGGGCAGCTCGAGGATGGAGTCGTGGATCGCCGCTGCGCGCGCGGCCTTCTCCACGGCCGCATCGGGCACATCGTGCCCAACTCCGTAGACTATGTTCTCGCGAATAGTGCGCGAGAATAGGAACGATTCCTGTGCCACGATTCCGATATGGTTGCGAAGATAGCGCCGCGTATAGCGGTCGAGATCCACGCCGTCCAGGGTGATGCTGCCGCTCGTGACTTCGTAAAAACGCGGCAGCAAGTGCACCAGCGAGGTCTTTCCAGACCCTGGCGGGCCTAGCAGAGCCACGGTCTGGCCGGGAGCGGCTGTGAAGCTGATCTCTTCCAGCACAGGGTTGCCGCCGCCATAGCAGAAGCTGACATCTCGGAAGATGATTTCACCGCGCAGGTCGTCCTCGGGGCTGTGGCTGCCGGCCATCAGCGGTTCGCGTTCCTTGCGGATTACCTCGGCCACTCGTCCGTATGAGATCATCGCCATAGATGTCTGTACGATCAGCCGTCCCAGGTTGCGCAGTGGCCAGATGATCCATACGATCATGCCCGCGTAGGCCAGATATGTGCCCAGCGATATTATGCCGTTGAGCGTCATCAGCGCGCCGACCAGTAAGCCGCCCAGCATCTGGAAGCCGCAGATCACGTCAGAGGTTGGCCAGTACAAGGAGTGTATCAGAAGCAGCTTGCGACCGCGCCTGAACTTACCCCAATTAACCACTTCGAATTTGTCACGTTCATAGTCCTGGCGCGCGAACGCTTTCACCACGCGCACACCGCTCAAGTTCTCCTGCAACGTGGTTGATAGCACCGCATCCTGCTCCTGGTAGGCTTCATAGGCGGTAGCGATTTTCCGGAAGAAGAAGATGGAGAGGGCCAATATTATCGGGACTGCAATGACGGAAAGCAGCGCGAGCCGCCAGTTCAGGTGCAGCAGGGCAGCCAGGTTGATGAAAAACAGCAGCAAGATGCGCCCGACCCCGATGGCCTGCT
>DASCOB010000226.1:0-1671 GCA_036011785.1 Anaerolineales bacterium | reverse complement strand
CAATGAATCCGCCGCCGACCCCGAAAAAGCCGCCGAGGATGCCGACAACAAAGCCGATGCTGGCCAGAAACGCCGGGTTGATAACGACGCCCGCTATCGGGAATTCCATTTGCTATTCGAAGTGTTGCACCCCGAAGCGGGCAATGAGGAAAGCGGTCAGGCGTTCCAGTAGTACACCCTGCGCTACAATCAGAGCCAGTCCGGCCAGCGCATACACGGTAAGGTTTTCACGGAAGAGTGCCTGCAGCGGTGTGCTGAGCCAGCGCAGAACCAGCAGCGCGTACAGGGTGACGAGAATGCCATATAGCAGCAATTCAATTACCAAATTGCGGATGCTGATGCGCTGTGCTGGCGGATGGTCTGAGGGCATGGCAATCCTTCCAACAGTGATTATACCCAATTTAGACGAAAGAGTCAGCTCCAGGGTGAGTGCTGTATAATCCCAGCGTACGTGAGATGAGCTGCGTGATGAGATTATGAACGTGAGCGTTCGCGGGCGCGTGTTGGTCGCGGATACGATAGCGGCAGCTGGCGTGGAGAAACTTAGGCAGGCAGTGGGTGTTGACGTTCGGACAGACATTGATGCCCGTGAGTTGTTGAAGGTTATCGGGGATTATCGCGGGCTGGTGGTGCGCAGCCGCACAAAAGTGACGGCGGAGGTAGTTGCCGCCGCGACGAAGTTGGAGGTGGTGGGGCGCGCCGGTGTGGGCGTGGACAACATTGACCTGGAGGCCTGTAAGCACCACGGTATCACGGTGGTCAATTCGCCCATGGCTGCGAGTGTGGCCGTGGCTGAATTGACGCTCGCTTTTATGCTGTGCCTGGCGCGGCGCGTGCCTTTTGCCGACACCCGGATGAAACAGGGTGAGTGGCCGAAGAAGCAGTTGAAGGGCGTGGAACTGGACGGCAAAACGCTCGGGCTGATTGCGGTGGGGCGCATCGGCAGCGAAGTGGCGCGGCGCGCAATCGTGTTTGGAATGCGCGTGATAGCCTATGACCCCTATCTTTCGGCCGATGAGATGCGCGTGCGCAAGGTCGAACCGGCCACGCTGGAGACCGTACTTTCGGCGGTGGACTATATTTCCGTTCATACCCCTCTGACAGATGAAACGCATCACATGATTAACGCTGCAGCCATAGATGCCATGCGCGATGGCGTGCGCATTTTGTGCGGTGCGCGCGGTGGCGTGATCGACGAGACTGCTTTACTGGCCGGGCTGGAAAGCGGCAAGGTGGCAGGCGCGGCGCTGGACGTCTTCGAGAGCGAGCCGCCAGGCGCGTCTGCGCTCGTGAAGCACCCGCACGTGATAGCCACTGCGCACATCGGGGCGCAAACGCGTGAAGCGCAGGATCGCGCCGGGCTGGACGTGGCCGCAGAGGTGATTTCAGCGCTTAGCGGAGCGGAATTGCGCTGGCAGGTGGTGTGAGCGAACGACTGCGCTTGCTACTCCGGCGCGGAACCCACCACGCGTCTGGCCGGTGGCTTGAAGCGGTTGTGTATGAGTTTGTAGCGGCAGATTAAATCTACCACTGCGTATACAAGCCGGTTGAAAGGCGCCGAATGCTCGTGGGCAAAATGTTTGCGATGAAAAATCTTCATCGAGTCGTAAAAAGCGCAGATCATGCGCTCCGGCTCTTTGCGCGTGGATGTGCCCTTGAGGTGCTTGACCA
>DASCOB010000225.1:0-6610 GCA_036011785.1 Anaerolineales bacterium | reverse complement strand
ACTCGCGGTTCTGCCAGACCACAAGGATGGGCGCGGCATTGAAAATGGACGAATACGTCCCGCTCAGGATGCCAATCATCATCGTGACCACAAAATGAAAAATGGTGGCGCCTCCAAAGAGCGCCAGTGCCAGCAGGGTGAAAAGCGCTGTGAGCTGCGTGTTGATGGAGCGGTCGAGCGTCTGCACGATAGAAAGATTGACCACCTCTTCGTAATCCGCGCGGCGATAGCGTCCCAGGTTTTCTCGAATGCGGTCGAAGACCACAATCGAATCGTGCACTGAGAAGCCTATCACGGTGAGCAGCGCGGTCAGGAAAAGCGCATCCACCTCCCATCCCAACAGTCGTCCCAGAATTGCGGCCACTCCAATGACCACTGTGGCATCGTGCAACAGCGCCAGAATCGCGCACACGCCGTAGCGAAATGAGTGCTCAACGCCGCGAAATGCATAGGTGATGTACGCTAGAATGCCCAGTGCAGCGATGCCCACCGCCTGTACAGCGCGGCCGGCGACCTCCCGCCCGATGACCGGCCCGACGTTCTCAAAGCTGAGCAACTCCACCGCGCTCCCAAACTCTGTTTCCAACGCGGCAATGACATCGCTCTTAGAGGCGTCATCCATGCTCTTGGTACGGATGATGACCACGTTTCCGCTGGAGAGCTGCACCACGTTGTCGTGGAAGGCGGCCTCGTCCAGCAGCGCCCCCACCCGGCTGGTGCTAAGGTCAGTAGCCTGCGCGATGCTTACCTCCAGCTTGCTCCCACCGGTGAAATCAATCGCCAGCGGCAGGCCCCAAAACCCCAGCGCGAGCAGGCCGGGAATCATGACCAGCAACGAAAGCCCGAAATACCAGTAGCGCCGTCCGACAATGTTCAGCATGATTCAGGCCGGTCAGACACCGAACAACCCTTTGCGTTGTGCGACATCAATGCGGTCCAGAAAAGAGTGCAGCAGGGTGCGCGTGGCCAGAATGGCGGTGAAAAGGCTGACGAGAACGCCAATTGAGAGAGTGAGGGCAAAGCCCTTCACGATGCTCGCGCCGAATGTGTTCCCGAACCAGAACAGAATCGCGCAGGTAATGATGGTGGAGATGTTCGAATCGCGGATGGAAGGCCAGGCGCGCCGAAAACCCTCGTCCAGCGCGGACACAATCTGCCGGCCGGCGCGCAGCTCCTCCTTCATGCGCTCGAAGATCAAGATGTTAGCGTCCACCGCCACGCCCACCGAGAGCACAAATCCGGCGATACCGGGCAGTGTGAGCGTTACCGGAATGAGCTTAAACAGAGAGAAAGTGATGGCGGCATACATCACCAGCGCCAGCACAGCCACCAACCCCGGCAGCCGGTAATACAGCAGCATGAAGAACGCCACAGTGGCGAAGCCAATGGCGCCGGCCACCATGCTAAGCCGTACCGAATCCTGCCCCAAGGTCGGGCCGACGGTGCGGCTGTTCACAACCGCCAGCGGAACGGGCAACGCGCCATAGCGCAACTGCAACGCTAATTTGTTGGCCGATTCGGAGGTGAAACTTCCGCTGATAGTGCCGCTTCCGCTGGTGATTGCATCTCGAATGACCGGACTAGAAATCACATGCCCATCGAGCACAATCGCCAGGTACGAACCGACGCTGCTAGACGTGTGTTCGCCGAACGCCCCACTGCCCTCGTCCGTCAGGGTAAAATTGATAACGTATGCGTTCGTGACCGTGTCGCGGCCCACGCTGGCGCTGCGCAGATCTGCACCGGTCATGACGGTTGGAAAGATCGCGTCCGCGAGCGTTATTTCCTCGCCCGCTGCCGCCCGGTCGGCGAGCGCATCCACGTTCGCGTCCTCACCCGAGTTGACGTCGGTGCGCACCGGCGTGCCCGGCGGCAGCGGGCTGGGTCCAATATCCACGAATTCCAGCAGCCCGGTTTCCTTCAGCAGCGCCACGGCTTGCTCCGGGTTCTCGATTCCGGGCAACTCCACCGAGATACGCCGTTCGCCCTGGCTCTGCACGATTGGCTCAGCCACACCGAGGCCATTCACACGCTGGTCAACAATGGTGCGCGTGGCCGCCATGGCCTCGCTAGCCACTGCTTGATCCGCAGGCAAGTCCGCTTCCAAAAGCACCTGCAGCCCGCCCTGCAAATCAAGGCCCTGGTGCACCTCCGCAGACCAGTCAATGCTGCGGCCGGCAACACCCACGTGCAACCCGGCGTTTGGCGCGGCCACCCAAAGCGCCGCCGCGAACACCGCCACAATCAGAATTAGCCAGCGTGAGGACCTTGAATACATAAAATCAACGCGTTATTTGTGGCTTTCGCACAAACGCCAACCCCATGGCCCGAGAGCCGGGGCTGGCGTGGCACGAATTATACCGCCTTTGGCGCGAACAGTGAAGCAAAGCGCTCCCGGATTCTACCTCGAAACATTCGCGCGGCTCCTCAAGCGCAGCAACACGGCAAGCACAGCCACACCCACGCTTACGAGCACGAGCCAGTTGGACGCCTCGGCGGGCAGTGCCTGCAGCTCAAAGCTGGCCGCGCCGTGTCCTTCCGCGCCGCTCACCTTCACGCTGACCAGATAGAGCCCGGATTCAGGCAGTTCAAAATCAACTTCGTACAGGAATTTGTTGGTCGATTGCGCGCTGGTGGCGGCGCCCGAAAGCGACACCCCTCCGTTGGGCAGTGCGGAAATCTCTACCTGCACCTCGGCGTCAAGAACAGGCGCGCCGTCCGCGCCCCCCACTCCGACGGTGACATGCAGTTCGCCCGCGCGCACCGGTTCCGGGTTGGTCCAAACCGTCAGCCAGTACGGGCCGGCGGTCACACCGCTCAATTGCGGCGTGCCACCCCCGTGCGCAGCTGCCACACCGGCGATGAGCAGCGCGCTGAGCGCGCAGAAAAAAGCCGCCGCCGGCCGGGAACCGGCCCCGGGTAAAAGCGATGACATCACGGATTAATTCGCGGTCCGCGGGAGTTGCCCGCGCCCCAGTGTGACCGCGACCCACAGCATCACCACGGTCACCCAAATGGAAGCGCCTACCGTCAGGTGCAGCGCCCGTGACCACATCGGGAGTTTCAACAAGATGTTCGCCGCCCCAAGACTGACCTGCAATAAGAGCAGCACCGTCAGGCCATGCGCAAAGCGGGCAACCTCACGACCAAGGCGCTGATTAGAGAGCCGGTACACAATCGGCAGCAGCAGTGCGACCACACTGTACGCAGTGTAACGGTGCAGCAATTGTATGTTGACCAGCGCGGCCATTCCGGCCGGCGCCGGTCCACAGAGCGGAAAACCCGGGCACACGAGCGAAGCCCCACTCCGCGTGACATATGAGCCGGTCAAAAGCAACACGTACACGGCCACAGTTGTCCACGAAATCCATTCGTAGGCCGGTTCACCGCGCATCAGGAGGGCCGCACTACCACTCACTGCCGATGTGGCCATGATTACATTCGCCAGCGCCGTCGCCAGCCACAACCCGGAGAGCAGCGCCGCCAAATTCCGCAGCACTCCTATGGTGACCGCACAGGTCGGGCCGGCCGGGCACTTCAGACTCGCGTCGCCACCCACCGCGAACGACGCGCCCAGGAGCACCAAATACAGTCCCGCGGTGATTGCACTCAGCCATCCAAAAAAAGTTCGATTGCCGAGCGCCGCCAGAGCACTCGGCCGCCAGTCTGCTCTGATGAGCGCGACCGCCAGTACCACCGCAATCAGCCCTACAATCAACATCGCGTTCCCGGTGTGAATCCAGCCGGTCACCGGTGGAATCTCCAGGATGACATGAACGCCTCCCAGCACAATCTGCGCCACGAGCAAAATGTTGGCGAACAGCGCCGGCCGAAAGACCCATTTCTCATCGCGATGATGTCGCCACGCCAGCACCAGAACGAGCACAATCTGAGCGCTTGCGGCCAGCCCAACCAGCCGGTGCGAGAATTCGACCCACTCGCCGCGGTGCAGAAGCGGTGGAATGGCCTGCCCGTAGCACAACGGCCAGTCTGGACAACCGAGCCCATTGCCGGTTACGCGCACGATGCTCCCGACCAGAATGAGCACAATGGTGCTCATGACAGCCGAGAGCGCCAGCGCCGGCAAACCGGAGCCGGCTCTAATTAAGGACGTTTTCACTGTCATGTGATTATCCCACACGGCCCTCCGTGATTCCTGCGCTGCCTAAGCTATGACCACGTCCACGCAAATCATCAACAATACGATTCCGAGGTAAAGATTCGAAGCGTGGAACAATCTGCGCGCCACCTCCACCTGCGGCCGGGCGATCAACCCAATGTTGAGCGCCAGCAGTGCGACCGTAGCAGCGGACACCGGCAGAATATAGAGCCAGCCAAGCCCGGGACGAACCGCCAGACTTAGTGCAGCCATTGCGGTGGCGGCGGTGTGCAGCAGCACCCAACATGCAGACTGACGCACGTTCACACGCGTTGGCACCATCACCGTGCCACCGACGAGATAGTCCTCCCGGTAGACAATGGCAAGGCTCAAAAATGCGTGGGCGTCCACGCAAAGAGAAGCACCGCCAGCACCAGCGCGCCGGGGTCATTCCACGCACCTACCGCCGCACTGCCGCTGAGAACCGCCGCGCTGCCGGCCGCCCCTCCGATGACGATATTTACCAGCGTGCGCGGCTTTAGCAACAGCGTGTACACACCCACGTAAATGACCCCGCACCGAGAAAAAGAAAGAAGGCCAGCGCAGGGTTGAAGGGCAGCACGGCCAGGCACGGCGCGATAATCATCAGCGCGGACGCATATGGTACCCATGCCGGGCGCTCGATTGCCCCGGTGACCAACGGCCGCAGCCGGGTACGAATCATGAACGAATCGCATTCTCGCTCATAATACTCATTCAGCGCCGCTGACCCGGAGGCGGCCAGCCCTCCTGCCAGCAGCAGCACGCCAAGTGGGCCCAGCGCGGGCATCCCGCCCGCCGCCAGAAAAGCGCCGCCGACGGCTGCGAAAAGCAACAGCCCGACCACGCGCACCTTGAAAAGCACCGCGAACAGCTGCCAGCGCGATACCGGCGCGGCGCGTTGCTCCGCTTTGACGGCCGCGATTGCGCCGGTATCTCTCATAGTGATGCTCATGAGGTCTCCCCCTGCCCGAGGGCTGCATTCTTGCGCAAGAAGTGCAGATAGCCACCGCCCAGCAGCGGCACGAACAGGAACCATTGAATAGCGTATCCAAGGTGTGAGCCGTCGCTCAACTCGATATCTATGGGTTCGCGTTGTGGAAATCCGTTCACGCCGTTCTCGTCCGGTTGCTGTTGCACGTACACAGGCAGTAAATTATACGACATCTGAGCCTGCAAAGCCGTGATGTCCAGCCGATACCAATCCAGTTGTGCAAACTGCGGCGCGGCCGCGTTCGCTGGCCCGAGCTGCGAAAGGCGGATGCGCCCACGCACGAGCTGCGGGCCCGGCTCATCGAATTGCGCCAGCTTAACAGGCGTTGCGGAATCGTATGGAATCCAGCCGCGGTTCACCAGCACCGCCCGGTCAGCAGCGGGCAGCACAAGCGGCGTGATCAGGTTGACGCCCGGCTGGCCGCGGAATTTCTGACCGCGCAGGATAACCTGCTGCGTGTGGTCGTATTCGCCACGCACGATCACGGCGCGAAAAAGAAGCTGCTGCGCGTCCACGGAGAGGTCGAGGCCGGTAAGCGGCAGCGGGTCGGCGGCCAGTTGTTGGGAGACATGCTCGTTGCGCGCTCTGCGCTGCGCGCCCCGCTCCAGCTGCCAGAATCCGAGCCGCGTCATCACCGGTATCGCAAGCAGCACGAGCAGGGTGCTCCACCACCAACGGCGGTTGAACAAGAGCGAGGGCACTATGCCCCATCGGGCCGGCGTCGGGTCCATTATCCGGGCGCTGTGACAGGCACGTGCTGCGCGCGGCGTTCTTGCTGCGCCAGCATGCGCGCCACAATGACCAGCACCGCTATCAGAAACATCATGCTACCGGGTATCCACATGATGACCCCGCCCAGCATCTGATCCTGCATCATCGTCAGACCCCACGGTCGGGGCACATCAAGGTAGTAGCGATAGATTGGCTCACTGGAAAAGGTTATCGCCACGCCGGTAAGCATGTTCACCGGCACGGTCAGGAGCAAATAAGCAATACGCCATTCGTACAAGAAACGCCTGTGCATGCGTGGTCCCGCCGCGGTCACGTGCCACCAGAAAAACAGCGCTGCAGCGAAGAAGCTCAGGTGCTCCAGGTCATGGATGCGGTCAGAGCGCAGGGCCGCGTCGTATGCGCTCGGGTCATGCCAGCCAACGTAGATAATCACGAAAAAAAGCCAGATCAGCCCTGGGCGAGTGAGCTGCGCGAACGCCCGCCGGAACCCGGCCTCTCTATAGAAAAAGGGCCCAATCGCGCGCCGAGCGCCTAGCGGCAGGCCCCAGAGCACGACCGGGAAGGGATTGGACAGTAGCAACAGCGGCGGCGCGCACATGACCAGCAACAGATGTTGAATCATGTGCACGAAAAAGAGTTGCCCGCCCAAAACGTCCACGGGCGAAAGCAGCGCCACCGCGATTATGAGCAATCCGCCCAGATAGCTCGCCAGGCGCCAGCCCCCTGCCAGAGACCCCGGGCTGCGC
>DASCOB010000224.1:0-2365 GCA_036011785.1 Anaerolineales bacterium | reverse complement strand
GGATTGGCATGACGCGCGGTTTCTGGCACGATGAGCAGCGCTATCTGGAGACCTACTGGTCCCGCTGGGAAAACGTTTGGGTGCACGGCGATTGGGCCGCCGTGGACGAGGACGGGCTGTGGTACATCCTCGGCCGCTCAGATGACACCATCAAAGTCGCGGGTATGCGCCTCGGCCCCGCGGAAGTGGAATCTGTGCTCGTCGGTCACCCAGCCGTCAGTGAGGCCGCCGCCATTGGCGTACCGCACAAAATAAAGGGCAGCACCGTAGTATGTTTCTGCGTCCTGACTCCGGGGCACCACCCGGGTGACGAACTGCGCGCCGAGTTGCAGGCACGCGTGGTCGCAGAGATGGGGAAACCGCTGCGACCGCGTGAAATCAGGTTCGTCTCCGACCTTCCGAAGACGCGCAACGCCAAGGTGATGCGGCGCGTAATCCGGGCCGCCTTTCTGGGCGAAGACCCAGGCGACATGACCAGCCTGGTAAATCCGGAGGCTGTGGAGGAAATCAGGTGCGTAGTCTGACGCGCGAGAAGGCGCTTTCGAATGCACCGGGATCGCCGTCCCCATGAGAAGCAGGAGCAGGCCGGGTTTCATGCGCGCGCAGCAGCTCGTAGAGCGTGTTGCGCTGTGCCGGAACGCGCCCAATATCCCGAATTAGGTGGCGGAATTCCTGCGGGCGCATGTGCTGCCCGTGATTGGCGCCAGCGGAACGCGATATCGTCTCCTCCATCAGCGTGCCGCCGAAATCATTCGCTCCCGCCTGCAGGCAGCGTTGCGAAAGCTGTACTCCCAATTTCACCCACGAGACCTGGATGTTCGGGATGAAGCCGTGCAGCATAATGCGCGCCACGGCGTGCATGCGTAGGTTCTCCGCCACGCTCGGGCCGGGCCGCGCGAGCCCATCCAGAAAAATGGGGGCGTTGTAATGCACGAAGCCCAGCGGCACGAACTCGGTGAACCCGCCGGTATCGCGCTGAATATCGCGCAGCAGCGCGATGTGCTCCGCCCAATGACGCGGCCCATCCACATGCCCGTACATGATGGTAGCCGTGGTGCGAATGCCCAGACGATGGGCAGTGGTGATGATTTCCACCCACTGCTCCGCGCTTAGCTTGTTCCGGGTGAGCTGCCGGCGGACTTCCGTATCCAGAATCTCGGCCGCGGTTCCGGGCAGAGAACCGAGCCCAGCCTCCTTCAGCGCGGACAAGAAGTCGGCGTAGCTTGCGCCGCTGCGCCGCGCGCCGTACCAGATTTCAAAAGGCGAGAAGGCGTGAACGTGAATCTGTGGCACGCGTTCCTTGACGGCGATGATTAAGTCGCGGTAGTGGCTGCCCGGCATGCGCGGGTGCAGCCCGCCCTGCATGCACACCTCGGTTGCGCCCACCTGCCATGCATGCTCTGCGCGGTCGGCCACTTCCGCCAGTGAGAGCCACTGTGCGTCAGAGTCATCTAGCCGCCGCGCGAAGGCGCAGAAGCAGCATCCGGTGTAGCAGATGTTGGTGAAATTAATGTTGCGCACGGTCACATAAGTGACCACATTTCCGACCGCGCGCCGGCGCAATTCGTCCGCCACCCACAGCAGCGCTTGCAACTCACAGCCGTTGGCCGAGAACAGCCGTACGGCCTCGTCCGCGCTTATCTCGCGCTCTTCGAGCGCACGCTCCAACACGCGCGCCACGGCAGGCTTTAGCCCGGCCGGGAGCCGGCCGTTAACGCGGTTACCCCCGTTCTCCCCAGCACTTTTGCTCATGTTATCGTCTCGGCCTCCCTGACCAGCCCGGAAGCGTCCACGCGCGTCGGAAGGGTCTGCCCAAAAGCGGCGTGCATCCAGCGCTCGGGCTTACGCAGGTAGCGCGGATAAACGCTCAAACGCTCGCGCAGAGTATACCCCTCGCGGGCGCTGACCGCTTTCAGTTCGCTGATTTTTGGCCAGGCCGCCTCCGGGTTTATGTGGTCGGGGGTGACCGGCGAGACGCCGCCCCAATCATTAATGCCTGCACACAAATACCGCCCGTATTCGCGCGGCGTCAGGTTGGGCGGCACCTGCAGATTCATCTCTCCCCCCAGCAGCAGGCGCGCCACCGCCAGCGTGCGCAGCATCTCGTCCACATCCGGCTCGCGGCAGCCCGCCATGCGCGTGCCGGGCTTGGCGCGGAAGTTCTGCACAATGACCTCCTGAATGTGAGCGTAATCCGCGTGCAGCTGGCGCAGTGCCAGCAGCGCATCCACGCGCTCGGCGCGCATCTCGCCGATGCCGACCAGGATTCCGCTGGTAACTGGTACGCACAGTTCCCCGGCTGCGCGCAGGGTTTTTAACCGCACGTCGGGGGTCTTGTCAGGGCAGCCGTAGTGCGGCTCGCCGC
>DASCOB010000223.1:0-2400 GCA_036011785.1 Anaerolineales bacterium | reverse complement strand
ATAGCACACGCAGGTTATGCGCTGGTGGCGTTCGTGGCATATTCGGAGTTAGGCATGGCGGCCACGGTGTATTATCTGATGGCGTATGTGGTTACAAATCTGGCCGCTTTCGGGGTGGTAATTTTGGTGGCGCGCGGCGCTGGCGGTGATGAGATTGCGAGCTACGCGGGCATGAGTCGGCGCTCTCCATACCTTGCGCTTGCCATGCTTGTAGCATTTCTATCGCTGGCGGGCATGCCGCCACTGGCGGGCTTTTTTGGGAAATTCTATGTGTTCGCGGCCGCGGTGAATGCCGGTCTAGTGTGGCTGGCATTCGTGGGTGTGCTTAATGCCATCGTGGGACTGTACTATTATCTGGCGGTGCTGAAAGTTGTGTATGTTAGCCCGGCTCCGGAGGGCGCTGCTGCTGTTGAGGTGCCGCGCGCCTATGGTTTTGCGCTGGTAGTCTTGTCGGTGGGGATCATTCTACTGGGCACAGCTTCGGCTCCGTGGTTTGGGTGGGCATTGCGGGCTGCTGAGGGCCTGTTCTGACCGTTTTTGACGTCCAGTTTGGCTTGTGATATAATCCGCAAACTTCGCCCGGGGAGCGAGTTAAGTTCTGAAGACCATCGACCCCCAGAAGGCATGGCAATTCACTTTATTGTCGGTCACCGGGCAGGTTGGTTGCCTGGCAATAGTAATAATCATCTTGGCGACGTGGGCAGGTCGGTGGCTGGATGACCTTGTCGGCGGCGGGAGATCATGGTTCACCATCGGGATGCTTGTACTTAGCGTGCCGGTTGTATTGTTCCTGACGCTTCGGTTGGCCCTGCGGTCCACGCGCAGACTGACCGGTGAGTCGCAATTAAACGGGGTAAGGGATTTCGAGCGTGACGATAGCAGCAACTCCTGAAAGAAGGTTCGGTTTCAAGCGCTGGATCGTGCTGGGTTGTGTCATTCTTGGCGCTTACCTGCAGTTTGGGCCATTGCCTACGATTGCTCCTAATGTGTTGCTCCCTGGAGAGAAGATAGGTCATCCTCCAATAAATATCCCTATTATCAATCAGCCGCTGACCAATACCTTGGTGGCCACTTTGCTGACTGATATAGTTGTTCTGTCTCTCGGGTTTTTCATCTGGCGCAAAGCCAGCAGCGGCGACCTTGTGCCGCGCGGCTTTTATAATGCGGTGGAGGCCCTGTTCGAGTTCCTTTGGAACACAGCTGTGACTACAGCAGGACGTAAGAATGCCATCAAATTCATTCCTTATATGGCAACTATTTTTTTTATGGTATTAGTGGCTAATTGGATGGAGCTCATACCAGGCGTTGATAGTGTCGGCGTGTTGGAGCCTGCTCATGGAAAATTTACTGGTTATGAAGTACACCCCATAGGTTCAGCATATTGGCTAGATGGCAGGCACGAGTTGCCTCACGACGAAGGTGGCCATGGATTGTGCCATTCCTGCACTATAACTCCATATGTTAGAGCTGCCGCTACCGATCTCAATTTTACCTTGGCGTTGGCGCTAATCTCAGTGTTTATGACACAAGTTTTTGGAATTGCTGCGCAGAAGATGGGTCATATAACAAAGTTCCTTAATTTTCGTGCTTTGGTAACTAAGCCCGTATGGGGAGCAATGGATTTTGCAGTAGGACTTCTGGAGTTGATCAGCGAGTTTGCCAAGATCTTGTCATTCACATTTCGGTTATTCGGAAACATTTTTGCGGGTCAGCTGTTATTGTTCATTTTAGGGTCATTAATTTCGTTTATTGTTCCTACTGGCTTGTATCTTTTCGAAATTTTCGTTGGTTTGATTCAGGCTTATGTATTTGCTATGCTCACCTTAGTTTTCATGAGCCAGGCAACGCAGGCACATGGTGCTGAGGCTCATTGATGTTTTAGGTTGTAACATAATATTGGAGGATATATGCGATGGAAGGTGATATAGTTGAAGCAGCCAAATTAATCGGCGCAGGATTGGCGGCCATCGGCGTGACCGGCGGCGGCATCGGTATCGGGTCGGTGGTTGGGGGCGCAGTCCAGGCTATGGGGCGTAATCCGGATGCGGCGCCATTGATCCAGACCAACATGATCATCGGCATAGCGTTCGCCGAGGCTGTTGCGATTTACGCTCTCGCCGTGGCGTTTATCATTCTGTTTGCTAGCTGAGTCGTCCAACAGCGCCGGCTGAATTGGAATTGCGGAGGAGGCTATTCAGATGGAAGCCTTAGGAAACCTTGGAATAAACCTGAGTTATCTAGTGGTGCAGATACTCAATTTCTTTATTGTGATGCTGATTATGTCATTCTGGGCGTATAAGCCGATTCTCAAGGTGCTTGACGAAAGGCGCGACAAGATTGCACAGAGCCTTGAGGATGCGCGCGAGGCTGCGGAGGCGCGCGCGAACGCGCAGAGCGAGG
>DASCOB010000222.1:0-17671 GCA_036011785.1 Anaerolineales bacterium | reverse complement strand
ATATAGATATACATCGAACGCCGACGGCCGCCCTGCGCAGCGCCCACTGCCGCTATGCCACAGCCGACCGCCATTGGTAGCGCCATAAAGGAGAGTGTCGGCCATATATCTGCATGGGAATACACCAGCAACGCCCAGTACCATGGGCCTGTAGTGAAGGATTTGAACTGTTCGCCATACCCCAATGTCAGCGCTAATACCGGATCCAACAAATGCCCGAAATACCCGAGGTCAGCCACTCGCACCGAGTGTGTACTGAAGAACCATTCGGCACCCACCCACCACGCGAACAATGGCAGCAGCGCGATCAGGAAAATTCGTATATCTACACCCACACTGCGCAAATTAGCAGGTAATCTCCGGGGTTTCGGGGATGCAACCAGCTTCAGGGTCATTACTACCAGCATCACAATCACCAACGCAATCCCTTTTGCTAGGGAGACAGACAACGACAACACGACTCCACACGCCAACATCCAGCAGCCTTTCACACCTACTCGCGAACGCACGAGAACGAGAGCTATCAGAATGGTTGCGACAAACTGCACCGGGGACGGGTACTGCGCTTTGGAAGACATATAACTATGCAGGTCGTGCACACTAAGCAGCAAAGTGACGAGTGCCGGTATTGGCCTTCGCAAGACGCCTGCAGCCAGCCGATAGAACACCGCCAGTCCAACAACTCCCCACACTAGCGGAAGCAGGCGATATAGTTTGGTGTCATCCCCCCGATACAGGATGTCATCATGACCGGGGATCAATTGGAGCACACCGGTCTGCATCCACCACCAAAGAGGCGCAAGGAATTGACCGTTACGGAGCGGAACGCCAAACACCTGTGTTGTCAGACCCGTCCCCAAATGGCGGTCCGGGCCGATGCCCAGCATATCGCGCACGCCGCTCTGGGTAATATGAGGCTCATCGGCGAGAAAAGGGTAAACCACCACCCCGCGCACCCTCATCCAGGTCCCGAGCAACAATGCCACGGCAAGCATAGCCATGGAGAGCCGACTACAGCGCAATTTGTCCGTTGACGACAGTTTTCCCATAGTGTGCAATGGTTTGGTTCCTTGACATTCTAGGCAATCCGACCGATACAGACAACCTGCGCCCGTATGATAAACTACCCGCTGGCTGCCCGGGGGTTGATACGACACCGTCATGTTTCGATTCCTGATCGCCATGTGTTCCATTCTGGCAAGTTTTATCTGCCTGTGGTCTTTGGTGATGCGCACTTTTCGCGATGGCCCGCTTACGCGCGCCGGGGTTTTGGCGACAACGTTCGGGCTTAGCGCAGGCATGCTGTCGCTGTACATGCTGGCGCTCGGGCTGCTGCCAGGCGAGTGGCTGCGCCCGGCGCTGGTGTTGCCGCTGCCTTGGCTTCTTTTCGGGTTCAGCATTTGGTGCACGAAGAATTCAATTCCCCCCACCGGCGGCCGACAGCGCTCACTCACATTCTGGCTGACTCTGATATGCCTGACCGGGATGGCGGTCATCGCGATCAACACTATCTCGTATCCCTTTTACCGCTACGACGTGCTCGCCCGCTTCGCCCCGAATGCGCGTCTGTTGTTTGAGAGTCGTTCTATTCCCAATACACTGACCGGATACCCGCTCGGGGTACAGATGCTTTACACCTTCGCGTTTATGGCTTACGGTGCGGTCAACGACCATCTGGCCGGGCTGGTGGTGGCAGCCTTTTCCGGTGCAATGCTGCTGACCACATTCGCGGTGGGGCGCGTCGCGTTTTCTCGGCGCGCGGGTTGGGCGGCGGTGTTCCTGCTGCTCAGTTCGCGTCTGTTCGTAGACTGGTCGACCGCTGGCTACGTGGATGTGCCCGTAGGGGTTTATCACGGTCTAACTTTTCTGTACGCGTTTATCTGGCTGCAAAGCGGGGGGCGACGCTGGGCGCTGTGGGCCGGGGCGATGGCAGGTCTGGCCCTGTGGACAAAACAATCGGCGCTGGTGCTTCTGCCCACGCTGGCGGTCGTGCCGCTACTGCGGACGCGCTCGCTTCGCGGATTGCGGCTGGAACTTGGTAACGGATTGATTGCCATAAATGTGGCGTTGCTGCTGGCCGGACCGTGGTACCTGCGGAACCTGCTGCTGACCGGCCCGGCCGGCGTGCTGCCAGCCCCGGGAGCATACGACGCCCAGTTCATCGACCGGTCGATCAGCGCGCTGATAACGTTCGTGAGCGCCGATGCTGAGTGGGGGCCGTGGCTCAGCGCGAGTGCAATGCTCGGCCTGCTGCTGTGGGCTATGCATTTCTGGAAACCGACTGTCGATAACACGTCCCACCAAGACATCGATCGCCGTCGCCGCGCCTGGCTGCTGGCGGCTTTCATCATCCCCTACCATCTCATCTGGTGGCAGGGATTCTCGTATGACACGCGCTACCTGCTTGCCTCCGCCCCTTTGTACGCGGCAATGGCGGGGCACGGCTTGGACTGGCTGCTGCCACGACTGCCGGTGCTGTCGCGCGCACCCCGCTGGGCCATCCTAGCAGCCGCTAGTGGACTGGTGCTTACTGGGGTAAGCAGCCGACTGGGAGCAGTCTACCATCTAGCCATTCACCCGCTCCAGTCTGACGATGGCAAGCTTTCGCGGCTGAGCGAAGACTCGTGGTTTCTGGCAAAACACATCCGCGCGACGATTGAACCGGGCGCGAGCATCTATGCAATGGATGGGGCACTGGCCTACTGGTTGCACGCATATGATTTCAGGCAAGGCTATCCCTTCGCGCTGGCCGATCTGCAGGATTTTGATTATTTCATCACTGCGGCCACCGGAGAGTCGGTGTATCGCTTTTACGACGCCCGCGAGAACGAGGTGTTGCGCGCGCTCGGCGACGCGGAGACGCTCCCCGAAATCTACCGGCACAATGAAACGGTGGCGGTGTACCACGTGGGTCCGGTTGAGCCATGAGTGAAATTGTATCCTGGCTGTTGGCGCTGCTGCTCGTGCCGCTGGCGGCCGGATACCTCGCCCCGCTGATAGAACGCTCGCGGTTGCGACCCCCGGCAGCGCTCTTCTGGCCGCTCAGTGTCGGGTTGGGTATCGGCCTGTTCACCAGCGCACTGACATTGGTCGCATTTGCCGGGATCACAACGGCCCGATTGTGGCTCATCCTCGCCGCTTTGTGGAGCGCCAGCGCGCTCTGGGGAAAATGGCCGAGCGTGGGCCTTTCTACAGCGGAATGGTGGAGAAAGCTTCGGCAGGGACAGTGCGGCGCGTGGGTGGGGTTGGCCGGCGGTGCAACCCTGCTGGTTGTTCTGGCTCAGGCCAGCTATTACCCATTTACAGGTGATGACGAAATCAGCCGCTACGCGTATTTCGCGCGCTTGATTCTCGAAAGAGGCAAAATGATCGCAGAGGTGCGCGGGTACCCTCCACTGCTCCCCGTAGCCTACACAAGCACCTTTTTCGCAGCGGGCGATATCCGCGAGCAAGCCGCGAAAATGTACCCCGTGCTAATTGCCGGCATGGCGGTTTGGGCGACTTACGCCCTCGCGTTGCGCTGGTTCGGGCAACGTGCCGCGGCCGCTGCCGCGCTCACGCTGGCAGCCACGCCACTTTTCATGCAATGGGCACCGGTCGGTTATGTGGACATCGCCAGCGGATTGTATTTCGTGCTGTGCGCATTCGCGCTCGAAATCTGGCGAGAGAGATTAGAACCCAGTTGGGCGTTGCTCAGCGGCGTTCTCGCCGGGCTGGCCCTGTGGACAAAGCAGGCCGGATTCACCGTGTTGCCGATAATGGGGCTGCTGGTTCTCATCCAATTTGTGCGCAAATGGACCCGCGCCGAACCGGAGGAAGCGCGGCGGGCGCTGGTACATGGATTGCTAATGCTGGCCGCGGCGTTTGCTTTCGGTGGCTGGTGGTATCTGCGCAACGCGCTTTATGACGGTTGGGGCGGCGCTGTGCCCGACGCCGGCCTGTACCACTTGCTAACCGTGCCACGCCGCCCGATGCAACTTATCCCGTTCGTGGGAAACTTCCTCGATTTCGGCCGACTTACCGCGCCACTATACATAGCGGGAATGGGGTGGGCGGCCATCGCGCTGCGAAAACCCACGGTGCGACGCGCGCTTTTATGGTGTGCTCCATACACGGTCTTTTGGTGGTGGCGTTTTTCGTTCGACGCGCGCTTCTTACTGGCAGTACTGCCGTTCTACGCCGTGCTGGTGGGCGGCGCGGCCACGGCTGCACGGCGCCATGTGGAAGCGGTCGTACCCTCACGGATTCGCTTGTTCATCTGCGCCATTGCGAGTCTATCATTGGCTACTGTCGGCATCTTTCAGGCCCAATTAGGCGGAATAATCCAGTGGGTGACAAACCCCAGCGCCAGTTACGCCCAACGTCTGACCCGAGCCAAAGGTGACCTTTACCCGACGGCTCAGTTCTTACAGACGCATGTCGAACCGGAAACAACCATACGCTCGACCGACGCGCGCCTCCGCTACTACCTGCCCCAACACCCGATTGTGGTCGGTTACCCCGACATGACAAGCCTGCAGGAAGATGATGTCTTCGTAGTCGGCTCGTGGAGTGAGTCGGTCTATAATAAACTTGGTTTGCGCAATAGCCCGCTGCCACACCTAGGTGACGCCCGATTGTTCGAGCAAATCTACACCGGCCCGGCCGGGAAATTGACAGCATTCCGGGTACACTCCCCATGAACAACGTCCCTGAAGTTTCAGTTGTGCTGCCCTGCCTAAACGAAGCGATGACGGTGGGCCACTGCGTGGAACAAGCGCTGAAAGCGCTTGCGGCCAGAGGATTGCGCGGGGAGGTCATCGTCAGCGACAATGGCTCCGGCGATGGTTCGCCAGAATTGGCGCGGAAAGCCGGCGCCCGTGTGGTGCATGAACCCAGGCGCGGTTACGGCAGCGCCTATCTGTGCGGAATTATTGCTGCGCGAGCACCCATCATCGTCATGGCAGACGCCGACAACACCTATGACTTGCGCGAAATCCCACGGCTGGTAGCTAAGCTCCACGAGGGCTACGACATGGTGCTCGGCTCGCGTCTGGGCGGCATCATCCTGCCCGGCGCGATGCCATGGTTGCACCGGTACGTGGGCAACCCCATTCTGACCGGTCTGCTGAACCGCCTTTTTCGGCTGCAGCTGCAGGATGCGCACACCGGCCTGCGTGCCTTCACCCGCGCAGGCTACGACCGTCTGGAGCTGCGCACAACCGGAATGGAATTCGCATCGGAGATGATTGTCAGCGCCGGGCAGCAGCGCTTGAAAGTCGCTGAAGTGCCCATCACTTATCATCCGCGGGCCGGTGAATCAAAACTGAAAACCTGGCGCGACGGCTGGAGACACCTGCGCTACCTCATGCTGCGCAGCCCGACACATCTATTCCTGATTCCAGGTGTTGCTCTGGTACTGCTCGGATGGCTGCCCCTCGTCGCGCTGACGGCTGGCCCACTGGTCGTAGGACGGTTCTTTTTCGATTTTCACTACATGATTGCGGGTAGCGCTATTGCGTTGCTGGGCCTGCAAACGCTCACTCTCGGAGTGCATGGCAAAGCCTATCTGGTTGCCAACAATCTGGAGCACCCGGACCGATTGATGACCTGGCTGCAAGAGAACTTCACGCTAGAACGCGGCCTGCTTTCCGGGCTCGCGCTGCTCCTGATCGGTCTCGGCTTCGGTATACGCATCTTCATTGTGTGGGCACAGCACGGCTATGAGAATCTGTTCGAACTGCGCACTGGGTTGATTGCGCTTACGCTGGCTGTGAGTGGCACACAAGTCATCGTTGCCGCACTCTTTCTCAGCCTGCTGCGAATCCAGACACGAAACGACTGATGCGCCTCGTTGTCGTCCAAGAAACCGACTGGCTGCAACGCGGCCCGCACCAGCAGCATCACCTGTTCGAGCGACTTTCAGCGCGTGGGCACGAGGTGATAGTTGTCGATTTCGAAATCCTTTACGCGCCCTGGCCCAACGCTCCGCTAGTCGCCCCGCGCATGGAGTGGAGCGATGTGTCGCGCGTGAACCCGGAAGCCCGCGTGCGCGTGATCCGACCTGCCATCGTGCGGCTGCCTGGGCTGGCGCGAATAACCTCGCTGGTCACCTTTTATCGCGAACTGGCCCGGATAGTGCGCAGTTTTCGCCCCGACTTGATAGTGAATTATGCGATTTCCACCGGAGTTAGCGCGCTCGCGATAGCACGCTCGCAGCGCATTCCCTTCGTGATGCACGTCATCGACGCGCTGCACACACTCGCGCCGCATAAATGGATCTGGCCGCTCGCACGTTCGTTCGAGGCGCTGCTGCTGCGTAACGCTGATGCGACCATCTACATAAATGAAGAACTCAAGGATTACGGAGTCACCCTCGGCGCCCGCCGGCAAGCAGCCTGCACTGTGCGCACCGGAGTAGACTTGGAACGATTTCACCCAAGCCGGGACGCAAACGAGATACGCCGCGAATGGAGCATAGCACCTGACGCTGTGCTGCTGGTGTTCATTGGCTGGCTTTACCATTTCTCTGGCGTGGACACAATCATGCACATGCTGCCGGATATGCCAACCACGCTGAAAATGCTGGTTGTCGGCAGCGGAGAGGCAGAGAGTAAATTATGGGCGCTGCGCGAATCGCTGGGATTGCATGACCGCGTTGTCTTCACCGGACGGCAAGAATACGAAAGCATGCCCGATTTCATGACAGCCGCCGACGTATGCCTGATGTGCTCCGAACTGAACCCGGTTACGCGCCACATTGTGCCCATCAAGACTTTCGAATATCTTGCCTGTGGACGCCCCGTGCTGGCAAGCGAACTTCCGGGAGTGATGCGCGAAGTGCCGCCCGGCAACGGCATCATTTACGCGCCGAAAAATGAACTGTTGCCCGCCCTGCAGCGACTCCTCGATCCAGATGCCCGGGCGCGGGAGGGTCGCAAAGCGCGCGCATACGCGCAAAAGCACTGCGACTGGCCGAAGTTGACCGACAGGTTTGAGCAGGTCCTGAGCAGCGTCATCGCGCAGGAAAAATAAAGCGCCCATTCACTGCTTGACATCCGTGCGCGTGAAACATACAATGCCTTTGACAATTCACCGATTACGCGGGAGAGACCGCTGCGCCAGGCGGTGCAGCGACACCGAAGGGGCAAATCCAAACTCTTGGATGAAACTCTCAGGTAAAAGGACCGCGCAATCGCTTCATCCTCTGGAAAGTCTCATGACACCGACGGGGCAAGCCCGGCATGGCCAGGTGAATCTCTCAGGTCTATGACAGAGGGGACGCTCGTGATAATCGATGCGTCCCCTTTTTTGTCGCCGGCCTCAGCCGGGCAAGAAATTATCAGGAGGCAACGAGATGACTTGGAACACACCAGACGACCGAAGGTACACTGAAACCGATGAATGGATTATGCTCACGGGCGACAGCGCGACGCTGGGTCTCACGGACTACGCCCAGGACCAGCTCTCAGATGTCGTGTATGTGGAACTGCCGGCCAGAGGAGAAACCTTTGAACAGGGCGATATCGTCGCCACGGTCGAGTCGGTCAAGGCGGCTGCCGATGTGCACATGCCAGTGAGCGGTGCAGTGACTGAGGCAAACAGCGCCATTGAAGATGAACCCGAGAAGGTTAACGCCGACCCTTACGGCGAAGCCTGGTTCATCAGAATCACTCCCGCTGACTCCGCCGAGATTGATAGTTTGATGGACGCTGACGCGTACGCCCGTCACTCTGCAGCCCGTGACGATTGACCACAGCAGCCTAGCCTGTTTCCATGCTGCCCGCAGCAACCAGCCGGTGACTGCATCATGAATTATCTGCCGCACACCGACGCAGACCGGACGCACATGTTGGCAGCGTGCGGCGTCGAGCGCCTTGAGGATTTCTTCGACCTCATTCCTGAGCAGCATCGCTTTCCGGCGCTTGACCTGCCCGAACCGCTGTCAGAATTAGAGGTGCTCCGCGAGTTGCAGGAACTGGCAGAATCCAATGCCGAAGCCAGCCACCATCCCTGTTTTCTTGGTGCAGGCGCATATCATCACTACGTCCCCGCACTGGTGAATCACATGCTGCTGCGCGGCGAATTCCTGACCGCATACACCCCCTATCAGCCGGAGGTATCTCAGGGCACACTACAAACGATGTTCGAGTACCAGAGCATGATTTGCGCGCTCACCGGCATGGAGGTAGCCAACGCCAGCCACTACGACGGCGCAACATCCACCGCAGAGGCAGTCATCATGGCGCTGAACCAGTTCCGCGGGCGGCGCGCCAAGATCATCCTGTCAGCCACGCTGCACCCGCAGTACCGCCAGGTGGTGCGCACGTACACGCAAGGCATGGGGCTGACTATCGTGGGAGACGACGACCCGGCGGCGGATCTGGATGACGTCATCGCGCAGCTTGATAACCAGACCGCTTTGCTGATACTGCAATACCCCAATTTCCTCGGCGAATTGGAGGATATGCGTGGACTACAGAACGCTGTCCACGACGTCGGCGCTCTACTGTGCGTAGTCGCCAACCCCATCGCCCTGGGAATGCTCAAGCCGCCGGGAGAGTACGGCGCTGACATCGTGGTCGGTGAGGGGCAGCCACTGGGAATCCCCTTGTCGTATGGCGGACCATACCTCGGCTTCTTTGCCACTCGCGAAAAATACGTGCGCAAATTGGCCGGCCGCCTTGTCGGCGAGACTGTGGATGCGAACGGCAAGCGCGGCTATGTGCTCACGCTCACCCCACGCGAGCAGCACATCCGGCGCGACAAAGCCACCTCCAACATCTGCACCAATCAGGGTTTGATGGCCACTGCAGCCGCGATATACCTTTCGGTGCTCGGAAAACAGGGTCTGCGCAAGGTCGCCGAGTTGTGTTACCACAAAGCCCATTACGCCGCCGATTGCATCGACGCACTACCCGGCTTCTCAGTTCGGCAGGAACGCGCCTTTTTTCACGAATTCGCGCTGCGCTGTCCGGGGCCGGTGGCGGAGATAAACACCGCCCTCTTTGACGATCATGGCCTGATTGGCGGATATGACCTCGGGCAAGACTATGCCCATCTGGAGAACCACATGCTGCTGGCCGTGACCGAGATGGCCACGCGCGAGGACATCGATTGCCTCGTTGAGGCGCTCGGAGAGACAACATGAGCGTACCCGGCGGCCGGCTAGAGCCGCTCGTTTACGATTTGAGCAGGCCCGGGCGCAGCGGCGTCCCACTGCCCGAGCCGGACGTTCCTCGCGCGGAATTGCCCTCAGACCTGCTCCGCGAGGAGCTGGGCCTGCCGGAGATCACACAACTCGATGCAGTGCGTCACTTCCAGCGTCTTTCACAATTGAATCATTCCATCGATACCGGCTTCTATCCGCTCGGCTCATGCACCATGAAATACAACCCTCGCATCAACGAGGACGCTGCGCGGCTGCCCGGGTTCCTCCACGCCCACCCGCTGCAGGAAGTGAATACGGTGCAGGGCAGCCTTGCATTGATGTACGAGTTGCAGGAATGGTTGAAGGAGATTGGTGGCTTTGCCGGAATCAGCCTGCAGCCCGCGGCCGGCGCGCACGGCGAACTTACCGGAATCCTGATGATGCGCGCTTACCATCTCGCGCGCGGCGACATGGCCCGGCGTAAGATCCTTATCCCGGATTCCGCGCACGGAACCAACCCGGCCAGCACCACCATGGGCGGCCTAGAAGTAGTCGAGCTGCCCTCCGATGGACGCGGAAACGTGAACGTGAAAGCGCTGCGCGCCGAGTGCGGCGAAGATGTGGTCGGGCTAATGATCACCAACCCCAACACGCTGGGCCTGTTCGAGGAACACATCGAGGAGATGGTGCAGCTGATGCGAGATTGCGGCGGGCTGATTTATGGGGACGGCGCAAACATGAATGCGCTCACCGGCGTCATCCGTCCTGGCGACCTCGGCTTCGATGTAATGCACTACAACCTGCACAAGACCTTTTCCACCCCGCATGGTGGCGGCGGACCTGGCTCGGGGCCGGTGGGAGTCTCGGAGCGAATAGCTGATTTCCTTCCTGCGCCAATCGTGGTAATCATCGAAGATGGCGACGAGAACGAGCCGCCGCTGTATGGCTTCGCGGCCCCGCCCAAAACCATCGGTCGTATGAAAGCCTTCAACGGACAGTTCGGCGTGCTGGCGCGGGCTTACGCCTACATCCGTGTTCACGGAGCGGCCGGGTTGCGCGCCAACGCCGAACACGCCGTGCTCAACGCAAATTACCTATTATCCAAAGTGCGCGCGGAATATCATCTGCCATTCGAGCGTGCATGCCTGCACGAATTCGTGGTCGAAGGTCGCTGGCGCGGCGCTCCTGACGTACACGCGTTGGATGTCAGCAAACGATTGATGGATTTCGGCTTTCATCCGCCCACAAACTATTTTCCGCTCATCGTGCACGAGGCATTGATGATTGAGCCGACCGAGACCGAAAGCCGGGAGACGCTTGACGCGTTCGCGGACGCACTGCTGCAGATTGCCGCGGCGGCACGAGACAACCCCGAAGAACTTCGCGGAGCACCGCACACCACGCCAGTGGCACGCATGGACGAAGTGCGTGCTGCCCGCCAACTGGTGCTGTGCTGCCGGCCGAAACACCTGTCGGAGCCAGCACCGGCTGCCAGGCCCCAGAACTGAAACCGGTGTGGTGTGTCCGCCGGCGATGATGGCCCGCCTGACGGCCCACATCGCCTTCTGTCTTGTCACCGGCGCCACCTTGCTGAGCGCATGTGCTCTCCAGCGAAGCGCGCCAGACGCGGCGTCAGACGACTTTGACCAGTTTTACCGCGCGCACGGGGCAGAGCAGGTGCTGGGCGCGCCTGTCGGCGAGGCAATAATCGTCGATGAATCGTTCTCGATGCGCTGCTATGTGCGCGGGTGCCTGCAACGCCACACCGGCAGAGAGCTCGGCGGCCGCATCACGCTGGCACCGCTGCCGGAGGAAATGCGCCAGAAACAGTCGCCGACCGCGAAAAGCGCGGATACATCGGGACTGCTCTTCAGAGAAACAGGTCATTTCATCCAAGGCGCGTTCCGCCGTTTTTTTCAGCAGCACGGCGGCGTGCGCTTTTTCGGCTACCCGCTCTCCCCGGCCAGCGCGCGCAATGACCATCAGCTCGAGCAGCGCTTTGAGCGCGCGACACTAATCTGGGACAATTCGTTATCGTCCGAACAGTCCGTCTTTCTGGAACCGGTCGGCAGCGCAATCTACGCCAATCTCAGCAGCAAAACTGATAGCGCCCTCGAACCCGATAACGGTGCCGCGCCTGAACCCGCCCCGGGCGCAGCCATCACCACCTTCATGCAAACGCACGGTGGCAGGGTTGTTTTTGGCAAGCCGCTCGGCCAGCCCGCCACCGCCGAGGATGGGTTAGTCGAACAGGTCTTCACCAACGTGGTTGTCGTAGCAGATCCGCACGTATCGGGCGGCGCGCGCCTGCGACCGTTGGGAAGGCTGCGATACGGGCCCGCGGACCCCGCCCAGCCGCCTTCTGATGTTCCCGGCACAGTCTACTTTCCCTCCACCGGCCACAGTGTGCTCCCCACGTTCAAAACCTATTATGATCTGCACGGCGGCGAAAGCATCTTTGGCGCGCCAATCACCGAAGCGTTTGTAGAGAACAGCGCCCTGACACAGTATTTCGAGAACATCGCTCTTGTCTGGAGACAAGATGGAAATAGCCCCGGGATTCCCAGAGTTACCCCGAAGGAACTGGGGCTAGCTTATGCTCAAAGGATGCCATCTTCACGAAGTGCGCAGCCCGCCGCCGTCGCGCAACCCGCAGAAGCCGGTTTCGTGGTCCACGCGTGGGCCACGCTGCCGTTCGCGCTTCCGCAGGATCGGCAAGAAATAAATGTGCTGGTGATGGACCTGCAGAGCCACCCGATTGTGGCAGCCACCGCCAGCCCCGAACTGGACACCTCTCAGGGCGCCACCCGGCTGCTCCTCGCTGAAACCGGACCGGATGGCCGCACCAGCGTAGCCTTTCCTGTCAGCATGGTTGGAGAAGGAATACCGACGGCAAACTACCGCGTACGCGTGGATGTTGGCAGCGCCCGAGAGACCGTCGCCAAAAGTTTCAACATCCAGTATCTGGGCAGCCGATGATTGCCGCCATTGCAGCACGTTCCGCGCCTCATTTTTCTCGTTTCACTTGAAACTGATCCAGGTCTCGCGCAACGACTGTATCCACGAAAACGGCGCGCGCTTCGGCGAGCACATCACGTTCGCGATAGCGGCGGGAGAGGTGCGTCAGATACAATCGGCGCACGTCGGCGGCGCAGGCCAGCTCGGCAGCCTGCAAAGCAGTCAGGTGACCAAACCGCCGCGCTAGCTCAGCTTCACGCTGCAGGTAAGTTGCTTCGATAACGAGTGCATCCGCGCCGTGACAGTGTTCTAACAGGTCATCCGTGCGCCCGGCATCGCCTACATGCACCAGTTTCGTGCCGGGCTCGACCGGGCCCAGAACTTCATCGGGTTGCACCACGGCCCCGCCCGGCAAAGTGACCGCGCGACCCTGCACCAACTCGCGCCGTTCCGGACCTTGCGGGATTCCCAGCGCCGTAGCCTTTTCATCCAGAAAGGGGCAGTGCGGCTTTTCCTGAAAACGAAAACCAAAACAGTGCCCGCCGCGATGCGTCACCGGAAACGCGTGCAGTTCAAACGAATTGCTTTCCGCCACAAGTCCGGCCACGAGTTCCTTTAGCTCAATGCGCAACTGCGCGCGTTCGCCCCGGAAAACCACACCAAAAAGCAGTTCGCGGATGCGCGGCAGCGCTGCCCGCCCGGCCCAGATTTCCACATGCTCAATCGCTTCCCAGCGGGTGAGCGTGGAGAGCAACCCGCCCAACCCCAGAATGTGGTCGAGGTGCCCATGGGTAATCAGGATTTTCTGCAGCCGTTTAAAACCCAGCCCGCTGCGCAGAATCTGCCGTTGGGTCCCCTCGCCACAATCAATCAGGAAACGGTGCTCCCGGTGCATGACCATGTGCGCCGAAAGACCGCGGTGCACTGAAGGCGCCGATGCAGAAGTTCCCAGAAATACAAACTCAAACACGGTTCACTCGTTGGCTGCGGCACGGAGAGCGAGCACTCGCCTCCGCTCAGTCTAACAGCCGCACGCACCGGATTATAATGCATAGGCGCTACGAGTTCGGCAGCAGCAGCTATGGTATCATTCCAGACTACTCATACGTGCGGAACGCGAACGCGCCTGAGACAAGAAGGTGAAATCGGTGTGGAAAACATCGCTGTAATCGGGGCTGGTTACGTGGGGCTGGTCACAGGCGCCTGTTTCGCAGACCTAGGCAACAGAGTGTGCTGCCTGGATATTGACGCCGAGCGCATCGAAAACCTAAAGCAGGGCGTGCTGCCCATCTACGAGCCGGGCCTCGCCGAGATGGTGGAACGACATGTGCAGGCCGGACGATTGCGCTTCAGCACCGATTACGAAGATGCGCTTGAAGGGGCCAATTTCGCGTTCATCGCCGTCGGCACTCCGGAAGGCGTGGACGGCGAAGCCGATCTGCAATACGTGCGTCAGGCCGCCACTTCAATCGCCAAGGCCATGAAAGCACCGCTGGAGATTGTCAATAAATCCACCGTACCGGTCGGAACCGGAGACTGGGTGGCGAACATCGTGCGCAAGAATCAACCGGAAGCCATCGACTTCTCCGTGGTCTCTTGCCCAGAATTCCTGCGGGAGGGCAGCGCGCTGCAGGATTTCATGAACCCGCACCGTACCGTGCTCGGGTCGCTGGACGCCGACGCCGCCGACCGCGTCGCTCAGTTACACCTGCCGCTGCGCGCGCCCATAATGGTCACCGATTTGCGCACCGCCGAGATGATTAAATACGCGTCCAACGCATTCCTGGCCACGCGGATTTCATTCATCAACGAAATCGCCAACATCTGCGAAGACCTCGGCGCAGACATCAAAGAAGTGGCTGTCGGCATGGGCTATGACCCACGCATCGGCCCCGCATTCCTCGATGCCGGCATTGGGTACGGCGGCAGCTGCTTCCCCAAGGACGTCAAAGCTCTTGCGCACATGGCCTCCGTGCAGGGGAAACACCCGCAGCTGCTGCGAAGCGTGATGGACATTAACGCTGATGCTCGCCTAAAAGTGTTGGCCAGATTGCGGGAAACTCTGGGCGAGGATTTGAATGGGAAAGTGATCGGACTACTCGGACTCGCCTTCAAGCCAAACACCGATGATATGCGCGATGCGCCCTCCATCGACATCGCCGCCACCCTGTTGCAATCCGGGGCAGAGGTGCGCGCCTACGACCCTGTGGCCATCCCCGTCGCCCGGAGACTGATGCCAGAAATTCACTATGCGGATGACCCCTATGTGCTCGCGGCTGGTTGCGACGCACTGGTGGTGGTGACGGAATGGAACGAGTTTAAGCAGCTGGATCTTGAGCGCGTGCTCGCCGCCATGCGCGGGAACGTGATCATAGATGGCCGTAACATTTATTCCACGCGTGAGCTTCAAGCGCGCGGCTTTGTGTATCGCGGCATCGGTCGCGGCTACGACGGAAGCGCCGAAACAGCCAGATAATGCCGCGAAACTCTGTCACCAAGACCCGCCTGCGAAACGGGTTAACGGTAGTGTTGAAATCGGTGCACACCGCCCCGGTTGCCAGTTTCTGGGTCTGGTATCGGGTGGGCTCACGCCACGAGCGCACAGGCCGCACTGGCAGTTCCCACTGGGTAGAGCACATGCAGTTCAAGGGCACCGCCGCCTTCCCCGCAGACAGCGTGGAGCGAGCCGTTTCGCGCGTAGGGGGCGTGTGGAACGCCATGACTTGGATAGATTGGACAGCGTATTTCGAGACCATGCCGGCCGACCAGATCGACCTCGCCCTGCAACTGGAAGCCGACCGCATGGTCAACAGTCGTTACACAAATGCAGACGTTCAATCCGAACGCACAGTCATCATTTCCGAGCGACAGGGCAGCGAAAACCAGCCCACTTTCTTGCTTTCTGAGGAGGTGCAGGCAGCCGCTTTCCGAGTGCACCCCTACCACCACGAGGTTCTCGGAGATCAGGTCGACATTGAAACCATGACCCGCGCAGACCTCTATGCTCACTATCGCGCTCACTACGCCCCCAACAACGCCATAATCGTGGCCGTCGGGGATTTCAAAACCACGCCGATGCTGAAGCGCATTCGCGCGCTTTTCGGCGCAGCCCCAAAGCGCGATGATCCGAGGCTCTTTGTGCGCCCGGAACCCATTCAGCGCGGCGAACGCCGGGTGCAGCTGGAAGGGGAAGGCCAGACCGCATACCTACAGGCGGCCTACCACGCTCCCGCCGCCACCGACCCGGACTTCTTCCCCATGATTGTGCTCGACAGCATTCTGGCGGGCGCAAGTTCCTTCAATCTTTTCGGTGGCGGCATCAGCAACAAGACCAGTCGCCTGTACCGCGCGCTGGTGCTCACCGAGCTTGCCGCCGGGTTCAGCGGCAACCTAGCCGCCACGGTGGACCCATATCTCTACAGCATCACTTGCGCGGTGCGGGCAGAAAGCACATTGCGACAGGTAGAGGCTGCTCTGGATGAAGAAATGCAGCGCGCCACGGCCATACCGCCAAGCGATGACGAACTGGCAAAGGCAAAAAAACAGGCGCGTGCCATGTTTGCGTACAGTGCAGAGAGCGTCTCCAACCTGGGATTCTGGTATGGCTTCGCCGAAATCCTGGATGAATACACTTGGTTCACAAATTATCTCGAACGGTTGGACACGGTGACAGCCGCGGATGTACAGCGCGTAGCACAAAAGGTGCTGCCGAACTCCAACCGGACGGTCGGTCATTACATCCCCGCAGGCGCATGAACACGTCAGCATCGACCGGCATGCAATCCCTGCCCGGCCCACACAACATCACGCGCCACACGTTACCGAATGGCATCACCGTGCTGGCGCGCGAGAATCCGAACAGCCCCGCAGTGGTTGTGGATGCCAGCATTCACGCCGGGTCGATATACGAGGGTCGCTCGCACGCGG
Source organism: Anaerolineales bacterium (assembly GCA_036011785.1). GTDB lineage: Bacteria > Chloroflexota > Anaerolineae > Anaerolineales > UBA11657 > CAJWGI01. Next base: position 1,656 of record DASCOB010000222.1, on the reverse strand, counting down.
GCCTGGCGAACTTCACCGCCGCCATGCTCATGCGCGGCACACGCGATGCCAGCTTCGACCAGGTTCACGAACGCATCGAGTCGGTGGGCGCTAGCCTGGGCAGCAGTTGTGGGGTACACACCGGAGGTTTCGGTGGCAAGGCACTGGCAGAAGACCTTGACATGCTGCTCGCGACCGCCGCCGATATTGTGCGCAATCCCACTTTCCCCGCAGACCATATAGAACGCCTGCGCGGAGAAACGCTCACCGGGCTGGCCATGCGCGCGCACAACACGCGCGCCATGGCAGCGCTGACTTTCTACGAAGCGCTGTTTGGAGGCGACCATCCCTACGGATACTCCAACGATGGTTACCCGGACACGGTCGCGGCAATCACCCGCACCGATTTGAAACAATACCAGCAGAAGCACTACGGGCCGGCAGAAATGATTGTGGTCATCGTCGGTAGTGTGTCCACGCAGGCCGCAGTCAAGCTGGTTGAAAAACACTTCGGCGATTGGGGCAACGCCCGCCAGCCCCCCCGGGCACCCGCGCCCGCAGAGCGCGCCCTGAACGGCAGTGAAAACCGGCGCGTGCAAATCCCGGGCAAGACGCAAACCGACATCGTGCTCGGTTTTTTTGGGCCCCGCCGCAGCGACTCTGATTTCCAGGCTGTGCGCGTGGCAAACAGCATCCTGGGCGTGTTCGGTATGTACGGACGACTAGGGCAAAACGTGCGCAAGAAACGCGGACTGGCTTACTATTCATTCAGTCGCGCCGACGGCAACTTCGGCCCCGGAACTTGGAGGCTGATAGCCGGCGTCAATCCAGAGAAGGTCGATACGGCGATTGCCGCCATGCTTGCTGAAATCGACCGTCTCGCCACCCGTCTCGTCACCCCGACCGAACTGGCCGACAGCAAGTCCTTTATCCTGGGTCGCCTGCCGTTGCAGCTGGAGACCAACGAGGGCGTAGCCGGGACGCTGGCAGCCATCGAGCTACACGGCCTCGGGCTAGATTACCTGCAGCGCTTGCCAGATCAAATTAACTCCCTCACGCGCGCCAATATTCGCAGCGCAGCGGCTCGCTTGCTCGATAGCAAAAAATACGTCCTCGCGGCGGCTGGACCGGAATAATATGTTGCGCACCGGCATTGATATCATCGAAGTCTATCGCGTCGACGAGGCCATAATCAGCCACGGAGAGCGTTTCCTGGAGCGCGTATACACCGAGAGCGAACTGGTGGAGGCCAACGGGCGCACGCCCTCGCTGGCAGCCCGCCTAGCTGCCAAGGAGGCCGTCTCCAAAGCGCTCGGTTGTGGAATCGGTAAAGTCGGCTGGCGCGACATCGAAATCACCCGCGACCAGCAGCGGCGGCCGATTCTGCGGCTGCACGGCCCTGCGCAGGCTCTGGCTTCCGAACTGGGCCTGCACGATTGGTCCCTCAGCCTGAGCCACACTCATGACCACGCCACGGCGGTAGTGGTGGCCTCCTGCGCCGGCAGTCTGCCTGCCGCCGAGAAAGCGTTGACTGACGTATAATCCGCATGGTAGAATGCCCCCGCCCGAGAGAGACTCTCCACCGCCACAAATCGTGGAGGGATGGCCGAGTGGACTAAGGCGGTTGTCTTGAAAACAACTGTGGGGGAAACCTCACCGGGGGTTCGAATCCCTCTC
>DASCOB010000221.1:0-9643 GCA_036011785.1 Anaerolineales bacterium | reverse complement strand
CAACAACCACCACCTTCTGCGCGCGGCATCGGCCTTAACCCCGGTCTCCACCCGTGCTACATCGGCTGAGAACCGCTTGCTGTTGGCGTTTATGACTAGAGACGAATAGGCGACGTGGGCCCTGCTATTCATCTCCAGTGGGGCTATTTCAGTTTTGTAATCTGATATAAAATCTTCAACTGACCCAGCGATTGTCGCGTCCTGCCCGATACTCCATCATGGAAAGCATGTTCCCGTATCTTCTAATGTTGGCCGCAGCCATCTTTTTGGTAGAGCTATTGCCCAAATTGGCCGTGAAAAGAGACTTCGTCGAGGACGTCTGGTTCATGAAACTACTGTTCAGGCTAATACCGGGCGGTGCAGTAATATGGGCCTTGGGCCAGCGAGCTTGAGTATTAATTCCATTTCGTACAACCTGTGTGATATTCTTCCCGCCTGTTTCATAGAAAGGCAGGGACTTTGAGCTTCGTCAAGAAGGTTTACCAAATCCTTCAAGGGTGTCGCCTTCTCATGACCGGGTCGGTCGTCTGCGGGCTCCTGTTCGCCGGCACCAACCTGATTCCACCTCTGCTGATTCGCCGTCTGATCCAGTGGATCACCGAGGGTGGCGCCGAATCGTCCGACCTCATCAGCATGACTGCATTCCTCCTTGGCGTCTACCTGTTGCGCGGAGCCACGCGCTACGGGTATGGGTTTTTCTCACACGTAACCGCCTACCGGGTGATGCACGACCTGATGACCCGCGTCTATAGGCATCTGCAGCGTCTGCCCCACCGCTTCTTCAACGATCAGCGCACGGGCAGCCTTATCTCGCGATCCATTAACGACATCGAAGCCGTCGAGGACTTCATCGCCCACGGCATCCCCGAGACCGTTCTGGCCACCATTATTCCCATCTCGATGATGGTCGTCCTCTTCGTTCTCAACCCTCAACTCGCCCTGATCGTGCTCGTGCCCATCCCGATTGCGTCATGGCTCGTCTACCGCCATGTCTCGCAAGTTCGCCTGATGTGGCGCATCATCCGTGAGCGTCTGGCAAATCTCGTAGCCCTCGTGCAGGACAACCTCTCTGGCATTGCCGTCATCAAGGCGTTCTCGCAGGAGAGCCATCGGGCGGCCCTCGTCCAAGACCGTAGCAGTCGCTTCCGCGACGCAATGATACAGGCGAACACCATATCCATGATGCCCATGGGAATCATCGAGGCAGCCGGTGGGTTGGGCCTTGTCCTCGTCATCTGGACGGGCGGCGCCATGGCGCTTCGCGGACACGCCAGCGTCGCCGACCTGTTCGTCTTCATCGTCTATATGGGCCACATCTACCAGCCCTTCCTAGCCCTCGCCTCGATCAACGACGTTCTGCAAAAAGCGGCTGCCAGCGTCGACCGCGTGTTCACGCTACTGGCTGAGAAACCGGACATCTACGATCGACCTGGGGCTATCGCGCCCGACAACGTAGAGTTCGACATAGCTTTCGAAAACGTTACGTTCGGATACGAACCGGACGCACCCGTGCTGCACGATATCACCTTCAACGTTCCCTCCGGTAAAATCGTCGCTCTCGTGGGCCCAACGGGGGCAGGAAAGACAACCATCTCGTCCCTGATTCCACGCTTCTGGGATCCTCAAACCGGCACCGTACGTGTGGCCAACCACGATGTTCGGGTGCTGCAGCTCGAATTCTTGCGCGGCAACGTCTCCTCCGTCCTTCAGGATGTATTTCTGTTCCATGGCACAGTACTAGAAAACATCCTGTTCGGGCGACCCCGTGCCAGCTACCGGCAGGTCGTAAATGCGGCTCAGGCCGCACACGCCGAGGAATTCATCCTCGATCTCCCAGACGCCTATGACACGGTCATCGGCGAACGTGGAGTCCGTTTATCCGGAGGCCAAAAGCAACGTCTCTCCATCGCGCGCGCGCTACTCAAGGACGCCCCCATTCTAATCCTCGACGAGGCAACCTCCTCGGTCGACGCAGAATCAGAATCCCTCATCCAGCAGGCCATCACTCGACTCGCTCGCAACAGAACCACTGTCGTTATTGCTCACCGTCTTTCCACTATCCGCAATGCGGACAAGATCATGGTAATCGACGAGGGGCGTGTCGTCGAATCAGGCACCGGCGTCACATTGATGGCAGCGAACGGCCTCTATGCCCGAATGGTCCAAAGCCAGGATCTCACCCGTGACTGGGGCATTTACCGTGACGCCTAGGAAGATGTAGCCGATGGATTAGCCCAGGCAAGCATGGACGTCCCGCGAAGGCCACGGCGACGGAGCATAGACCGAAAGATGGTCGCGCTTTTAGTGCATGCCATCAAAGTTGCATTAAATAGCAGCACTTACACACATCCCCCGGAGGATCGAATGCCCATCGGGATAGAGCGGTTAACAATACTTGTTCCTTGTCATTCTGCCTCCGACATGACTGACATCTACCTCACTTAAAATAGGAGCAGGTTTTTCTCTATGGGCAGCCGATCCTATCTGTTCCAGTGGTATGGTGTTGACATAAGACTAAGCGGCCCACAAGTATTTCCAAAAAGAAAGGTACGCCTAGACATGACAACGGCCCCACCGGAAGGGCACACCCCGGGCTCGTTTGATCTCACGAAGATATGGGTCTCCACGTGGGCAGTAACACCCGTATCCCTCCTTCCCCAACCGACATCTGGGCCGCTTCAATTTGTAACGAGACTTTCTTTTTGCGCAGCACATGCTTGCTGATCCGCTCGGGACAGGTGTATATAAACTTCATGTCTGCTCGTCATGTGATCTCGTTGCCATGTCTTGCTATTAATGGGCGACAAGCTTTTGATTTGTATAGGGGTTCTGTACGGAGCGGAGGAGTCCCTTGGGAAAGCTGAGTAGCAAGGAGATTTCGGCGCTCTTATCAGAGCCGATCATATCATTCATAACCACGCTTAACCAGGATGGCTCGCCCCATGCATCGCCTGTCTGGCATATGCTGCGAGATGGGAATGTATTGGTAGCGACTGGCTCGTCAACAGTCAAGGCGAGGAATACCGCCAACGATCCCCGTGTCTCGCTGGTAGTGGCGGCGGAGAAGGGAAATGGGATCAGCGCTTCCCCTCAGCCCTGGGTTCAGGTGAACGGTAACGCTTTTCTGTCGAGGCCCGACGATATTGATGATATAGTCACGGACCTAGCGCACCACTATCTGGCTCCCGACAAGGCATCAGAGTATGCTACAGAGATATTGGGAAAGGCCGATTTTGTGCTTGTAGAAATTTACCACACAAAAGTGCTGGACTTCGATGGGGAGGATTGATGAACGACCTACTGCGAGCGTGTGTATAGTCTAGAAGAGCGTGGGGCTGCTTTGGTCATGAAACGTGTTGGCGCATTGATCCTACCAGCCATAAGCATCCTGTCCGCCTGCGGGCCACGAGGAGAAGAAATCGCGCAGACGACGGTAGCAGTGACAGTTGAATTTCAATCGAAAGTTGCGGTAGCAGTACAAAAAACTAAGGCGGCCCATGCATCACTCATTCCATTGTCACCCAGCACGTCATTTCCCACTCAGACTCCGTTTCCCTCAAATGCTATGCCACACGCCGCCACACCCACCGTTGCCGATACGGCTACGTCGACTGCGATTCCAATAAAGTTCTCTCTTCCGGCCATAACAGCGAACCCAGCCACGCCAATGCCTATCGCCACACACACTATCACGGCAGCGCATACCGCCACATACACTATCACGGCTACGCCCGTCGATGCAGCTGCAGCTGCGGGTGTCAGTTATATCGACATCCAAAAGGTCGTTCTTGCCGATTACATGATGTGGTATGACCCGTGGATTTTCGATGGCAGCATGACGTGGGACGTACCATCTGCAGGGGCTTATAATTCAGACGATCCAGCGACCATCCAGCGCCATGTGATCCTCGCCCAACAAGCCTGTCTCGACGGGCTGTCTGCACATTGGTACGGCCCGCAGGACGTCCGTACCACAAACAACTTCAATCAATTACTCGCTGCTTCTGCGGGGACCAGCCTGCGCCATGTCATCGTCTTGCAAACGAACATCCTACCTGGCGTGACCGAGCAGGGCATTATTGATGCTTACAATTTCGTGCATGCTACCTGGGCGCAGGGCCCTAACTACTTACGCCTTGGCGGGCGGCCGGTACTGTTATTTACTGACATGCCGCGCCCGTGGGGGAGCGATGCCGCCGCGTTGGATGGGTGGGCGCGCATCCGCAGTGCGGTTGATCCCGACCACAATTCTATTTGGTTTGCCGAGGGGCTGTCGACGATTTTCAATCCGCTTTTCGATGGCTTGTATGTTTATCGCGTCGATCATGCTCGATACCCCAACTCTTGGCTCAAACAACCACGCTGGGCCAACGCGCTGCGTGCCGTCGAAACACAAGGCGACTTGCCACTCGGTGGTCTCTACTTCGCCGATACGATTGCGCCTGGCTTTGACGATACGCGCTCGGTGAACGCGCCAATCGACCAGCGCTCCAGCGCCGAACACTTTGCCCGCGACCGCCGCAACGGCGAGTACTATGCTGACACCTACTCCGTCATCCCGCAAACATACGGTGATTTGCTGTTGGTGAAATCACTTAACGAGTGGATTGAAGGTACCGAGATTGAGCCCGGCAAAACCTACGGCGACCGGTATCTGACTCTCACTTGCGAATACGCGAATGACTACCGCTCACGTTAATGGGCGCGGGGTCACAGGAATAAAGACAGCCTCAGGAATCAAACACAGGCGAGAGGGATTAGGCGATTAGGGCCGCCGCAGGGAACTAGCGGGCCCAGACGACGCTTGCGGACCCGCTATGCGCGGGTGTATAGTTTAGGGATGCCTGACTACACGCGCGAAGAAGTCGAGGCCCTAGCCCATGAACCGCATACGGCCGACCTAAGTGGGTTAAATTTATCCAGATCCCTCCTGAGCGGGGCCAACCTGAAGCAGGCCAACCTACTCAATACCAACGTGAGCAACGCCGATCTGCGCGAGGCCGATCTGCGTTGGGCCAACCTGCGCAAGGCCGACCTGCACGGGGCCGATTTGCGCTGGGCCAACTTGCACGGGGCATGGATGTGCGAGGCCATCCTGACTGAGGCCGACCTGCACGGGGCCCGGCTGTGCGAGGCTGTCATGACCGATGCCGACCTGCACGGCGCCTGGCTGGGCGGGGCCGTCATGAGTGGGACCGACCTGCACGGGGCCAACCTGCGTAAGGTCGACTTGGGCGGTGCCCATCTGAGCGATGCCAACCTGAGCAATTCCAACTTGGCGGGGGCTAACCTTACCAATGCCAAGTACAGCGCCGAAACAAAGTGGCCCGAAGGCTTTGACCCGGTAGCGGCGGGAGCGGTGCTGGTGAAAGATTGACTCGCTGGGGGCGCGCATATAATTGAGGCAGTAATAACTACGGAGAGATGACCATGAACAAAGCAGAGGTGTTGGCCGCAATTTTGCGGCGCAATCAGGACGCTATCGGAAGGGCTGTTGAAGGCTTATCCCACGCCGAAACCTTGTTGCAGCTGCCCGGTAAAAGTAACTGCATGAACTGGGTACTCGGCCATATAGCCACGTTCCGTGATGGGATGCTAGCTGACATTCGCCAGCCAGAATACATGACGGAAGCTGAGACAGCGCTGTATGATGATGGTTCGGAACCTATCACTGTTGAAAGCCAGCCGGTTGACCTCGAACGACTGATGCAGCTACAAACGCAAAGCTACGACGCAATTAGCAGATGGTTGGACGGTAACCCGGTTAGACTTGAGAGAGAGTCCCGGCAGGACATCTCCATTAGGAAGGGTTATTTGGGCTACTGGGAGACGGTGATTGAGCACTTCGCTCAAAATATCTGCCACGAATCTATCCACGTCGGCGAACTTAGCGCCCTCCGAGAACTGGCTCTTGTGAGTTTGGGCGAGCGGCGCAAATAGCCCATTGGCAACAGGCACAAAGCGTAGTATGGGTGACTTCACGGCCGAGAATACGTGAGATGGTCAAGTTTATAGTTGGATTGGTCATAATAAGCATTGCTGTTTGGGTGCTTTTCAGGGCGGTAATTGGCGTCGTTACCTACCTTGTCAACCAAGAATGCCCGTACTGGCGGACGCGGGTAGACAAACGCGCAACAGTATGCCCCCAATGTACGAGAGATATACGATAACTATACCCGTCAGGGGATGTGAAGCATAAAGCGTGGATTGACCTTAAGGACTGCAAGACAGAGCATAACGGTGAGCAATTATAACTCGATGGCAAGCACCTCAACTCGTGCCAACCTGTCTCCCTCGCATCTCTTCCCGCAGGCGTGGCAAACCTTCAAGCGTCGCCCATGGATCTGTATCGGAATGTGGATCGTCTATATGATGTTCTCGGGCCAAAGTGGTGGCGGTGGTGGCCAGTGACCATCCTGGGTGGGATCGCTCTCGTGCTAGCGGTAATGATAGTGGCCGGCCCCATTCGCGGCGGCTATGACATGGCGATGTTGCGACTCATCCGCGGCGACGACTCGGTGTCCTTCCGCGATCTGTTCTCTGGCTTCTCGAAGTTCGACAAGCTCCTTCTTACCTTTCTTCTCTACTCCCTTGCAGTCGTCGGGGGCTTCATCCTGCTCATCGTGCCTGGTTTCATTTTGCTGATCGCGCTATGGCCTGCCTTTCTGCTGGTGATGGAAGACGATCTCGGTCCTGTCGATGCCATAAAGAGCGCCTGGGCACTCACCCGCGGTTACAAGATGAAACTTTTCGTCCTGGGCCTGGTGGCCTTCGCAGTGATAATCGCCGGCCTCCTTGCCTTGGGCATAGGCCTGCTCGTTGCCGGACCCGTGGTCGAACTCGCTCGGATAGGAGCCTACGAAGAGATGCGCAGAGCCGCCGAGACGTCTGATCGACCGCTGCCGGCTTGAGCAAGGTCCGCGCAATAGCCATCTCCACCTAACTGAAGCCCAACCCGTTGAGGCGGACATATTATGGCGGCAACAATGCACACGACGAAATACAACATCGGCTGGGACGTGGGTGGATGGAATTGCGACAAGAACCCTCGCGGCCGTGATGCCATCGTCAGGCGCGCGTACGTGTAGCTCCACCGAACCAAAGCCTATCTTAGCCGCCAGGGACAGGACATAGTCAAGTTCGCCAATGAAAGGGATGGGCGCAAACTCCCCAGGGAAAGGTGATACAGCTACGCTCGTTTTCAATTGCTCTCCCGTGGACAGGAAACTCAACCTCTACCTTCGATGTTCGTTATTTTTCTTAGTCTGTTTGCATGTTTGCCGCGATCATACATGGTGTCGAGCCAAGATTTCGCAATTTCCTCGCCCAGCTTTTCTCCTACGAGCCATCCTCCCAAACAGAGCACATTTGCATCATTGTGAGCGCGAGAAAGCTGAGCCGTCATGGTGTCTGTGACGAGCGCGGCCCTTACACCAGGGACCTTGTTGGCAGCAATACTCATTCCGATGCCCGTGCCGCAGATTAGCATCCCGCGATCGCAGTTTCCATTCGCGACGCCTTGGGCCACCTCTACTGCCTCGTCAGGATAATCGACTGGTTGTTCGTCATAAGCACCGACGTCCCGCATTTCATGTCCTAGCTCAACGAGATATGTTTTCAAGTGCTCTTTGAGTTTGTATCCGGCATGATCTGAACCGATAATAATTCGCAATTTAATCCCCTTTCAGTCACCCGCAAGTTGTTTCTCTGCTAGGGTCGTGTGACCCGACATTGTAGAGTTTCTCACCCCTCACCAATTTTAGGAAGACCTCTTTGAAGGTAGCGTTGCAACGTAGTTGCGTGCCATTCGTTAATCTTCAGAGCAACGTAAAAGTCGGGTATGGTCAGCAAACGCTCCTGAGTTTTTCGGGGCAATGATCCCGGAAGCACCATGACAGGACAATCCGCCCAAGTCAAACAAGTCTAAAACAACATAGTTGTTGTTCATGGTTTCACTCAGTATTATCCCTTTATCCCTGTATGGGCAATGCCGCGAATGTAATGTCGTTGCAGTAGAAGGAATAATATGATAACAGGTAAACTCGCCATGGTAGAGGCCGCAAACAACTGAACCCATTGAGTGGTTTCCGGGTTAATGAAAGTTGCCACAGCTACCTGCAGATTACTTCTCCTCTCCTTAAGGCGTCCGTCTTGGACACCTGCATCCCATTTGACATTTTCCGTGCAAAGTGGTCACCCGAGCCAACGTAAGCTTTTCTATAACCGTCCAGCTCAAACTCAGCAGTTAGCCTTTGCACTTGTTCATTCATTTTTTTGCAGGAGTCATTCCAGAAATCTGTATCAGTAGTCGAAACTGTTTGGTGAAGCAGGCTTTTAAAACCGGGCATTTTTCCTCCTGCCAGTCTGCGAAATCCCCTCCTGCTTCCAGACCCGCGTCTAGCAATGCAGATTGTACGTACGATGCTTTATCTAGTCAAGCTACGCGGGCATTTAATCGCCTCGCGTCTTATGTTCGTCGGGTCATCAACCCGGATCGGGGTTTTGGCTATAACAATGCTCCCGCAGGGCAAGGGGTTTTCCATGTTCCCAAAATTGATTAGCCTGCCGGCTCTCGCGGGTCTTCTATCAGTCAGTGGAGTACTGGCCCTGATGATGGCACTTGGAGTGGAAGACGGCAGCAAGGTTGTCCCCATAGGGCGTCTAAGCCTGATCCTTACGGCGATATTATCGATCATTATCCTTCGCGAACCTCTCCCAGCCATAAAACTCGCCGGACTCGGTTTCGGCTCACGTTCACCAATGGTTACACAATCTATTTTGATAATAACCGTCAGGTAGGTGTCACTCTCAATGAGACCGCCGCTCAGGAGGTCGGTGCCAACGATGCGCACTTCGCGTCATTGCCAGAAAAGTCTGCCCAGAACCCAATTCTCGCATTTTGCCCTAGTGACCTTGTCGGGGTCGTGGCGAGATTGCGCCCTTTCATGGGCCAACTTGGCACCACTCCGGCAATTCCTATGCCTGATTCCCATAACGCGGGCGACTTTGGCAGCTTCCTGGTAGATGCCCCGCACGCGTACGGTATCAAGGCCGATCAACTGCAACACCGTACGGATGGGCACATGGATGTCGATGCAGTAAGGGCTGGGTCAATCCTAATCTGTCCGGTAAAAGTACTCGGTGGCGGTGTTTACCTGGGTGACATGCATGCATTGCAGGGCGACGGGGAAATCGCTGGCCACACCTGTGATGTTTCCGGAACGGTCAGCTTGCAAGTCCATGTACTGAAGGGGGTATCAATTGACGGCCCGATTCTGTTGCCAGTGGTAGAGGATTTGCCTTACCTTGCCCGCCCTTTGTCTCAACGAGAACGGGAAAGCGCAAATGCCATCGCCACCGCTTGGTCTCTTGACGGACTAGACGAATCGGCACCAATCTCGATCATCGGTACAGGACCCGACCTGAACGCCGCCACTGAAAATGGTTTGACGCGGGCCAGCAAGTTTCTTGACATGACGGTTCCGGAGGTTATGAACCGCGCGACCATAACGGGGGCAGTTGAGATCGGGCGGCATTCGGGCGTCGTCCAAGTTACCTTCAGGGCTCCGTTGGATCGACTGGCAGCAGGCGGCGTTATATCCTTAGTACGTGACCAATACGGGGCAGAACTGTAGATTCACTC
>DASCOB010000220.1:0-4085 GCA_036011785.1 Anaerolineales bacterium | reverse complement strand
GAAGAGGCAAAACGACGGTGCGCCTGCAGGCGCGCGAGCAACTGCGCGGGCAAGTAGTCAGGCCCGGGCAGTTGGGCGGCCGATTCAAGCCGCTGACTGACCGGGATGTGGAGCGCATCCACGATACTGCGCTCTCCCTGCTGGACGAGATCGGCATGGCTAACCCAATACCTGCGCTACTTGAGAGAGCGATGCACAATGGCTGCCGGGTGAGCGACCAGGGCCGGTTGTGTTTCCCGCGAGCTCTGGTCGAGGACACTATCGCCACGTTGCCGCGCGACCTAGTTTTCTATGGGCGTGACCCTCGACACGATATCGAGCATCAGGGTGCTCGCGTGCATTTTGGCGGATGCGGAAATGCAGTACGCCTGTTGGATCCTGCTACTGGCCAATATAGGCCCTCGACCCTGCGGGATGTCTATGACTGTGGCCGGCTGGTGGATTCGCTCGAACACATCCACGAGTACTCGCGCTGGATGATAGCGACAGACCTGTCCCATAACATTCGAGAGGCCGACATCAATACCGCCTACGCCTCCTTGGCTGCTACGGAGAAAAACGTGAGTCTCGGCTTCGAGAGCGCGGAAAATGTCGACGCAGTATTGGAGATGGCGAGGCTCATAGCAGGTGGAGATAAAAAGTTCCGCGAAAGACCATTCTGTTGTGGTGGCGGATGCTGTGTTGTGTCGCCTCTCTCTTATAGTGAAGAGAACAGTCAGGTGTGCATCGCCTCAACCGCTTTTGGTGCCCCGGTCTGGATAGTGGTTGCGCCACAGGCAGGCACCACGGCGCCAGCCGCACTGGCGGGAACACTGGCGCTCTCCGTTGCCGAAGCTCTGGCCGGGGTACTTCTGGTTTCTCTAGTGGTTCCCGGCCATCCGGTGGATTTTGGCCCTTGGCCGTTTGTCTCTGACCTCCGGACGGGCGCGTTCTCCGGCGGCGGTGGTGAAGTGGGCATTTTAAACGCTGCTGCGGCGCAGATAGCCAATTACTATAATCTACCTTGCAGCGTCAGTGGCGGGATGACGGACGCGAAACTTCCGGACAACCAGGCTGGTTACGAAAAGGGTGTGAATGTCACCCTCGCGGCCTTGGCGGGCGCCAACTCAGTGGGAGAAGCAGCGGGAATGATGGGTAGTCTGATGGGTTGCTCGTACGAATCTGCTGTCATTGATAACGACATGATCGGCTGTGTACAGCGGGCCCTTCGCGGGATAGAGGTTACGGATGAAACGCTTTCGTTCGAGGTTATCCGGGACGTAGTTCTGAACGGACCAGGTCATTTTCTCACGAATGATCAAACCCTCAATCTAATGGACACCGAGTATCTTCATCCGGAGATTGCGGATAGGTCTTCAATCGAGGATTGGGAGATGGCTGGATCGCCCGACATCCGCCAGCGTGCCACAGCCCGGGTTCGGGAAATCCTGTCAAGTCATTATCCGAAGTACATCGGCGCTGACGTTGACCAGCAGATCAGGGGTCTTCATCCGATTCGTCTTCCGGAAAGCGCCATGCGCCCTGACAGTGGGCGCTGGCCACCACCGACATGAGGATTTGCGGAGCGGGAATGCGGCAGCCAAGCCTTAGCTGGGCCAGTCTGGGTGCGACTGACCTGAGTAAATCGAACCTGTTACATTTGGTTTCCCGGTCCTGCGTCAAATGGTGATGGACAACGAGTGGATCGGTGGCCTTCGGAGGGTGATAGTAGGGATTGCTCTGCATGATCTTCATGGAGGAGTAGCAATTATTAAAGGTAAAATCCGTCTAGCTGACTGCTCGAAAGACAAGCACATCGAGCAAAAACATAAACGACGCTGGTAGCCCTAATTGTTGAACAGGGGCGCTCATGAAACCTACGTACTGGATCGAAAGCAGATTTGTTTGAAGAGTCGCCAGAAATCCATAGATGCAATAGTTTCTCACGAACCACCTCGCTTGCCATCAGCGGCCGAACCAGAAATCGAACACATCCTATGAGAACACCTTGGATCTAATTTTGCCTTGAATGACCGATTGGGGATATAAATGATTTCAGAGAACGAGGTCAAGGTTTTATCGCTCATAGAAGAACACCAATCAGGGATTATTGATTTTCTGCAGCAATTAATCCGTTATCGGACGATCACACCACCTGATAATGGTCGAGCAGAGAGCAACGATTATAGAGATCTGCAAAACTTCGTGGCAAATGCCTTGCAAGGCATAGGCTGTTCCCTAGAAATGTGGGACGCAGATGCTTCAGAACTGGACATTTTTCCTGGATGCGGCGTCAAACCAGATCGTGATCTCAGCAACATGCCTGTACTTGCCGGCAAGCTCCCTGGTAGCGGCGGGGGGAACTCCCTAATCCTGAACGGTCATTATGATGTTGTTCCTGTTGGCCTTCTAGCGAATTGGCACTATGACCCATTTGAGGGCCAAGTCGCGGATGGTAGGCTTTATGGCCGGGGTGCTTGCGACATGAAAAGCGGCATAGCCGCTATGATCCAAGCGTTGAGATTCATTCAGCAGTCCGGGATTGAACTAAAAGGTGACTTAATCATCCAAACCGTCCCAGATGAAGAAGCTTCCTGTATGGGCACACTATCTTGCTGCCAGCGAGGCTATACCGCTGATGCGGCCATTATCCCGGAACCAACAAATATGCAGTTGTTCGTAGCGTTGAGGGGCAGCCTCTATGGAAAAATTACCGTCTACGGCCGAGCCGGTCACGCCGAGATGTCTCAGCCGCATTGGTCCGAAGGCGGTGCTGTCAACGCGATCACCAAAGCCGCAAAAGTTATCGAAGCCCTTGAAGATTTAAATGACCAGTGGCGTACGCAACGGGAGAAACAACACAGATATCTCGACCCAGACATCATCACACCTACGGTCATCCATGGGGGAGATTGGTCGGTGACTTACCCCGAGAAGGTAGAAATTACTTTTGGTTCCAATTTTATACCCAGTACACACAATAAGAGAGAAGAAATCGAAGCTCAATTGGGGCGGGTCGCTGCGCTAGATCCTTGGATGAGGGCAAATCCGCCAAAACTTGATGCTGATGGTGAATGGTGGTACGGGGCTGAAGCAAGCGAGAATGAAGCCATTGTTCAGCTTGGTAAAGAAGTGTTGTCCGAATTGGGCATCACACCCACCTTGGGGGGGTTCGGCACTCTGACAGATGCCATCCATCTGATCAATTATTCCAAGATACCAACGATTTCCTTTGGCCCAAGTATCAGAACAGCGCATATGGCTGATGAATTTGTGACCATCGCTGAGTTAGTGAAGACAACCCAAGCCTTGGCTTTGTTGATCTTACGCTGGTGCGGATAGATTTATGGATAAATCTCTATTACTAAATGCTTACATCCCCGCAGCCTTTTGGGCGATGGATTCGCATCTCTGGCAAGAGTATCTTGATGAGTTGCCCAGCGAACATCATGGTGTGCTATCTGTTTACCCATTCAAATGGGCGCGTGCCTGGCCTCGCAATCCCCAAAGTGCCCTAGATTTCTTACGGGATATCGGCGTTGATGATGGCCAAACAACTGCCGATGCAATTGAGGCTCAGTACGTACAGTTGCCAGCCTTTGAAGAGTTAATAGCACAAGGTGCGGTGGACTGGGAGGAACCCCGTGGGAACATGGTTCCGTCTCATGGGTTCCGCATGGTCGCTGAGTGGGAACCGATGGCTGGCACCCTGATCAACTGGCCGGTGTTCTACCCACCGTTGTGGGAGACGTTCAAGCAAATGGTGGCTGCTGCCAGTAATGCCACGGTCTTCCTGCGTATACCGGAGGGATACCTGGGTGCAGGAGTATTGGTTTGGCTGAAGGATCAGGGCATAGACATGGGTGCAGTACGAGCTATCCCTGGGCCCTTAGGAGATATCTGGGCAAAAGATTACTCTCCGGTTTTTGGAGTCAACCGCTACACCGGCGAGCCGGTGGCCCATAAGCTGGCTTTCGCCGCTTTTTATCCAGCTTATCGCAAAGGATTTCGCCACATTGTAGAGATTGACAATAGGTTTTCTTGGGTGGATGGATATCAGGTTTATCGCACAGAAATTATGTATGATGGCGGCTATTTGTGTACCG
>DASCOB010000219.1:0-3357 GCA_036011785.1 Anaerolineales bacterium | reverse complement strand
GGAAAGGCGCACGCTACACTCGCACCCCGCTCTCCATTTCTGCAACCACTTTGCGGAAAGTCTCAAACCGCAGCCCGGCGCGCATGGCCTCCACACCGAGCATGTCGCGAGGAGCGATATTGCCCAGGCAGACGTTGGGGCCAAATCGCAGGATGAAATACTCCTGCTGCTTCCGCAACGGCGCTTCCCAGATGACGCGTTGCAACTGGTCGCCCAGCACCCGCTCTATCGTGTCAACATCCCGTTCCGACACAGTACCATCCGGGTCGAAAACGCCAATGCCCCGCCCCGATTCGCGCGCTTCCACTGTGACCCAATCCGCACCGGCCTCGAAATCCTGCACTGCCTGCTCCGCCAACGCCTGCACAGGAGGTTGGCAGTCACGGTCCTTTTTTCCGACCTCCGCAATCACCGTCAGGTCCAGTTCCCGCGCGAAGCTGATGGCATCATTGCGCACAGAACGCGTCATGCCAATCGTCCCATCGGATATTTCCACAGCATTGAAACCGAGCGTGCAGGCGCGGCGCATGTAATCGCGACAGACATCGCGCGCCACCGCCACCTCGGTCAGCGTGCCGCCCGGATAGACTGTGATATCGTGGGCGCGCATGGCCGCTATTTTCTCGCGCAGGATGCTCTCATCCAGCAAAGCCGAGGTGCCGAAGCTTAGTTTCCAGTGATCCACGTACTCGCCAAAAAGATGCAGATGATCTCCGACGGCATTGGGTCCATGGCATTTGTCGAATATCATGCTGATGCCAGTCTCGCGCGGTTTGCGCGTGCGCGCGTTTAATTCCTTGAAAACTTCGTGCCAGGCCTGTGTCATTGCGCCTCCTCTGCATGCGCCGCAGTCAGGTTACGTAATGCCGACTCAACGTGCGCCACATCCGCGCCCCAGGGCGTGACGGCGATGCTTCCATCCATTTCGATTTCATTTTCCAGCAAGCAACATTTCAACAGCGTCGGGTCATGACGCGCCCCGGTAAGCCGGCGCGGACACATCTCGATGCGCGGCGGCTCATCGCCATAATAATGGCGGTGGAATTGCAGGCTGCGTTCGCAGCCGATCAGCAGCCAGTCCTCCCGTCTCTGCGGGCGCTCATCCAAGAAGAGCACTGGCGCGGGCAATCCTTGGAGACCGCCGGCCCGGCACGGCACGAGAAACGCCGCTGCGCGCGCGCGCGCAGCCTGCTCTCTCAAATCGATGCGCTCCAGCTCAAGCTCTATCGGCGGAAGCGTTGCGTAACGCAGCACCTGTCGCGCCAGATCGTACAGTTTCGGCGGCTCGGGAGGCACAACCTCCAGCACGCGCACCACGGTGGGATCCGGATGATGGATGAAGTTGACGTGATCATATTTGCCGCGGACGACCAGCGTGCCCCCCGGTCCGACCCCCGACTCCCGAGCGGCAGCAGCCAGCGCAGAGGGAACACCGGGGTCAACATCCGGCAATTCTGAATAGGTGCAATCCTCCGGCAGCGCGATGACTTCCACTGTTTTCATTAACCCAAAGAGTGATTCTCGGTCGGATGTCGTGATGGAGACAACCGCGGTGGCATCTTCTTTGCGCAGCACAATGTACTCGGTACGCCTATACGCTTCCTTACCCAACAAATGCGCCTGCAGCGCAGCCGCCGTCATCTCGCCGCTATAGGGATGCACGCTGACCCGGCGATACGGAAGCGGGACCAGGTTTCTCAGAATCCACCTGTCGATGGACGTGCTATGGTTGGATCGGGAATACCCGCGGCAGTTTCTTCCGCGCGCGCCATCGCGTACATCAGAGTGGAGAGCCGATTCAAATAAGGAAGTATGTTTTCGTTGGACAGCTTTGCTTCGTAATGAAGCAAAGCCACATGCCGCTCTGCGCGCCGAATGATGGCCCGCGCCAGATGGATCAGCGCCCCCACCATGCTGTCGCCGGGAACGGTGAAGGCATTGGCAAGGGGATAGTCTTCGGTAATGCTCTCGTATGCTTCTTCCAGAGCGTTCAATCTATCCGCAGTTATGTGCGTTGGAGGCCGTTGATTATCTGAAACCGCTGCCATTTCGGACATCATCCAACAAAGGTCGCGTTGAATCTCCAGTACCATTGCGCTGGCTTCCGGCTGCAGCCCACTGGCGCGCACCACTCCTAGAGCAGATGACGCCTCATCCAACGCACCCAACGCCTCGAAACGCACATCAAATTTGGGTACATGGTGCAAATCAATCAGGTCTGATAGGCCACCGTCACCCCGCAGTTTCTTCGCCACAACCCTCCTTCATCCTACCCGCTCGCATCCATCAAACCATCTGCGCCCCATTCTTTCTGCACGTGGTCGGCCTGGAAATCCTCGCCCAGGTCGCGCAACACGCCAATCATGTTCAACGCCTCCTGAAGTGCATTCGGAGCATCGCTGCCGGTTCCGTCCGCGCCCCACTTTTCAACGATGTTCTCATTTATCGGTGCGCCGCCGATCATTATTTTAGCATTCGGATTTTTCGCGCGCACCTTTTCGATCACCACCGGCATTCCAATCATGGTCGTCGTCATCATGGCGCTCATGCAGATGATATCGGAATCAGTCTCCATGTATGATTCGACGAATTTGTCCAGAGGCACATCCCGCCCCAAGTCATGCACGGCGAATCCGGCAATCTCGAACATCATCTTCACCAGATTCTTGCCGATATCATGCACGTCGCCCTCAACCGTGCCGATCACAACCGAGCCCTTGATCATTTTCTCCGGATCCAGTTTGATGTGCGGCCGCAATATATCCAGCCCGGCATAAAGCGCATCAGCGCACATCAATACTTCCGGGACGAAGTATTCGCCCTCGGCGAAATAGGCGCCCACCACATCCATTCCGGCTGCCAGCCCGTCCATGGTCGCCTTGTAGGCGTCCACTCCTTGCTCCAGGGCTTCGTTAGCAGCATCGATTACATCATCCTCCTCGAATTCAATTACGCCGTTTTTCAGGCTCTCGAAGATTTCTTTTTCCTGCTCAGCTGTCGGCGTCATTTTCTACCTCCAAATTCTTTTGTGGCCGCCATCATCGCACGGATATTCTCCGGCGGCGCTGCCGGCCAGATATCGCAACCCGGCCAGACCGCATCCGCGCCCTGTTCAATGGATTGCTTGATCATCGCTTTGACTTCGTCCGGCGTGCCTTCGCACATCGGAGCCCCGAAAGGCTGATAGTGCCCAAGAAGCGCAACATTCGGGAGCTTGGCGCGGGTCTCATCCAATCGGTTCATCTGATCGACGCTCAACGCGTCCGCGCCGCTTTCCGCCATCATCTCCACAATCGGATTTGTGTCGCCGCAGATGTGCAACACGCGTGGCACACCATTCACCCGCCCAAACAACTC
>DASCOB010000218.1:0-1771 GCA_036011785.1 Anaerolineales bacterium | reverse complement strand
GGCGACCCTGCGGGTTAGCCTGTTCTGCATCCGCGATGTACTCCTCGCCGCTGCGCTTTTCCTGCACCACTGCTATATCGCTCATCCAATCACGCCCGAAGTTCGTGTCTGTCCAGCCCGGGCTGATGGCATTGCAGGTGACGCCGTAAGGCGCTCCCTCCAGAGCGACGCAGCGAGAAAGCCCGACCAGCGCCGCCTTGGAAGCGCAATACGCTCCCGAGGTTGCCGCCCCGACCGAAGCCGCCGTGGAGGCGACATTAATGATGCGACCCCATCGGCGCTCGATCATGCCGGGAAGCGCCAACCTGATGGTGCGGAAGGCGCCATCCACGTTGACTGACATCACCTTTCTCCAAAGCGCCTCCGAATGGCCGCTGATGGCGTGCTCCGCGGTGATGCCAGCCGCGTTCGCCAGAATGTCAACCTTGCCCAGCTCCGCGATGGTTGTGTTGCAAAAGGCCTGCACCGATTCCGTCTCAGTGACGTCCAGACCCAGCGCCAGGCAGCGCACACCCAACCCTTCGATTTCCTCCCTGGTGGCCTGCAACTCATCCTGCCCGGGCAAATACGAGAGTTCGCCGCCGACTTTGGCGACCCCCTTATCCGCCAGCAGAGAGCCGACGGAGATGTCTGCACCGGCACGCGCAAAGGCCAGCGCCATCGCTCTTCCCATACCGGATGCGCCTCCGGTGATCATAGCTGTTCGTCCGGCAAGGAACTTATCGCTCATTTTGATTACCTCAGGTCGTTCATTTCCGCTTACAGCATTTGCTCGGGATTATCGCTGCAAGCGAGAAGTCAGGCAAGACGCTAGACTGCTGCACGCACAACCACCGGTCTGCGCAGCCAAAGTCGATGTTTCACGTCGCATCAATGTATCATAATCCGCGACCAGCCAAGTCAAAGGAGCACAGGTGAAGACCTACACGGCTTGCCCCAGCACAAAGATACCAGATGTACTACTGGGCATCCAGCGCGGTCATGCTACGTAGAACCGTGCGCCTTTCGCAAATCTGTTAAAATCCGGATTGCGTTTTTTTTTGCACCAATTATGTGATCGACCTGACGTCGGCGCTGATTTCCACCGGGAGAGCACCGCATGAAAGCAGCCGTCTGTTACGAATTCGGCCAGCAACTTGTGATTGAGGAAGTTGCAATAGACCCACCCAAAGCGGGGGAAGTGAAAGTTAAGCTTGCGGCTTGTGCTATCTGTCACAGCGATATCCACTATGCCGAAGGCGCCTGGGGCGGCACTCTGCCGGCCATCTACGGGCACGAGGCCGCTGGTGTGGTCACGGAGGTGGGGCCGGGGGTCAAGCTGATCCAGCCGGGTGCCCACGTGGTCGTCACCCTGATGCGTTCGTGCGGGCACTGTTGTTACTGTGCCATAGGTGACCCGCATCTGTGCGAGACTGAACTCGCCATAGACAAAGAACAGCGCATTCGCAATGAGAAGGGTCAACCGGTTTTGCAGGGGCTTCGCGCGGGTGCTTTTGCCGAATACGTGGTGGTGGATGAATCGCAGCTTGTGTCGTTGCCGGCGGACATGCCGCTCGACAGCGCTGCCTTGTTGGGCTGCGCCGTAATTACCGGTCTGGGCGCAGTGATGAATACAGCGCGGGTGTCGGCCGACAGCAGCGTGGTCGTGATTGGCATAGGCGGCGTGGGACTTAACTGTGTGCAGGGCGCGAGGTTGGTCGGCGCGCAACCGGTCATCGCCGTCGACCTCGCCGAGAAAAAACTGGAAGCAGCCAACATGTTTGGGGCAACG
>DASCOB010000217.1:0-52483 GCA_036011785.1 Anaerolineales bacterium | reverse complement strand
GCACGCCCTTCCACCCGCGCAGCCCTTACGGCGTGGCCAAGGTTTACGGCCACTGGATTACGGTGAATTACCGCGAAAGCTACGACATGCACGCAAACTCCGGCATTCTCTTCAATCACGGCTCACCCCGCCGCGGCCTGGAATTTGTGGAGCGCAAAATCAGTCTCGGCGTTGCCGCCATTAAGCTAGGGCAGACGCAAGAACTGCGCCTGGGAAACCTCGACGCGCGCCGCGACATCGGTTTCGCCGGGGATTATGTGCGTGCCATGTGGCAGATGCTGCAACAGGACAAGCCGGGCGATTACGTTATCGCCACCGGTGAGACCCACAGCATCCGTGAAATCTGCGAGACAGCGTTCGCGCACGTTGGTCTGGATTATCAAGACTATGTTGTCTCCGACCCACGCTTTTATCGCCCCGCCGAGGTGGATTTGCTCGTGGGCGACGCCGGCAAGGCCAGAGAGACTATAGGGTGGGAGCCGCGGATGACATTCGCGCAGCTGATGCAAGTCATGGTGGACGCCGATTTGGAGAAACTGGAATCTGGTGTGAAAATGCCCAACCTGGTGGAATTCACAACGGTGCGGTACTGACCCGCACCGCCCACTGGCCATGACAATCGAGTTCGGCACGGACGGCTGGCGCGGCCGCATTGCGGAGGATTACACTTTTGACAACGTGCGCCGCTGCGCGCAGGGTTTCGCGCGCTACATATTGGAAGATGGTCACCTCGGCGAATCAGTGGTGATCGGTTACGACAAGCGCTTCGCCTCCGAACATTTCGCCATCGCGGCAGCCGAGGTGTTGGCTGCTCACAATCTGCGGGTGTGGCTTACCGATACAGCCACCCCCACGCCCGTAATTGCTTATGCGGTGCTCGATACGCAAGCCGTCGGCGCGATAAATATCACCGCATCTCACAATCCTCCCACCGACAACGGCTTCAAAGTACGCGACCACACTGGCGGCGCAATCGCTCCGGACGGGTTGAAAGCCATTGAGGCGCACATCCCGCCCCCGGGTGCAGTGGAGCGCATTCCGCTGCCGGAGGCTACGGAAACCGGCAGCGTGCAGACATTCGACGCCGCGCCAGCATACATTGAACATATAAATGACATCATTGACCTCGCGCCGATTAAGGATGCCGGCTTCAAGGTCATGGTTGACGCCATGTGGGGAAACGGCGCGGGTTGGTTCCCGCGCCTACTTCAGGGCGGGCGCACCCAAATATCCGAGGTGCACACCGCACGCCATCCGCTTTTCCCGGAAATGAGCCGGCCGGAACCCATACCACCCAACGTGGATATCGGCCTGCGTGCCACAGTGGCAGATAATGCAGATGTGTGCATCATAACCGATGGCGACGCCGACCGGTTGGGTGTTGGAGACGAGAACGGCCAGTTCATCAACCAGCTCCGCGTTTTCGGGCTGCTGGCTTATTACCTGCTGGAGGTGCGCGGCCAGCGCGGCGCGATAGTGAAAACGCTTTCCACCACCTCGCTTCTAGACAAATTAGGCGAACTGTACGATGTCCCTGTATACGAAACCGGGGTGGGCTTCAAATACATCGCGCCAAAGATGACTGCCACCGACGCGCTCATCGGCGGAGAGGAATCAGGTGGCTTCGCCTTTCAGAACCACGTGCCTGAAAGAGATGGTATTCTGGCGGGACTGTTTATCCTCGACCTGATGCGTAGCCTCGGCCAGAGCCCCTCGGAGCTAATAGCAACCCTCTTTGCCCGAACGGGAAGGCAATCTTATTACCACAGAATCGACAGTGATTTTCCTAGCGACCAGAAGGAAAGCATAATAGCGCGGGTAGAAAGTGCCACGCCTGAAAGCGTGGGGGGACTGGCGCTGCTCACGGTGGACAAAACTGATGGTTTCAAATTCAAACTGCAGGGAGGCAGCTGGCTCCTCATCCGTTTTTCCGGAACCGAACCGATCATACGCGTGTATTGCGAAACCGATGACGAGAAACGGGTGCATCCTATCCTTCAAGACGGGCTGCACATTGCCGGTCTGCAGTAGTCTGGTTTGCTTACCGACACGCACTGCCACTTGGATTTCCGCATTTTCGATGAGGACCGGGGTCAGGTTCTGGCTCGCGCAGAGGAGTACGGAGTGCGCAGAATGCTCAATCCCGGCATGAATCTGGAAAGCAGTCGGGCAGCCGTCCAGTTGGCAGTCCGTTGCCAACCCGTGTACGCGGCGGTGGGCATACATCCGAATGAGTATGTACAATTGGGGCCGGAAACATTGCGGGAATTGCGCGCGCTGGCCGCGGAACCAGCCGTGGTGGCTATCGGTGAAATCGGGTTGGATTATTATCGCCATACAACGCCGCCCGGCGAACAGCAACGCCGTTTTCGCGCACAACTCGATCTTGCAGCCGAACTGGAGCTACCGGTGATAATTCACTGCCGCGATGCGTACGCCGACGCACTTGGTATCATCAGCGCGTGGCAGGCAAGCGGCGGAGCAAAAGTGAACGCGGGCGTTTTTCACTCTTTTAGCGGGGCGGCCATGCATGCCGAGACGGCGCGTGAACTGGGTTTCTATCTGGGGATTACCGGGCCGGTGACGTATCCCAAGGCATATGGGCTGCGCAATATCGTAGCGCAAGCACCTGAAGAGCGCCTGCTCATTGAGACGGATGCGCCCTTCCTTGCGCCGCAGCCACGGCGCGGGAAACGCAATGAGCCCGCGCATGTGCGCTGGGTGGCTGAACAGATCGCCAGGGTGCGCGGCGCGACGACCGCGGTAATTGCTCGCGCCAGCACCGAAAACGCCGACCGACTTTTCGGGTGGGATGATTGAGATGCATTTAGAGAGCACCACCGTGAGTACTAATGCTGAGCTTCTCGCGCCGGTCAAGGGGCAACTGACGGCGATGGAAGCGCGGCTGCGCGAATCGCTCAGCGGGCAGCACCATGCCCTGACAGCAGCCACCAAGCACTTGCTAGACTCCGGCGGAAAGCGCGTGCGCCCTGCCGTGGCGCTGCTCAGCGCCAGATTGTTCGCCGCAGATTGCGATAACGCCGTATCGCTGGCAGCAGCGGTGGAAATGCTGCACACGGCTACACTTGTGCATGATGACCTCATCGATGGAGCACTGCTGCGCCGCGGCATCCCCACCCTCAATGCCAAATGGTCGCCGGACGCCACCGTGCTCACCGGCGATTACCTTTTTGCTCGTGCCGCCAGTTTCGCAGCGCAGACCGAGAGCGTGCGCGTGATGAACCTTTTCGCGGAGACGCTGATGGTCATCGTCAACGGGGAAATCCGACAGAAGTTCGCCGATGAGCCCACCCTCAGCCGCGAGGCTTACTTCCAGCGCATCCACGCCAAAACTGCATCGATGTTCGCGCTGGCCGCCGAGGCCGGCGCGGTGCTCGGCGGCGCCAGCGAGGCCGCTATCAGGGGCATGCGCCGCTACGGGCGCGAAACCGGCATGGCGTTCCAGATTGTGGATGATGTGCTCGATTTCATCGGCAGCGCGGACCGCATTGGTAAGCCGGTGGGCAGCGACCTGCAGCAAGGTCTGCTCACGCTGCCGGCGCTGCACTACATCGAATCCAATCCCACCGACCCGGACGTGGCCGCACTGCTAAACGGACACCAGAGCGGCCGCAAGGTGCGCGAGCGCCTGCTGCAATCCATCCGCGCCTCCGACTCAATCGAGGTGGCGCGCACCGAGGCCCGCGATTATGTGACCAGCGCGAAATCCGCCCTTTCCGCCGCCACGGCGGGCGAACACCTGCCCACACTCCACGCCATTGCTGATTATGTGGTAGAGCGAGATTTCTAAATCGCCGCAACCTACTGAAATGAAAATAGGCCTCGTCACCGGCGAATACCCACCTATGAAAGGTGGGGTCGGTGACTATACACGCGCCATTGCCGTCAGCCTGAGCGAGCGCGGGCACAGCGTCCGCGTCATCACCGACCAGCGCTGTGTGCAACCTGATAGCCATGCGCAGCGACCGAGCGTGCGACCGGTAGTTTCCGCCCGCTGGGACTGGCTGGATTTATGGCGCGTACGCCGGGCCAGCGCGGACCTCGACATCGTCAACATTCAATACCAAGCCGCCGCGTACGGCGCTATGCGCCTGCCGGTTCATTTTCTGCCGCGCCTCACCGTCCCGCCGGCTGCGGTCACCTTTCACGATCTGCGGTCGCCATATCTGTTCCCGAAAGCGGGCGTGCTGCGTGAACGCGCAATCTGGCACCTTGCGTCCGGCACAGCCGGGGTGGTGCTGACAAACGTGGAGGATTACCGGCGTTGCCGCGCCCGCGACCAACTGCCGCCGCTGGCCGAAATCCCCATCGGCAGCAACATTCCCTGCGCGCCGCCGGAAACGTTTTCGGCATCAACATGGCGCGCCGAACGCGACATAGGCGCGGAGGATTTGCTGCTCGGTTACTTCGGGTTCCTTTACGCCAGCAAAGGGGGTGAAACGCTCATGCACGCGCTGGCCACGCTGCGCTCCGATGGGCTGCCGGCTCGCCTGGTGCTCATAGGCGGCAGCGACCTCACTAACACGGCCTACACGCAGCGCATAGATAATCTTGCGCAAGAACTTGGCGTCGCTAATCACATACTGCGTACAGGTTATCTCACCCCGCCGGAAACATCGGCTGCGCTGCTCAGTTGCAACCTGATGGTGATGCCCTATCTCGACGGCGTTTCCTTCCGGCGCGGGTCTTTTCTTGCCTGCCTGGCTCATGGCCGAGCCACAGTCACCACGCGGCCGCCGTTGCGGCTGGCGGGGCTGCGGCCGCGCGAGAACGTGATGCTGGCGCGGCCAGAAGCCGGCGCCATCGCAACAGCCGTGCGGGAACTGCACTCCGATCCCGTCCTGCAGAAAAACATCGAAACGGGTGCGCTGCGGTTTTCAAAGCAGTTTGAGTGGCCGCACATCGCCGAACGGTTGGAAGCGTTTTTCGAGCAAACGCTTGGTCGGTGTAAGGATTAGCGTGCATGCCTGCCATCTCCCGATTGCCGATTGCGCTGGTGCTTTCATTATTCATCATTGTCGGCAGCACGTTCGCGGTGACGACGCCCCTTTTCGAGGCTTCGGATGAATTGTGGCATTACCCGGTAATATGGCGACTGGCGCGCGGGCAAGGGATGCCTGTGCTCGACGCGAACGACCCTGGACCTTGGAGACAGGAAGCCGGACAACCTCCGCTCTACTATTACATCATGGCTCTGGCCACCGGCTGGATTGACACGACCGACATGCGCGTCGTGCGTCGGCTGAATGCGCATGTGGACAATGGCGTGGTGACCGCAGACGGCAACACCAATCTCGCCATTCACAGCGTGGCCGAGAACTTCCCCTGGCGCGGCACCGTGCTGGCCGTACGCTTGGTGCGCCTGCTTTCGGTGCTGCTCGGCGCCGGCACGGTCTATCTTACCTATCTTCTCGCGCTACAGATTCGCCCGGGCTGGCACTGGCTCGCGGTGGGTGCCGCCGGGGTGCTGGCATTCACGCCGATGTTCGCGTTTATCTCTGCCGCAGTCAACAATGACAATCTGGCCATGCTGCTCGCCAGCGCGGCCGTGCTGCTCATCACGCGCATGAGTACGCGCGCGGATACGGGCAAAAAGTTCAGGTTCGCGCTCAACTGGCAATGGACACGGGTGCGCGGGCATATCAGTATTGCGCACCTGACTCTCGGGGGCTTGCTGGGCCTTGGCGCACTGACGAAACTCTCACTGCTGGCGCTGTTTCCGGTGGCCGCCGCTATCATCGCCTACAACCAGGCAGCACGCTGGTGGCGCACTCCGCACCGCACCCGCACGCATGTTTTCTGGCTGCACGCGCTAATTCTGCTACTACAGTGCGGTGTCACCTTCGGGTTTGCCGCAACGATTTCCGGATGGTGGTTCCGCCGCAACTTGCGGCATTACGGCACGCTGACTGGCATAAACGCCTTCGTGGACGTGCTCGGCCGGCGCGCCCATCCCGCACCGCTAGCACAATTGTGGAGCGAACACGCCGGTTTCATGCAATCATTCTGGGGGCTTTTCGGCGCAGTCAATGTGCCCTTTCCGCACTGGGTGTACACCGCGCTAAACACCCTCTCCGCACTCTCCATCGTGGGACTGGCGATATTCCTTATACGGAAATGGTTGGACGACCGCTGGTCAGCCCGCCGTTGGCTGCCGCTGGGGGTGGTGGTCACTTTCAGTTGTGCGGTGATATTCTCACTGCTGCGTTGGGCCACCGAAACCTGGTCATCGCAGGGTCGCCTGGTGTTCACTGCCCTGCAAAGTCTGGTAGTGCTCTTCACGATTGGACTGAGCAGCCTGCTGCCGCGCCGCTGGCCGCTCGGGCGTCAGCTGCTCATAATGCTTGTGGTACTCTTTCTCTTTGTGCTGTCAGCCAGCGCGCCCCGTTGGGTGATTGCACCCGCCTACGCTCCACCGCCACCGGCAGACCTTGAAACCATGATCACCGCCCACCAAATTGATTTCGGCAAATCACCCCAAACAGCGCAAATGCGCTTGTTGGGCTACACCATGCCGTCAGAATCCCTCCGCCCAGGCGAAGCTCTTGAGCTAACCCTGTACTGGCAGTCACTAGCCGCCACGGACGAGGACTGGAGCGTCTTCATTCACCTGCAAGATTCGGCGGTCACGCTGGTGGCGCAGCGCGACACCTATCCGGGGATGGGCCTTTTGCCCACGAGCCAGATGCAGCCCGGACGAACCTTCGCAGACCGCTATGTGCTGCCCGTACCAGCCACAGCCTACGCGCCCGCAGAACTGCACTTGAATATCGGACTTTACGACTACAGCACCGGTGAGCGCATGCGCACGCGCGACAACTTTGACAACGCGCACTTGGCCACAGTGGAACTTGTCGCCAATGCGGGCCAACACCCTAATCGCCAGAGAACGAATTTCCAGAATCGGATAGAATTGGTCGGCTACGAAATCGACAGGCGTGTGCTTGTGCCCGGCGAGGGGCTTGAGCTGACGCTGTATTGGCGCGGCCAGCGCCCGTTGCGGCAGGATTACACGGTCTTCGCACAGGTGCGTGGAGAGGGCGACCGGGTGTGGGGACAGCACGACTCGTGGCCGGCTGCCGGCGCGACGCCCACAAGCAGTTGGAATCCAGGGGCAGTGGTGCGCGACATGCATCCTCTCACATTAGCAGCTGACGTCCCGCCCGGCACATACGGGCTGCAAATCGGTCTATATGACAGCGTTGGCCAACGCCTGCAAATCATCACGGCCGACGGGCGCTGGACTCACAGCTATCTCTCCCTGAGCCGCATCAGAGTGAGCGAGGAACAGACACGGCAATGACTTCTCTCTACCGCCGGTTTCGCTCCCAACCGGTCGCCACGCACCTGCTCATTCTGTTCGGCCTGTGGCTGCTCTTTTTCTGGCGCTTCTTCGCGCCGGCCCCCAACACCGTGGTTTTTCCGGATGGCGACTTCACGCAGCAATTCTTCATCTTTCGAGCTGTCGCTTTTCAACAGTTCGTCTCCGGGCATTTCCCGCTCTGGGCCAATTGCTTTTTTGGAGGATACCCCTTCCACGCCGACCCGCAGGCGCAGCTTTTTTACCCACCGGTCTGGATAAATTTCAGCGCGCTGCGCTTGCTGGGCTTCAGCGATTTCCCGCTCATCGCGCTGACGACCGAAGCCATCGCTCATTATCTTGCCATCAGTGTTTTTGCATATTTGTTCTTGAAGGATGAATCCGGAAGCCGTGACGGCGCGCTGGTGGGCGCGGTGGTTCTCGCATACGGTGGATATCTCACCGGATACCCGCCGCTGCAAACCGGCAACCTTGAAACCACCACTTGGATGCCGCTATTGCTGCTGACCTTGCGCCGCTTCACCCTCACCGGTAGCGGCCGCGCGGCCTCGGCGGCTGTTGGCGTTTACGCGCTGGCCTTTCTGGCTGGGCACCCACAGACGTTTCTATTGATCACGTATCTCAGCGTGGCGTATTTTCTCTTCCGGGCTCGAACCTTCGGACGCAGCTGGGGTTGGGTCTTGCGATGGTTGGTCGTAATCTTCGGGCTGCTGACATTGGTGGTCGGAGTGCAATTACTACCCCAGACACAGTTCCTTTCGCTTTCCACGCGCACCAGGCTACCGTTCGATCAGCTTGCGCACGGCTTCACACCGCAGGATATCGTCCAATTCGTGGTGACAAAAATAGGCAGCGCCGACTTGTGGCAGCCTCTTTATGTGGGTGTACTCGGTTTGACGCTAGTGTTCGTCGCGCTGCCGTTGCGCCGCGACGCAACCACTCGCTTTTGGCTGGCAGCCGGCGTGGTCGCGCTGCTGGTGTCATTTGGCAGCAACATGGCGCTTTACCACTTGGCGTACTGGCTGCTGCCGGTCTTTCGCCTCTTTCGCGGACAGGAGCACGCCGCTGTGCTGATAGCCATGGCTGCAGCAACATTGGTATCGCTCGCGGTGGGCGCCCTCACTGGCCCGATGCGGCGGGAGCAGCTCAGCACGCTGCGCCGCATGCGGCGCTGGCTACACAACCTGACGCCGCTTGCGCTGGCACTATTGATTCTGGCAATGCTACTGGCGCAACACGACTCTGGCCTATGGGGACACTTGCCGCCCCGGTTTGGGTTACTGGTTTTGGGCCTATTGCTCGCCATCCTTGCATTGGCCACGCGCCCTTTCCGGCGCTGGTTCCCGACCGTGCTGGTAACAGTGGTAGCTCTGGAACTGTTTTCAGCCAATATGCCCACCAACGCAGCGCCTCCGTTTGAGCCCTATCCCGATCTCGCGTTGCTCGAAGCCATTCAATCTGATACTGCCAGCGGGCGCTGGTTCCGCGTGCAGGACGACGCGCGCATGCAGGGCCACTGGGCTTGCGCTTATGGCCTGCAGGAATGGGGCGGCATTTCGCCCATCCGCCTGCAAACCTGGATGGATTTCGACAGCCACGCGCCCGAACGCGCGCGCTTTGAGTTGCTCGGCATCGACTATCTAGTCTCGTGGAAAATGGAATTGGTCACGCGCGAGGGTTTCCCGCTGCAGGCCGAGACGCTCTATCACGGCCCAGCGCCCTCCGGAGAGGCCAAGGTGTACCGCTTGTCCGGGGAAGCTCAGCGTGCCTGGCTGGCAGAGCAGGCGCAGCCGGCGTTGTCACAGCAGGCACTGTGGGAACTGATGGGCGCCGAAGGTATCGACGCCCGTCAGACCGCGCTGCTGCTGCCGCCCGCGCAGAACATGGATTCGAGCGGCGGCAGCGTGCAATTGCTCGCTGAACAGCCCGGTCGCATCGAGCTGCTAGTACAAAACGCACAACCCGCGCTGCTGGTGGTAAGCGAGGCCTGGTATCCCGGCTGGATGGCCACCACCGGAGTCGGCCGCACGCCGACCGAACTGGTGAGTGGGTATCTTCAAGGCGTGCGTCTGCTGCAGCCCGGACCGCAGCGCGTGCTGCTTGAGTATCAGCCGTCCGCGCTGCGTTGGGGCCTCGCCGCCAGCGCCATCGGTCTCTTGTTGACTCTCATATTGTGTTTTTGGAACCATAAGCCCCCGGAATGATGCGGCTTGCACTCGTCCGCCCGCGACAGCCCGCGCTGGTTGTCGGCATTGCTCTCGCCGTGGTTTCCACAATCGTCGGCGCATTGCTGGGATTTCTCGGGCCATTGATTGCGGCCTCCGTGCTGCTCGGCCTCGCTCTCGCGGTTTGGGCCGTGAGCGACGTGGAATTCGGACTGTGGGGCGTGATTGTCATCGTCGCACTGCTGCCCTTTGGCACCATGCCTTTTAAGTTCGTGCTCACGCCCACATTACTCGATATAGCCCTCGCCGGGGTTTTTCTGGTGTATCTCACGCAGTGGATGACCGGCCAGCGCCGCAGGCTGGCTGCCTCCCCAGCGCACACCCCGATTATGGCGTTCATGTTGCTGGCGCTGTTTTCTTTTATAGCCGGCAGCGGCAACGCCGTGCTCACTCCCAATTTGTTGCGCAAGTTCGCCGGTTTCATGCTCAATGTCGCCCTTGCGTTCTTGGTAGCAGACCACGTCGCCGACAGCGAAAAACTCGCTCGTTTGCTGCGGGTGATGCTTCTCGCCGGGTCCGCCGCGGCGCTGCTGGGGTTGACGCTGTATTTCATTCCAGCAGATCTGGCCGAACGTGGTTTAAACGCACTGCGCATCGTCAATTACCCGACCGGCGCTGTGCTGCGCTACATCGAAGACAACCCCGCCAACGCGCTGCGTGCGATCGGCACTTCAGTGGACCCGAACGCCTTCGGTGGGCTGCTGGCGATTGTGGGTGCCCTAGCCGCCCCACAGCTGGCGATAGCTCGTCCGCTCTTCGGCCGGCGCTGGCCCTCATGGGCGATGTTTACCCTCATTGTCGCGACGCTGATTCTCACTTTCTCTCGCACGGCCATGGCCGCACTGCTGGCAGCCATACTGTTTGTCACGGCGCTGCGCCGCCGCAAATTGCTCTGGCTGGTCGCGCTGGCCATCGTACTCTTCATGTTCCTTCCAATTGCGCAGCAATACAGCAGCCATTTTTCCGCCGGTCTGCAAGGGCAGGATTTGGCTACGCGCATGCGCTTCGGTGAATACAGGGATGCGCGCACACTCATCAGCCGCTATCCACTCTTCGGGGTCGGCTTCGGCGGCACGCCCGACGTGGACATCTACCTCGGAGTATCGAGCGCATACCTACTTCTGGCCGAGCAGATGGGTCTGGTAGGGTTAGGGGTCTTTGTGCTGGCAATCTCCGTTGTACTGGGATGGGGGCTGCATCACCGCCGCGCGGCGCTGTCAGAATCAGCTCTGGCGGCAGGGTGGCTGGGGGTCCACGCGGCGCTAATCGCCGCGCTCGTTATCGGCCTACTGGATCACTACTTCGTCAATCTGGAATTTCAGGCGGCGCAGACGTTCTTCTGGCTGCTGGTCGGGTTGACCCTGGCAGCCACACGTCTAGCTCAGGGGTTGAAATAAATGTACACCATGCGCGAGATGTTCGCGACCATCGGCGCGCTCTGCTCCCATTCCAGATAAACTGGGTGCCACAGATAAATAACAACGACGTAATCGCCACCGGGCGAGAACACAATGCCTGCATCGGCAATTGTGTCGCCGGACCCGAAGCCATGCTTGTGCGCCACCGTAGTGCCCTCCGGTACGCCAGCCTCAATCAGTGTGGCCGTTTTGTTGCGGCTTAACAGCTCGATGACCGCGTCGCATTCCGCCCGGGTGACCTCGCCGGCGAACGCCACCGCCAACCCGCCGCCGCCATGCTGCGCGCACTGGTAAAGCATTGTGAGCAGCGCGGCCATATCCGCCGGCGTAGTCTGCATGAACGGGTCGGGTTTGGTGTTGATATCCGTGCGCTGGTTGGCCGGGGTGCGCACTACTGGCGGTTCCACTTCTTGATCGAAATAGCCGGCCATGAACGAATCAAGCAGGCCTAGGCGCTGCAAGTCTGCGGTCAGCACCGAGGCGCCGCTGCTCGGGTCCCCGCCGCCCAGCTCCGCCAGCAGAATGTTGGCGTGCAGATTAGATGATTGCACAATCGTGCCCTCAATCACCCTAGTTGTCTCCGCGAACGGCTCGAAATCCAGCACTCTGTACATGTCAAGCACAATGGGTATTTTCATTATGCTCAGTCCGGCGTAGGCAACATCCGGGTTGAGATTAAGCTCCTCCCCAGTCTGCAGATCGACAACTGCCAGACTGACAATGCCCTCAAAATCCAGATGCTCAATATAACGGTTGACCAAATCGCCGAGCGTCCCGGTTGTAGGAGAAACGCTTGCGCCGTCTCGGATCGTTAGCACCACCCGTCGGTTTGTAGGCACACGCAGCGCCAGATCGATGACCGCCAGAGATGACTCTACGTCTAAGCTGTATCCGGGCGAGCCGGAGCGCAAGCGCAATGAGCCCGGCTCGATGCGGGCAGGAGTGGGCGGCAGATCATAGCGCGCGGCGACATCCTCTAGGAATTCACGCAGCTGCGCGGTGGAATACTCTGCCACTACCGGCACCACAACCGGGTACCCCGATCGCCGCCAGAGATAGTTCCAGTATCCGGACCAGAAACTTGTATCTGTGCGGTAGGTATCCGCGCGGGCCAACATGCCTTCGAGTGCGAGCCGAAAGCTTATTTCGGCCGGCTCCAAGAAAAAGACCTCATCCTGAAAGTGCAGTTCCACAGGGGTAGCGTAAATCTGTGAAAGCGTGGCCTCGGATTGCTCAAGAGACAGACCGCCCACAGGCACATTGGCAATCATCATGCCGGGTGGAAACGTGGCCCGCACTCTTTGAAAAGCAACTAGCTGCAGCACAAGCGCCAGCACAGTGGCCAGCACCAGCGAGATGGCCGTCCATTCAAACAATGTGGTGTTGGGTCGCTGCCTCATAACCGCCGCGCAAGCGCGAGTATATCACGGCCCCTGCCCGGCGCTCACACGCGCATTGACAGCCGCGAGCGGCAATCTTATACTGGGAACACACTTTTCAGAGGAGTGAGAAAATGACTGAACGAGCAGGAAACATAGAGCAGGTGTTCGACCTGATGCCGGAACGGTTCCTGCCAGACCATGCTGGCGACATGGACGCCGTGATTCAAATGGACTTGAGCGGCGACGATGGTGGCCTGTGGACTTTGCAGGTGAAGAACGGCGCCTTCTCTGTCACCGCCGGCGCGCGCGCAGACGCAGATGTGACCATGTCTATGCAGGCCAGCGACTGGTTGGACATCGCCAATGGCGAGGCCAATTCGATGGCGCTTTTCATGCAAGGGAAAATCCGCGTAAGTGGCGACATGGGCATGGCGATGAAGATGCAGACCATGTTCGACCTCTCCGGCGGATAACCATGAACCGCGCCGGGCTGCGCCTGAACCAGTTCATGGGCATCATTGTCGGGCTGGTGGGTGCACTGATGACCGCCAATTTTTGGCCGCACATCCGTCAAGCCGTTGGCGGCTGGGGCGGGGCAATCCTGTGGGGCGTCGCCCTTGGCGGCCTGTTTGGTTCGCTGGGCAGCCTGCACGCGGTCGGACGTCTCATTACCCGGCGCGAAAACCATACGCTGAACGCGCTCGTCGGGCTACTCGCGCCTTTCGCGCTCATCACCCTGCTACTCGTGCTGCTTGCCATCGCTCGCTGAACCCGGGCGTAATTGTTATGAATCCCTTAGAAATTGACACCCATCATCGACAACTGGGCACACATAGCGTATACTTCCCGCAAAATGATGGTTGGAGTTTGACGCTGATGCCGGTGTACGAGTATCGTTGTTTCGAATGCGGCGCACAGTTTGAGCGTCGCTTGCCGTTTTCCAAGGCCGATGCCAAGCTGCCCTGTCCCACCTGTGGAAAAGCGCACGCAGAAAAGATGTTGTCCACATTTGCATTGGGCAGCCAGTCTTCCATCTCTGCGCATCGCGCAACCCGAACGCCGCGCTCCGGCTTCACCTGAGCCAACTGCTGATGCAGGCCGTCGGCCTGTCCACAGGCACATCTGGTAACCAACACTGTTGCCCCCAGAGTCGCATCGCAAAAGGAGATATCATAGGAAATGACAGCACCAATTGAAGTAAATGACGCGGCATTCGAACAGGAAGTGCTGCAATCTACCACTCCGGTGGTCGTGGATTTCTGGGCGCCCTGGTGCGGGCCGTGCAGAATGGTCGCCCCCATTCTGGACGACCTCGCGGCAGAATACGCAGGCAAAATCACCATCGCCAAGGTAAACACCGACGAGAATTCGCAGTGGGCAATGAAATATGGTGTGCAAGGAATACCCACCATGCTTTTTGTAAAGGACGGAAAAGAGGTTGACCGCGTGGTCGGTGCTAACACAGCCGCGATGTACACCAGCAAGATTGACGCACTGTTGGACGATTCCAATTGAGACTTCGGGCGCACAATGTTGCATAAACGCAATGCTTACTGCCCCGGCGGCGTACATTATGGTATATTCCGCCAGTGTCACTATAATGCGATGAGGCCATGCATCTCGCGTGAGCGCGGCTTTTCAGAGAATGAATCAGTGGTCAGGGCCCAGATAAACCGTCCTCCCCACTGCTGTTAACCGGCTCAGCGGAGCGTTAAATGACCAAATACATCTTCGTCACGGGCGGAGTGGTCAGTTCAGTGGGAAAGGGCATAGTGGCAGCAGCCATGGGTCGCATGCTCAAGGAAAGAGGGTTGGCCATTTCGGTGCAAAAGTTGGATCCGTACCTGAACGTCGACCCGGGCACTATGTCTCCTTACCAGCATGGCGAGGTTTTCGTCACCAATGATGGCGCGGAGACCGATTTAGATCTTGGCCACTATGAGCGCTTCATCGACATCAACCTGCAGCAGGTCTGTAACGTAACCACCGGCCAACTTTATTCTGACATAATCGCGGCCGAGCGCCGTGGCGATTACCTCGGCGGCACCATTCAAGTCATCCCGCACATCACCAACGAAATCAAACGCCACATCCAGTTGGTTCCCGGCGCAACAGGCGCTGAGGTAATCATTGTGGAAGTGGGCGGCACCATCGGGGATATCGAGAGCCTGCCCTTTTTGGAAGCGCTGCGGCAGATGCGTAACGACCTCGGACGCGCGAACACCGTCTATGTGCATGTTACCTGGCTACCGCACATCGGCGCCACCGGTGAACTGAAAACCAAACCGACGCAGCACTCGGTGCGCGAATTACGCTCCATCGGTATCTCGCCAGACGTGATCGTGGCTCGCGCCGACTACCTCATTCAGCAGGAGTTGTGCGAGAAAATCGCCCTTTTCTGCGACGTGCCGGAAGAGGCCGTCATCCCGGTGACCACAACAAAGGTGACTTACGAGGTGCCACTGCTGCTAGAGGGACGCGCTCTCGGCCAATTTCTCGTTGAGCGACTGCAACTGCAGGATAGCTGTCACGATGTAGATTGGTCAGACTGGCAGACCATGATTGATGCAGTGCGTCAGTCGGGGAAGCTGGTACGCATCGCCTTAGTGGGAAAATACATCGAGCTCGAGGACGCTTATATCAGTGTGAAAGAGGCGCTGCAGCACGCTGGGTTAGCGCACGGCCGCGAAGTCCAAATCGTCTGGGTGCACTCCACCGAACTAGAAAAGAACGGTTGCGCCGAAAAGCTGCAGGAGTGCAATGGCATCGTAGTTCCGGGCGGGTTCGGCGAGCGTGGCATTGAGGGTAAAGTGCTGGCGGCCCACTGGGCGCGCAGGCAACGCGTGCCTTACCTTGGGTTATGTCTGGGTATGCAGGTGATGTGCATCGAGTTCGCGCGCACCGTGCTGGGATCGGAGGACGTCAACTCGACCGAATTCAACAATGAGACCGAGCATCCTGTCATTGACTTGATGTCCGACCAGCGCGACATCAGCGAGATGGGCGGTACCATGCGACTGGGAGTTTATCCGTGCACGCTCGTGCCCGGCACGCGGGCGTCGGCGGCTTACGGCATTGCGAACGGCATCCCGGTCTCGGAACGGCACCGCCATCGCTTTGAGTTCAACAACGACTATCGCGAGGTTCTCGCAGAAAACGGGATGGTGTTTTCCGGTCTCTCACCCGATGACCGGCTAGTTGAAATCGCCGAAATTGAGGACCACCCCTTCATGGTGGGCAGCCAGTTCCACCCTGAATTTCTCTCGCGCCCCAATCGGCCACATCCGCTTTTCGCCGCTTTTGTGGCAGCAGCTGCGGAGCATGCCGCCGCGCAGACTAAGGCCGTAGCGCGCCCGCCAGCCTCCGGGTGAGCCCGCTGGCAACCTAAGCCGCTGCAACCGGCCGATTCAGGAACACTTTTCACGCGGCAACGCTTGAAACTGCGAAAGTGCCATGCTCCTTCCTGATTTTTTTCAATGGGGAACACGAACATATGTGATGGGCGTCATCAACGCCACGCCTGATTCCTTTTCCGGCGACGGGTTGGATTTAGACGATGATCCCGTGCATGCCGCGGTTGAACTTGGAAGGCAGTTCGTCGCCGACGGCGCGCACCTGCTGGATGTGGGCGGCGAGAGCACCCGTCCGGGAGCCGCGCCGGTAGCGGCCGAGCTCGTATTGCGGCGGGTGACGCCGGTGATCCGGTCTCTGGCAGCGGCAGTGGACGTGCCCATCTCGGTGGACACAAGCAAGGCATCCGTAGCGGAGGCTGCGCTGGCTGCGGGCGCATCCATTGTCAATGACGTCTGGGGCTTGAAACGCAACGGTGCGCTGGCCGACGTAGTTTCCGCGCACGGCGCTGCCCTCATCCTGATGCACAACCGCAGTCGCATCGCCGAGGCCAGCCGCGATAGACGCCTCGGCGGCCGCTACGTAGAAAGCGAATATGACGAGCTGCTCGCCGACGTGTGCAGCGAGCTGGAAGAGTCAATCGCGCTTGCGCTCGATGCCGGCATCGCCGACAAAAAGATTATCCTCGACCCCGGCATTGGTTTCGGCAAAACGGTGAAACAAAACCGGCTATTGTTGAACGAACTGGGTCACTTTAAGGAGCTGGGGTACCCGTTGCTGATTGGGCCATCGCGAAAATCATTCATCGGATACACGCTCGATCTTCCCCCAGAGGATCGGATGGAGGGCACGGCCGCCGCCGTCGCCATCGGCATCGCCCGTGGCGCAGACATGGTGCGCGTGCATGATGTGCGCGCGATGGCGCGCGTGGCGCGCATGACCGACGCCCTTGTGCGCGCCGCCTGAGATCAGATGCCAACCACTCTGCGCACCGATCAACCCGGCTGCAAACGCCGCACCTGAGTGACGTTTGTCAATTGCTCTAACCGGCTGAGCACCTTACCCAATTGTGTCAGATGCGAAACCTCCAGCGTGACATTGACGTCCACCTCGTGTCCCTGGCCGGGTAGCATCGAGATCGCGCTCATATTAACGTGTTCATCCGCCACAATAGTGGAGATGTCCCGCATCAGCCCCTCCCGATCGAATGCGACAATGTGCACTGAGACCGGGTAAATTTTGGCCGGTTTTGCGCCCCAAGCCACACTGATAAAGCGCTCCGCCTCGCGCACGCGCAGCACGTTAGGGCAGTCTTTACGATGGATTGTCACGCCGCGCCCGCGCGTGGTGTAGCCGACAATTTCATCTCCCGGCACCGGATTGCAGCAGCGCCCGAGATGCGTAAGCAGCCCGCGTGTCCCGTAAACGTTGACTTCATCGGCCTGAATCTGGCGAGCAGGTTTGGTGTCCGGCGGCGGAAGTGTTTCGGCATCCTCCTTGGACTGACTGCGCAGCCAGGCGACCATCTGGTTAATCACCGTTTGCTCGTGGACATCACCACAGCCCACAGCGGCAAGAAAATCCTCGACCTTAGCATGGCCGAACATCTTCGCCGTCGCTTCGCGGGAAAGCCCTCTGATGTTCAGACGTTTCACTTCGCGATCGATGATGCTGCGGCCCGTGGAGATATTTTCTTCACGGGCTTGTTTCTTAAACCAGCTGCGGATTTTCTCGCGCGCACGCGCAGAGCGCACGTATCCAAGGTCTGCATTCAGCCAGTCGCGGCTGGGGCCGCCCCTTTTGGAAGTAAGTATTTCAACCTGATCCCCTGATTCCAATGCGTGGTTGAGCGACACCAGCCGCCCGTTCACTTTCGCGCCGCGACAGCGCTCGCCCACCGAGGTGTGGATGTGATAAGCAAAATCCACAGGGGTGACGCCGGCTGGCAGGTCGATAATGTCACCGCGCGGGGTGAAGGCATACACTCTGTCCGGAAACAGGTCCGACTTAAGCGCATCCACAAATTCCTGCCCATCGGTGACCTCTTGCCTCCAATCCATCATTGAACGCAGCCATTCAATGCGTCGTTCAAAGGATTTGTCCTCCTTACGTCCGCCCTCTTTATAGCGCCAGTGCGCCGCGATGCCATATTCGGCGCCCTCATGCATGGTCTCAGTTCGAATCTGTACTTCCAGCGTATCGCCGTCATCATCGACGACAGCAGTGTGGAGAGATTGATAAAAGTTGTCTTTCGGGGTGGCGACATAATCATCGAATTCGCCGGGAATCGGGCTCCAAAGCTGATGCACGAGACCGAGTGCAAGGTAACAATCTGCGACAGCCTGTTTCTCGGAACGCTCGCTCGCCTTTGAATCCTGCGGCGCGGCCTCCTCGCGATGCTTGAGCAACACCCGCACTGCCCGTATGTCATAAACCTGCTCAAACGGCACGTCCTTGCGGCGCATCTTCCGCCAGATAGAATAAATATGTTTCGGGCGACCGGTCACCTCCGCGTCAATGCCATGATCACGCAGCTCTTTTTGCAGGCACGCTACAATGGCCGCAATGCGCGTCTCACGCTCCACACGTCGTCGGTTTATCGCCATTGCGATTTCCTTGTACCTCTTCGGGTCCACATAGCGAAAGCCAAGGTCCTCCAGCTCCCACTTGACCTGCCATATTCCGAGCCGATTAGCCAGTGGGGCGAAAATGTCCAGCGTTTCTTGCGCGATGCGACGCTGTTTCTCCACAGGCAAGAACGAAAGCGTGCGCATGTTGTGCAATCTATCGGCCAGTTTTATCAGCACTACGCGTACATCGTCCCCCATCGCCAAGAAGGTTTTGCGGATGGTCTCCGCCTGGTCAGTGGACAGGTGCTCAGGGTCACGGGCAGCCTCACCAGCCCCGTCAGTAGGGGACCTAGATTGCTCCACACGCTGCACCTGCTTAGTCAGTTTGGTCACGCCATCCACCAGCGCTGCCACCTCCGCACCAAACTGCTTTTTCAACTCGGTGACCGAGCTGGCGGAGTCCTCCACCACATCGTGCAGCAGCGCCGCCGCGACCACCGCCGGCGGCAGCCCAAGGGTGGCCAGAATGTCTGCCACGGACAGGCTATGCTCGATGTATGGCGCACCCGAAGCACGCGTCTGGCCGGAATGAGCCTTTTGCGCGAACGCATATGCACGCTCAACCAACAGGCGGTCCGATCTCGCCAGCGTTTCGGGCAGCTTCTCAACGAATGTCTTGAATTTCATTTGATAGTGCTTTCGCGATGTTCAGGCACACTTATTGCTTCTTCCACCTGCAAGCATCACCCATTTTAACACCCATTGCGAGAATTCGATGGCACTTGAGGGAAAAGGGTTTTTCATCTGGCGCATTCTAAACTGTGAGGGTGGCGACACGGACGCCATTGCGAGCAAGGCAGAAGCCGCACAGCTGACGCACGTACTAATAAAGATTGCAGACACGCGATATCCCTTCGGTTACGACCGCAACAACAATGATCTCGTGCCCGCAGTCAGCCAGGCACTAAAAAACCGTGGCATGCAGGTATGGGGCTGGCATTACGTGAAAGGCAGCGACCCGGCAGGGGAGGCGCGCGTGGCCATCGCGCGCACCAGAGAACTGCAGCTGGATGGCTACGTAATCGATGCGGAACACGAATACAAATGGCGCGGCAAAGACGCCGCCGCCCGCCTCTTCATGACCGAGCTGCGCCAGTCATTGCCCAATCATCCAATCGCGCTAAGCTCCTATCGCTTTCCGACCTACCATCGCGAATTACCCTGGGCGGCGTTCTTAGAGAAATGTGATTTTAACATGCCACAAGTTTACTGGGAACAGGCGCACAACCCCGGCTCGCAACTGGAGCGTAGTGTAGGCGAGTTCGCTGACACACGCCTGGTCGGTCACGCTCGCCCGGTGATACCCACCGGTTCTGCGTACGGGGCCGGTGGCTGGGTCGCAACGGCAGAAGACCAGCGCCGCTTTTATCAGAAGGCGCTTGAACTGGGTCTGTCGGCTGCGAACACCTATTCATGGGACTGGTCCACCAGCCCGGGCCACCACGACCTATGGGATGCCGTGGCCGGATTCCGGTGGCCACTGGCCGAAGCAGCGCCCACCGTGCCCGCTCCGGCACCGATGCCGCCGGGTGTGCCGAACGACCCGCTGCAACATTATGTGGATGCGCTTAACAATCGAGACATTGACTTGCTTGTCAGTCTCTATCATGAGAATGCCGGCCATGTGAATGCGCAGCGCATGATTCTCGGGATTCAAGCCATCCGAGAATGGTACAGGAAAATGCTGGACGAATTGCTGCCGTCGGGCAATTTTGCCATCGATCATGTGCGCGGCAAAGGCGCCTCGTGGACTTTCAACTGGACTTTTCACAGCCCAGCCGGGCAAATGGTGGGGGGCAAGGATACCCTCGGCTTGCGCGAAGGGCGCATTCAATATCATTACAGCAGCTTCGCGGGTTCACATGTATAGACAGGCAGCCACCTACCCCCTCTCGGGCCGCTATGTACCACAGTTATGGCGTTCACTGGCACCGTTCCCGATGCCAGCCTGACTGGCCGCATGTCCAACCCTATACGTAAGGAACTGTTGCGCTGGGGAGATGTCGAACAACTAGTTGACGAACTCATTCCACAGTTCCGACATGATATTGAAGCGATGGTGATTGTAACCCGAGGCGGGATTGTGCCCGGCGGTTTGCTGGCCGAGGCATTGGAAGTGAAGGACATCCTAACCGCCTCCGTGCAATTCCCACCCATTGATGTCGACCACAAATTGCTCGCCTGGCCCGAATTCCTGCAGTTCCCGCACGAGGATGTGATCGCCGGCAAACGCATTCTGGTAGTGGACGACGTTTGGGCATCCGGCCGCACCATCACCTCGGTGAAGGACCGTATCCTCGGAGCCGCCGGCCTGCCGAAACTATGTGTGCTCCACTTCAACCCGGCGCGCTCACTTTTCGGCCAGACGCGTCCTGATTACTATGGCGCCGTCACCAACGCCTACATCGTATATCCGTGGGAAATCGACCGCGGTGCGGATTTCGCGCTGCGCGAGCCGGAGATGGTGAGCTAAGCGCAACCACCCGTGCTATACTACCGAACGCCGGTTCAGTAGTTCCGTCCAGACCCACAGAATGGCACGATGACGATTAGGCAGCTGAGAGAAATTCCCCCAAAGACAGCGCTCGTTACAGCCCTGATTGTAGGCCTCGCGGCGGGTGGGGTTACGGCAATCAGATACGCGCTAAACGAATTTAATTCAGCGGCGCCACAACCCGCCGCAGCCGCTTTACCAGCACCGACACCGACAGCCACAGCCGACGTTGCCGCCAGCGCCACCGCGGAACCGACCGCGGCTGCCGCCAGTGTGGTTGACGCCGAAACGCCGGTTCCCACACCTGCAGCCGTCCAGATCGCGGATCACACCCCCGCTCCGTCAGCAGACCATTTGCCCCTCGGGGACAGCACCCTGGAACTCACGGACGGCGTGTACTTGCGCGCCGGTCCGGGCACAGAATACGCGATTCTGGGCAGCGAGCCGACCGGGTATATCGCGCCGGTCACCGGACAATCTGCGGACGGGCAATGGTATCAAATTGCGTATGGCACCCGCAATCGAGTCTGGGTTTCGGCGCTATGGTCATCTCTGCGCGCGAACGCGGCCGACATCCCAATCGTGGAAGCGCCGGCCACCCCCATCTCGGAAGCGAGTGCCACTCCAGCGACGACCGCCACAATGGCTGCAGATCCAACAGCAACATCAGCCGCTCTGACCACAGCCTCCAGCAGCTCGATTTCCGGAAAAACATTCAGCGTAGAGACCCAATTCGTTCCGGGTATCACCGAGCCCCGCTTCCTTGTCGGCGATCCGTTCTATGTCAACATGCGCATTGCGAATTCGAGCAGCTCCGATGTTAGTTTCGGCGCATGGGGCGTGCACACCAACCTGTACCCGAACTTTCTCTATGTTTTCAACGGCGACCGCGCAGCCGACAAAATCGGCGCAAACACTGAATATAGTTGGAGAGATTCTGTCAGCATTCTCAACGCCGGCGTACACCATCTGCAGATGGGTATTTGCCTGGATGACGCCGCTAATTGCTTGGCCTCGAAAGCGCCGGGCACCAACTGGTTCATCCTATCAGAGGCCATTCCAGTAACTATCAGCGAATCCAGGCTTTCTCCAGTCACCCCGGATGGCAGCCCGATAACGGGCACCTACTTTTCGGCTGAGAAAATATGCACATCCGGCAGCGCCTGCGCGGCCAGCTACGCAGTGAATGAATCTATCTGGGTGAATCTGAAAATACACAACCCGGGCGGCAGCGACCAGAAGTTCGGCG
The DNA here is from genome assembly GCA_036011785.1 of Anaerolineales bacterium. Taxonomy (GTDB): domain Bacteria; phylum Chloroflexota; class Anaerolineae; order Anaerolineales; family UBA11657; genus CAJWGI01. The sequence continues at coordinate 30,392 of DASCOB010000217.1, read as the reverse complement.
CGTGGGGCGTGTACGCTAACCCACACATCTTCCGCTTTTTCAACGGGGACGGAGACGCCGACAAGGTTGCAGCTGGCACCGAATACGTTTGGCGCGACCACATTGAAATCTCGGCCGCCGGCACGTATGACTTGCGTATGGTCATTTGTCTGGGTACATCCACTGATTGCGGAACAACAACCCCGCCGGCTGCCAACTGGTACTACCTCTCCGACACGATTCCAATCACAGTCAATTAGGTCTCCCGCCGGCAACGGGTGGGAAAGAACTATGAGTGAACCCATGTGCCCGCGCCACGCGCTATGGCCACACTGGCCAGCGCGAAAACTGACGGCAGTGCGGGCCGTACTGGGCAGCGTTCTCCTGCTGCTGGCCGCGTGCGCGGACATCGGCCCAGCACCATTCGGCAAGACGCCTCAGCCTTGCGAAGCGGCCGACGCGCTCTCGCATGCGCTCAGCACCGGTTGGCGCTTCCGCACCGACCCAGATGACATCGGCCTAGTAGAAGGCTGGCACTCGTCCGAATCCATTGCGGATGAATGGACTGAGCTCGCGCCGGGATACCCGTGGGAGGCGAGTGGGCTGCAATACGACGGAGCGGCGTGGTACCGCACACGCATCACCGTACCAGACTGGCCGGCCGTTTTCCTCGGTTTCGGGAAGGTCGATGATTCCGCCGCGCTGTGGATAGACGGCGAACACGCAGGCAACTGGGACGACCTCGGTTCGCGGGCTGCTCTCGTGGATATTCTGCAATATGGCACAGCAGGCGAGGAGTTGCAGCTTGCGTTGCGGGTCCTCGACCAGGGTGGTTTTGGCGGCATCAAGCAGCCGGTGCGCCTCGGGGCCGAGCGCCGCGCAGTGATGACCGGCGCGCAACATGTGGAATGGCTTGTCAGTTCTCACCCAGATTGGCCCATGCCCGCATGGGCAACAGCAAAAGCTTTTGCGTGGACGATGACCGGAAACATGGATTCCGCCGAGGAGGCGTTGGTCTCTTCAGATGGCGCAGTGGCCCCCTGGGCGAGAGCGCCCAGAGCGGAAGTCTGGCTCTACGATCCTGACACAGGCAGGCTGGGCACAGCCGGCCCGGCAGACGTGCGCTTCTCATTAACGGACGGACGTCTGCCCATGCCACAATGGGAATGGGAAGCCCTCGGCATATCAGTGCGAAACACCCTCTTTGGAGATGGCGGGCAGGCAGCCGTCCGCTGGAAAATGACGCTGCAAAATACGGACGCCGAGCCGCGCAGCCTGACCCTGCTGCTGGCAATACGACCTTTTGCCATTAATCAGAATCTCGCGCCGATATGCGCCATCCGCACCCAGCACGGCCGCCGACTGTGGATCAACGACATGCCATTCATGGCCGCCGCAACCGCGGCAGGCGAAACCGGTGTGGGGCTGCTGGCAGAATCCATGGCGGCAGCATTACGCGGCAAGGTACCTACCAGGGAGCGTGTGAGCGCCGCGTCCGCGGCAGATGGCGTAGCCGTATGGGCCTATCCTATTGACCTTGATCCGGGTCAATCCACTGCGTTCCACTTTGCCTTTCCCGGCGCACCAGGAAAAAGCTTCCCGGCGACAGACATCCCCGTCGATGACCGCATGCAAGAGACCGCCCAATTGTGGCTGGAAGTGACCAGCACGGTGACCATGGCGCTGCCCGACAAGTCCGTGGAAGCCGGGGTGGCCGCATCGCTGGGCTATTTGCTGCTCGCGCTTGACCCCGACGGCCCCCACCCCGGGCCGCTGGCGCACGACGCCGTCTGGGTGCGCGACGCCGCGTACACCGGGTTGGCGCTGCTGCAATTCGGCCACGCCGAAAGCGTGCGCGCCACCGTCGCCGCCACACTTACTTCGCAGGAGCCAGACGGACGGGTGCCTCCCATCAGAGGCGATAACGTTCCTTGGCACGATGACGAATGGGATTCGCAGGGACAAGCCATTTTTCTGGCGAGCGCATATTACCGCTTTACCGGCGACGAAACCCAGCTGCGTGAATGGTATTCGCAGTTGCGCGCAGCCGCACACTTCCTGTCTGAATTGCGAGCGAGCACAGTCGCAACCGCCAGCGCTGCGCGCGGCCTGCTGCCCCCAAGCAAGAGCGCGGAAGACCTTGGCCCGCCCGAGTGGCACCACTACTGGGACAATTTCTGGGGGCTGGCCGGATTGGAGCACGCGGCTTTCATCGCGACAGCGCTGGGGGAGAGCGTTGATGCCGTCTGGATGCAATCCGAGGCGGACGCACTACGTGCAGCCATTTTGGATTCAGTTGTGACCGTGATGGGCCCGGAGCCAGCCTTCATCCCGGGTGCGGTGGAAAACACAACGGACTCGGCCATGGCGCGCGGCACAGTGCCTGCGCTCTGGCCGACTGAGGTGTTCCCTCGAGATATGGAGTTGCTCGCTCGCTCATTTGATTATTATCATCGCCTCTGGCTGCAGCCGGACAACGGAGGTTTCCGTCATCTGGGCGGCCAGTTTTGGCCTTACGGCGGGCTTGAATTAGCCCACGCCTACCTTCGGCTGGGCCGCACTGACGTGCTGCATCAGATACTGGGTTGGACTCTACAGAATCAGACCATACCGGGATCCTTCGCCTGGGCCGAGCAAGTCAATCCCGCCAATGGTAGTTTCTCCGGAGGCGACATGCCGCACGCGTGGACGGCCGCCAGTTATGTCACCCTGGTGCGCGAGATGCTGCTCTCCGAGCGCGGCGATACGCTCGAATTACTCAGCGGCGTTCCGGATTGGTGGTTGGCAGACGGTCGCACCATCTCTGTGAAGGGCGCACCCACGCACTTCGGCGCGCTCAATCTTAGCACCGAAAACGAACTCTTCCAATCGGAGGATGGGTGGAACGGTACGCTCACCCTGACCCTGTCAGGCGCAACGCCTCCAGCCGGATTCCGCTGGAGACTGCCCGTGCGACCTACCGCCATCTCCGGGCCGAGCGGTACAAAAACAGAGGCTGGCTGGCTCATTGTGCCGCCTGAAGCGGGCAAAGTGCGGCTCACCTTTACGGCCCAACCATGATGGCAGTAATGTGGTTTGACGACTTAACCGGGCGGAGGTATAATGCCAGCCTGAACTCCCGCGCGATTGCACGCGGGGTTGCGTGACTGCGGGGGGTATTATTCCGTGGTCACTTGTAGTCTAAAGTGTGAATACTCGGACCTGATGTTGGTGTCAGTGCGCAGCGGCAGGTTACCCGGTGGGCAGTCGGTTGCCGGGGGCGGGATTGGATTGAGCGGAGAAATGTTGGGTTAAGTAAACCGTGCGGCGACAGTCCGCATTCCCAATACTCAATGCATATCGGCGCCAGTGTCACATGGAGGTGCCGGTTTTAGTTTAATCAAAAGGTTATGAAAGAACCATCGGTCGCAAACGCGCCAATAGATGACTTCGCCACCCTGCTGGAGGACTACGTGGATGTGGTACGACCGGGGCATGGCGAATTGCTGCACGGCACCGTAATTGACGCGCGTTCAGACGGCGTTCTGGTGGACCTCGGGTTGAAACGCGAAGGGTTAGTGCCGCTTTCCGACTTAGAACGCGCGGGTAAGCGGCTGGACGAATACAGCGCCGGAAAGGACATCGAGGTGCTGGTTACAGTACAAGGTCACGGCGCGAAAAGCCCCATCCTCTCGGTCTTTCAGGCACGTCAACATCAGGCATGGCTGGATGCCGAGGCGCTGATGGAAACCGGGGAAGTCTTCACTGGCGCGGTGGAAAGCTGCAATCGCGGCGGGGTCGTGGTCTCATATCATGGTCTGCCCGGTTTTGTGCCAGCATCACATCTTGTCAGCGTCACCCGCGGCATGCCAGAGCCCGAACGCATGGACAAGCTGGAGCAGGCAATCGGCCAGGAAATCACTGTGCGAGTGATTGAGGTGGATCGGCAGCGCCACCGATTGGTACTTTCGCAGCGCGCGGCTCAGCGCGCCTCACGAGAAAAGAAAAAAGAACAGCTGCTCGCGGAGTTGCACGAAGGACAGGTGCTGCGTGGAACGGTCAGTGGCGTGCGGGAGTTCGGTGCCTTCGTGGACCTTGGCGCGGCGGATGGCCTGGTGCACGTATCTGAACTAGCCTGGAAGCAAGTCGAGCACCCGCGTCATGCCGTTCAGCCGGGCGATGAGGTCGATGTCATGGTCATTAGAATCGACCGCAATCGACAACGCATTGGCCTGAGCATAAAACAGCTTTTACCCAGCCCGTGGGATTCAGTGGAGGATTGGATTGTTCCCGGAGAAACGATTGTCGGGCATGTCACGCGCGTGCTTCAATTTGGCGCGTTTGTCGATCTGGGCAATGGCATTGAGGGCCTGTTGCACAGCACTGAAATCCCATCTGAGGGTGGTGCGGAAGTTGTCCCGGGCTGCGAACTCACGCTACGAGTGGTCAGTCTGGATGTGGAGCGGCAACGCGTGGGGTTGAGCTTACAAGATCTGGCCGACGTGCAGGAGCAGCGCGACGATGCTGAACCGACGCTTGAGGCCGATACCGAAGCAGCGCTAATATCGGAAACGCCCGAGGAAGCGGAGAGGGTCGAGCCGGAAGATGTATCAAATGTCGACGAGACGGTCGGCCAATTGCCGGAAAAAAAAGGGGGTGATGACTCTGACTAAGGTGACAATCAAACCCAGCGAATCGCCCGAAGAGCTGCTACGACGCTTCCGCAAGAAAGTCATGCGCAGCGGGCGCCTGGCTGCTGTACGCCAGAAGCGTTGGTTTATCTCAAAAAGCGAAGTGCGCCGCATCGAGAAGAAGAAAGCCATTCGCCGCATTCGGCGGCGACAGCACACACGCAGATAGGGCGCCAACGATGCCAGCACATGGTGCGCAACCCTTACCAAAACGCGGTAATTGAGGAGCACTTCAAATGGCGGAAAAAGAAGAGAAGTTCGAAATGGAGGGCACGGTCACCGAGGCCCTGCCCGCTACCCAGTTTCGCATCAAGCTCGAAAACGGGCACGAGCTGCTGGCATACCTATCTGGAAAGATGCGCCGCTATTACATTCGCATTCTGCTGGGCGACCGCGTGAAGGTAGAAGTTTCGCCCTATGACCTGACGCGTGGCCGCATCATCTACCGCTATCCAAGCGGGCGCAAACCCCCAACATAAACGTAGCACAAACTTCGTTCGCTGTAAGCAGCCGCCTCAGGGATTCGCGGTTGCACGCTCTCCTAATGAGTCGGGCCGCCGAAGTTCACGCAACCGTCACAGCGAGCGGGGGCGGGGCATCCACGGAGGCATCAGGCAGCCGGCCACGCAGCGACCATGGCCCAGCCCAAGTGATTTCCACATCAACGAGTTCAGCCGTGCGGTCGCGTTCATCCTCGAAAAACACCAGCTTGTTCGTGCGCGTGCGGCCGCGCCACTTCCCCCGGTGAAAATCCTCTACCAGAACCTGCGCCCGCTCTCCGAGCAAGCGATTATTAATGTCGGCCACAATACCAGCCTGTAAGTCATCCAGTGCTTTGCGGCGACGCTCTTTCTCCTCCGCGGGCACATCGTCCACCATATGCCGTGCGGAAAGTGTGCCCGGCCGCGGCGAGTATTTGGCGATGTGTACCTTATCCAGTTTCAATTCGGCCAACAGGTCGTGAGTGTCCTGAAACTGCGCCTCGCTCTCGCCCGGAAAACCGACGATGACATCGCACGCGATTGACCCCGCCGGCATATGCTCGCGGATGCGTCCGACAAGGCTGCGATATTGCTCCACGGTGTAATCGCGGCGCATGTTCTGCAGTATTGTGTTGTTGCCGGACTGCACTGGCACTTCAATGTGCTCGCATATCCTCGGCAGCGCGGCCACTGTGCGCAGAAGGTCATCGTTCATGTAGTTCGGGTGCGAGGTCAGAAAGCGGATGCGCTCGAGGCCGGGCGTCTCATGCACCACCCGCAAAAGCTGCGCGAGGTCAGGGCCGTCTTCGACATCGCAGCCGTAGCGGTCGACAATCTGCCCGAGCAGGGTGATTTCTCTCACGCTCTGTGCCGCCAGCGAACGCGTCTCGGCCGTGATTTCGCCGACAGGCCTCGAGCGTTCCACTCCCCGTCGGAACGGGATGATGCAAAACGTGCAGGCGTGCGAGCAGCCATAGACCACCGGCACATGCGCGCTGACCAGTCGACCGCGCTGCGCCAGCGGCAAGGTGAGTTCGCCTACCTGGGCCGCATGGCGGCGCGCGACAGCCGCGCGCTCAGCGTGCAGGTGATTCCGGTCGGCGATGCGATTCAGCAGCGCGGTCGGGTCAGAAGGAGGCAAGAAGACATCCACCTGCGGGAAAGCGCGCGCGAGTTTCGGGTTGCCTTTTACCCCTACCAGGCAGCCCATCAACCCGACCACAAGGCCGGTGTGGTCGCCATTCTTCAGGCGCCCCACGCGCTGCAGCCAACCATTGGCCCGATCCTCGGCGCTTTGCCGCACAACGCAAGTGTTCAGCACGGCCACATCGGCCTCGCCGATTTCATCTGTCGACGCGCCGCCAAGTTTCTCCAACTCGGAAGCCAGCCGCAGACTGTCGGCCACATTCATCTGACAGCCAATCGTATGGATGTGGTATTTCATGGCACGCAGATTATACCCGAGGGCATTCTACCAACCCGCGCGACCGCGGTCAACGGGCGGCCCGCCGCCCAACAATGAGGAGCTCTCCGAGATCAAACGTCATACGGCCGTCAACCACGCGTGGGTTAAGCGCGGCTCGCGCCGCCGCCGGCGCCTGCAGCAGCATGACCCGCAAACGCGTGCGCATGCGCTCGGAGACGCCCATACGGTCGCAGTATGCGCCGAAATCAATTGGCTTGCGAAATTGCTGCCGGTGTTCAACGCGCATACCTGCGGCATGGAAAAATGCCTCCCAGTCATACACGCTGTGCTCGAAATTGTGGCTGCGGTCCCGCAATCGCTCAAACGCATTGATGAAGCGCATGGCCAGAGGTTCCGGCGGGATGACGTTGTCGATGACGGCCACGCGGTCACCGCACCGCACCACACGCACGCATTCGCGCAGGAAGGCACCAATATCCGCAAAATGATGCGGAGCCAGACGACAGGTCACCACATCAAACGTGCTTTCCAGGAAGGGAATCAGACCGGCGTCGTGCTGACAGAAGTGATCGTTCTCTGCGCCATTTTCCGCGAGCCAATCGCGCGCTGCGCGAAGCATAGGCGCAGTGATATCGCTGGCGACCACTATTTTGGCCAGTGGGGAGAGCGCCAGCGCGGTGTGGCCGCCGCCGGTGGCGATGTCGAGCGCCAGCTGAATGGGGTCACGTTGCAGCCGGGCCAGCAGTGCGCCCAGGCTCTCGCCCCGCGCGTGCACGGGGCTGCGCACATAATCCGCCGCGGGGGGGCCGAATTGCGCTTGAATCAATTCTTTGGTCATGCAGCCACCATTCTCTCTCGCAGCGCGGTTCCAATCAATCACATCACCGCATTATAATTCGGGTACAATTAGGAAGGCATCCGCTCGAGGAAAGGATGCGGGCATGAAGGAAAATACCGCTCTGACACTGGACGAGAAGGGCCAGGCGAGCAAAACCTGGCGCGTGGTTGCGCTGCTGGTGATGGTCGTGGGAGTGTTGGGAGCGGCGGCTTACGCGGCGCAACGTTACACCGCCGGGCAATGGACCCTGTTCGCCACACCCACCGCCACGCCAACTTTCACGCACACGCCCGTGCTGCCGACCGCCACCCATTTTGAGCCCACCGAAACCGCCACGCTCACGCCTACCGCCACGCGCAGCGGCCCTGTGAGTTACGTCATTCAGGAAGGCGACACGCTTTATTTTGTGGCGGACGAATATGAAATCGACATAGAAGCCCTCATCGCCTACAACCTGGAACAGGGCATCGACCTGACTTCTCTCCTGCAGGTAGATCAGGAGATACTGATTCCGCCGACCGATTTCAAGCTGCCAACTCTGACGCCAATGCCCAGCGACATCAGCCCCGGCACCATCATTGAACACACCGTGCGGCCCGGAGACATCCTACAACTACTGGCGGAGAAATTCAACACCACCCTCGACGCCATTCTGGAGGAGAATGAAGACCTGGCCGAAAATCCGGACGTGCTCAACGTCGGGCAGAAAGTACGCATACCTGTGGACCTCCTAGCACTGACTCCGGCCACGCCAACACGCCAACCTTCGGCCACCGCTACTCCGCAGCCGTCGGCGACGCCGACTCCTTGACCCCGCCCCACCCTGCGAGCGCGGCCTCAATCTCCTGCAGCACCACGCGCTCGGTCTCCGATTCCCGCGCGGCACGCAAGGCGCTTTGCGCCATGTCTGCGCCACTGCGGCCCAGTGCCCAGGCCGCATGGCCGCGCACCACCACGTCAGGGTCGCTGCGGAGCACGCGTTCCAGATATGGAACAGCGCCGTTTTCGCCGCTGTTGCCCAGCGCCACCACGACATTGCGAGAGAGGCCGCTGCGTTTGGCGCGTTTCAGCGCGCTTCCCCGAAACACGCTACTGAATTCCGGCTGCGAAAGAGCAAGCAGCGCTCCCGCCCGTGGATGGGGCAACGGTGCGTGGGGCGCGAAATCAGGGTCACGCAGCGGCCGCGCGAAGCGCTCGTTCCATGGGCAGACCTGCTGGCAAACGTCACAACCGAATACCCAGTCGCCCAGAGATTCACGGCGTTCGGCTGGCAGCGCCCCACGGTGCTCGATGGTGAGATAGGAAATGCAGCATCGGCTGTCCACGCGCCGTGGGTCAGACAGAATGGCGCCAGTCGGGCAGGCATCCAGGCAGCGCGTACAGCTGCCACAGCGGTCGGCGCGAAAGGGTTCATCCGGAGGCAGCGGCAAGTCCAACATGGCCTCCGCCAGCAGCGTCCACGAGCCAACATCCGCGTTGATGAGCATGGTGTTCTTGCCGATCCAGCCTAGTCCGGCGCGCTGCGCCAGCTCGCGCTCCAGCAATGGGCCAGTATCGGTGTACAGCCGGTGCCGCACCGGTCGCCCCGCCGCCGCCTGCGCAAAAGTAATCAATTCCTTCAGGCGATGCAGCAAGACGTCATGATAATCGCGACCCCACGCATAGCGTGCCACTCTGCCGGTCAGGGAAACCGGTTCCAGTGAGGGTGGCTCACCCTGAAAGTAATTCGCTGCCAGCACCAGAATGGATTCACAATCGGGGAAAAGCGCGCGGGGGTCGGCACGACGCTCGCGGGCGCGCTCACCGGCCATGTATTCCATGTCCGCGTGCAGCCCATCCGAAAGCCAGCACTGGTACACAGGCAAGTTCTTAGGTGGGTCGGGCGTGGTGATTCCGCACAGAGCAAAACCGAGCGCACGGGCGCGCGCCTTGATGCGCTCAGCAAGCAAGTGGCCATTCTGCGAGTTCAATTCTTTAAATACTTCAGCAGGAATTGCCCGGTGTAGCTCGCCTTCACCGCCATCACCTGCTCGGGGGTACCTTCGGCCATTATCTCTCCTCCGAGGTCGCCGCCCTCCGGCCCCAGATCTACGACGTGGTCGGCGACCTTGATGATGTCAGGATGGTGCTCAATAATCACCACAGTGTTGCCCTGATCGGCAAAGCGCTGCAGCACATCGATGAGCCGGTCGACATCGGCGGCGTGCAGCCCCACCGAAGGCTCATCCAGCACGTAAAGGGTGCGACCAGTGGAACGCTTAGAAAGTTCCTTGCTCATTTTCACCCGCTGCGCCTCGCCCCCAGATAGCGTCGTGGCCGGCTGCCCAATCTTAATGTAGCCCAGCCCGACCGCCAGCAGTGTGGAAAGCTTGCGCTGCATTGCCGGGAAGTTCTCGAAAACCTGCGTCGCCGCGTCGATGCTCAGCGAGAGCACATCGGCAATCGTAAAATCCTTGAAGCGCACCTGCAGCGTTTCGCGGTTGTAGCGCGCACCATTGCAGACATCGCACGACACATATATATCCGGCAGGAACTGCATCTCTATGCGCAGCTGCCCCTGCCCCTGACAGCCCTCGCAACGACCGCCCTTCACGTTGAATGAATAGCGCCCGGGCTTATAGCCTCGTATTTTGCTCTCGGGTAGCTCGGCAAACAGTTTGCGCACATGGTCAAACAGGCCCACATAAGTCGCCGGGTTGGAACGCGGCGTGCGCCCGATGGGCGACTGGTCAATATTGATGATCTTGTCGATGTGTTCCAGTCCCTCGATGCCATCGTGCGCACCCACCAGGGTGCGTGCGCGGTGCAATTCCCGCGCGACGGCGCGGTAGAGAATGTCATTCATCAAAGTGGATTTTCCCGAACCGGATACGCCGGTGATGCAAACCACTTTGCCGAGCGGGATGCGCACGTCAATGCCTTTGAGATTATGCTCTCGGGCGCCGCGCACCAGTAAGTGTTTCCCGTTGCCTGCCCGCCGCGACGGCGGAACGGCGATGGAGCGCCGGCCGGATAGATACGCGCCTGTGAGCGAATCGGGATTGGCGATGATGGCTTCGGCGGTACCCTGAGCCACCACCTCGCCGCCGTGGCTGCCCGCCCCCGGTCCCAAGTCCACCACCCAATCCGCCGCGCGGATGGTCTCTTCATCATGCTCCACCACCAGCAGCGTATTGCCCAAATCGCGCATTGATTTCAGCGTGCAAATCAGCCGGCCATTATCGCGTTGATGCAGCCCGATGGAGGGCTCATCGAGCACATAAAGCACGCCGGTCAGCTGCGAGCCAATCTGGGTGGCGAGACGAATGCGTTGCGCCTCGCCGCCGGAAAGCGACGCCGCCGAGCGAGCCAGAGTGAGATAATCCAGCCCGACATTCACCATAAACTGTAGCCGCGAGGTGATTTCCTTCAAGACCTGCCGCCCAATGGCGCGCTGGCGCACGTTCAGGATGGATTCCGGCAGCGCCTGCGCCCATTCCAGCAGTCGCGTCACTGGCCAGTGCGTGACCTGCACAATGTTGTCCTCCCCGATTGTCACGGCCAGCGCTTCCGTGCGCAGCCGCCACCCGTGGCAGCTGTCACAGTCGCGCTGCGTCATATAGTGTTCGATTTTGCGACGAATATACTCAGAGCCGGTCTCGCGGTAGCGCCTGCGCAAGTTTCCAATTACGCCCTCGAACGGATTGTGCCACACGGCCTGGTTTCCCTGACGGGTGAGATATTGAATAGGGATGTGCTCGCCATCACTGCCATGGAGGAGCACATCTATCTTCTTTTGCGAAAGTTCAGCGAGCGGCCTATCCATGGGAATGTCGTAATGTGCGCAGGCGCCCTGTAGCGCCTGCCAGTAATAGCCGCCCCCTTCGCCGAGCGGGCGGGCGCGCCATTCCATCACCGCAATGGCGGATTCTTCAAGTGTGCGGCTGCGGTCTGGAATAATCAGTGCCGCGTCGATTTCAAGTTTGTGCCCCAAGCCCTGACATTCCGCGCAGGCCCCGTGAGGAGAGTTGAACGAAAAGGATCGTGGCTCAAAATCCGGCAGGCTGATGCCGCAGTGGGCGCAGGCGTTTTGCTCTGAAAAAAGCAGGTTTTCGCCGGAATCAGCGCTCGTATCCATGGGCGAAACCGGCTGCACCAGCAGCATCCCGTTCCCCACACGCAGCGCGGTCTCCACAGAATCAGTCAGGCGCGAGATGAATTCCTGTTCCTCTTCGCCGCCCAGCTCATCGGCTGCGCGCAGTACCAGCCGGTCCACCACCGCCTCGATGGTGTGCATTCTGTAACGATCCAGCTTCGGCGTGGTTGACTGCGCCCCGGCATCGCCAGTTAGGTCATTCACATCGTAAGTTTGTCCATCTACGCGCACACGCAAAAAGCCGGCTTTGCGCACTTCATCGAAAACACCCTGATGATGCCCTTTGCGATCCTTGACCAGCGGAGCAAGCAGCAGGATGAGGCTGTCACCGGGGAGCCCGCGGATGGCCTGCACTATCTCTTGTGCCGATTGCCGGCTGACAGCGTGGCCACACTGCGGACAATGCGGCGTGCCCACGCGCGCATAAAGCAGACGTAGATAATCGTAAACCTCGGTGACAGTACCCACAGTGGAGCGCGGATTCTTACTCACGCCTCTCTGGTCGATGGAGACCGCCGGACTCAACCCCTCGATGTGATCCACATCGGGCTTTTCAAGCTGCCCGAGGAACTGGCGCGCGTAAGCCGAAAGCGATTCCACGTAGCGGCGCTGACCCTCAGCGAAAATGGTATCGAATGCCAGCGAAGATTTGCCCGAGCCAGAGAGGCCGGTTATCACCACCAGTTTGTCGCGCGGGATTTCCACGCTGATATTTTTTAAGTTGTGTTCCCGCGCGCCGACGACGATAATTTTATCAAGAGCCATTGGTGTACCATCGCGAAACCGCCTCTATAATATCCAAACAGCCATTATACCAACTGCCGCCACGGAGCGAGCCGTGGGTGCGTCCGGCAGCGAACATGTCCGCCTTTCATCCGCTGACAGGTGTCAGTTTATGCTATAATTCGCCGCGTCGCTCGAAAACGCAGGTCAAGCGACACGCCATTGCGATAGCGGCAGAACCACCAGAGGTTTCCCATGAAGAACCACATTCGAAAGGCGGTGGAAGCGCCTGCAAACAAGAACATCCCCGCCATCAATCCCGGCGATTCCGTGGCGGTGCATGTGCACATCCACGAGGGTGGTAAGGAGCGCGTGCAGGAATTCAAAGGCACAGTCATAAAGACCCGCGGCGGTGGCAACGACGCCAGCTTCACGGTGCGCCGCATCGCTTCGCACGGCGTGGGCGTGGAGCGAACCTTCCTTTTACGCTCACCGCGTATCGAGAAGGTCACCGTGACGCGCCGGGCGAAAGTGCGCCGCGCCAAACTGTATTACATGCGCGGGTTGACCGGCAAGAAAGCGCGCCTGAAAGAAAAGCGCACAAATTAGTACGGGCACCCACAGGGCGTGGCGCCGACCGGTTTCACGCCCATTTTTCTTTTCTCAGAGCAAGATAACATGCCCCGTCCCCTGATTGGCATCACCGTGTCGCGGCGAAAATCCAGCAGCGGCGAAAGAGACCTGTACGGCGTGCTATATCCCTACGTCGACGCCGTGCGTGGCCAAGGCGGGCTGCCAGTGCTAATCCCGCTCGGGCTGCAGGCGGTTGAGCTACGCGATCTGTACGACCGCGTCGACGGCTTGGTCTTTTCCGGCGGTGGAGACATTCACCCTGAACATTACGGGTACACCCTCACAGACCATTGCACACGGATTGACCCCGAGCGCGACGAGATGGAGTTTACACTAGTGCGCTGGGCGGCGGAGGAGGAAAAGCCCATGCTGGCCATCTGTCGAGGTGTCCAGAGCATGAACGTCGCGCTCGGTGGCACGCTCTGGCGTGACCTCGCCACTGAGATGCCGAACGCAGCCAAGCATAATTACTACCCCGACTACCCGCGCAACAAGCGCACGCACGGTCTGAATGTGACGCCCGATTCACGATTGGCGCAGCTGCTGCAAGCCACCTCCGTGGAGGTGAATAGCCTGCACCATCAGGCCTGTCGCGAAGTCGCACCCGAAATGAGGCAGGTGGCTGTGGCGCCTGACGGCATAGTGGAAGCGGCCGAAATCCCCAACCATCCATACGCGGTGGGGGTGCAATGGCACCCCGAGTGGATTCAAAACACTCCCGACCAACAGGGTCTGTTCGCCGGGCTAGTGAGCGCCTGCGGCAACGGCCATATCTAGCCACGTGTCCGCACCGCAACGTACTCCGCGGTGAGCGATAGGCAGAGAAATCACGTCGGAAACGATAGCTCGGTGGGCGTGTTCGATTCCGGTCTGGGTGGGCTGTGTGTATTGTGCGAAATAAGGCAGCGCGCCCGCAGAACGTTTGCTGTATCTAGCAGACCACGCGCACTTTCCCTATGGCACCCGCCCGCTGGCCGACGTGCGCAAATTCGCCACGCAGTTCACACGCCGGCTGCGCGCAGAGGGCGTAAAACTCATTACCGTCACCTGCAACGCCGCCTCCACGGCCGCCCTGCACCAGCTGCGGGAGGCCTTCCCCGATACGCCCTTCGTGGGCATGGAACCGGCGGTGCACAGCACTGGAACCGGAGCGGTGGGAGTGCTGGCCACCGAGGCCACTTTTCAGGGCGAACTCTTTTCAAGTCTGCTCGAGCGTTTCGCGCGCAACGCCGCCGTGCTGACGCAGGCGTGCCCGGGGATAGTGGAACTGGTGGAGATGATTGTAGCGCGGGATGACTACATGAATCGCACCGAGCGCTGCTGCGCTATGTGCAGCCGCTGCTGGAACGCGGCGTGGACACGCTCGTGCTCGGCTGCACGCACTACGCGTTTCTGAAAAAGCAACTGCAGTATATGGTTGGCCTCGGCGTCACCATCATCGACCTGGCGCCGGCTGTGGCGGATCAGGTCATGCGTGTACTTTCCGCACATGGACTGGCCCACAGCACACCCGCGGAAACTGCCGCGCCCATCGTCGTTTGCACCACTGCCCGCTCACTGGAGACACGGTTTTCCGCGCAGGCGCACGCGCTGCTAGATGAGCCGGTGCAAGTACGAGCGGTGAAACAAACCTAGCACCAGATCGAGATGGCGAGAGCAACTGATTCCCCGGCAGAAATCTGCCGCGCGAAAAACAGATATGCGGACTCGCGAATTGTCAACCTAACCGGGATCAAATATAGTGCCACCACGACACGGTACCCTGATGGCTTCAATCCAGCAACGGCGAGGGCGGTATTGGTGGAAGACTAAACAGGACGTCACCACACCCCTCACCGCCACTAAACAACAGCACATCGACCGCTACAGGGAGGCGTAACAAAACCAAGCCATCCTGCAAAGCCTGGCTGTGTATTCTGTCGGACGTATCAGCATCATGGCTAGGCGCTGCAGCGCAATTAGCGACTAGAGCACAGCGGGGTGTGACGCGGGAGCCGCATATATCCCAAACAAGTCAGTTGGGATAAATTTGGGATATATTTAAGGGGTGCACGCAGCTATTTCAGGATGTAATAGGTGCCTTTTTTTGCGCCGATTTTTAGCAGCACGCCTTTGCTCACTAGGTCAGCCAGGTCCAGGCGTAGTGTCTCCGGGGTGACGTCGGGGCACAGCTGCCGATATTCACGATTCGCGATGCTGCCGCTCTCACGGATGTGCGTGAGCGCGCGCATCTGGCGCTCGTTCATGTTACTTTCCCATCTGGGCGCAACCTTGCGGTCACGGCTGTTCTGCAATGTCACCGTAAAAGCATGCGGCCGCGCTTTGAAATGCGGTGGCGGATGGCCTTCCTGCACCATCGTCTCAATCATTCTGTCCACGCCCAGCCCAAGCTCCTCGATATAGCCCCACTGGAACACTCCCGCCACTAGGCGTGGGTTGCGTGAAAAATGCTCCTCCACGATGTTGTCCACTGTGATGAAGCCGGGCAGCCCGCCCGGACTGATGACCTCCAGGCGATCGGAAAACATGCGCATCTCTGTGCGGCGGCCCTGCAAACGATAGTCCCGATGACAGACCGCGTTAACCAGCGCCTCGCGCACGGCGAAAGACGGGTATTCCAACCTTTCCTCCCGCTCTAACCCCTCCACCACTGCACCGACCGCCATTTCTTCGTGCACAAGCTGCCATGCATTTTCAATAATGCGCGCCAGCGGGCCGTTGATTTCCTCGCGGCGGCCATAACCCGCCTGTCCATCAGAACCGCGCGGATCTGTACCAACAAACTTAACGAAGACAAGCCCGCTCTGCGGCAATAACGCCTGCGGCGCGGCCCCGAACAATAACAACCCGGCCACTGTGGGCATCCCCTGCGCCGTAAGCGCCCCGATTTCCATCAGCACCTCGTCGGCCATACCGGAGAGCGGTCGACGCCAGCGCGACTCGCGTTTTTGCAAATATTCGGCAACGACTTCTTCGTCCAGATCCGCGCGAGTGGCTCCGATCACCGCCTCAGCTTCGAAATCGCCGGTGGATTTGGTGGCGGCCAGTATCCGGATCTGTTCGCCAGTCAGCGGCCGATTCTCGGCACCGGCACGAATCAGAACACGGCCATCATCCAGCGCGTGCAGCTCGGGGCTGCGCGCCACGCGCACCACGAATGCCGACCCCTCTGCAGCTTCGAATTGCTCCCATCCGGTCGGAATCACCGGCCGGCAGCGCTGCTCGGCGGCAAGCAGAGCACCATCCAGTTCCTCCCCGTGAATCGGGGCATCAGTTAGCCGACCGGCTTCGTCCACGCCGAGCACAATTGCGCCGCCATCGCTGTTGGCAAACGCGACCATCACCTCCGCCAGCAATGCCGGGTCGGCTTCCGGCAGATAGGTGGTCAACGGCTCGGAAAGGAGTAGTTCGTTCACGCCCTCACTCGGTTGCTGGTTCAGTTATCAGTTTGGCGGCATCGGGCGCAGGTTGGTCACCGCCGTCATCGGGCAGGTCGGCCATCAAAAGGCGCGCCACCGAGGCGACCGTATCGCCCGGCTTCAGGTTCATAAGGCGCGTGCCCTTGGTGGCGCGACCCAGCAGACGGATATCGGAAACAGTGGTGCGGATAGCCTGCCCGTTGACAGAGATGATGGTTATCTGGTCGTCGGGTTGCACACTCCGCACGGCCACAATAGGCCCCGTGAGCTTAGCGACGGCCTTGCGCGAAAAGGTGGCCACGCCCATAGTGGCGCGGCCTTTGGGATTGTACGCTGCCATGGCCGTGCGCTTGCCGTAGCCGTTTGCGGTCACCACCAGCAGCTCTCCGTCTTCCGTAACTGTCACCATGCCGCTGATGCGGTCGCCTTTGCGCAAGTTTATCGCCTTCACGCCGGCTGCCGGCCGGCCCATGCTGCGCACCAGACTACTGTTGAAACGCAGCGCCTGCCCCTGCTCGGTGATTATGATTATGTGTTGTTTGTCGACCGTCAAGTGCACCCAGCCGAGCTCATCATCACGTGCCAGGCCGATTGCAATCAGCCCGGAGGGGCGCACCGATTCGAACTGGCTGAGCGCCACGCGCTTGATTTTCCCGTTGCGCGTCACCATGGTGCAGAATTCCGCCTCAGCGAAGCTGGGAACCGGCACGGCAGCTGTGATCCTTTCCGTGGCTTCCAATGGGAGGATATTGTGCAGCGAGACTCCTTTGTCGGTACGGCGCGCGGCCGGGATGCGATAGGCCTTCTGCGAATACACCTTCCCTCTGTCTGAGAAAAACAAAATGGGCTTCAACGAGCGCGTCGAGAACAGATGATCGATTTCGTCCTCGGTGCGCATGTCCTGACCGATGACGCCCTTGCCGCCACGACGCTGCGCCCGGAACTCGCGCGGCGGCATGCGCTTGATGAAACCGCGCGTGGTGATCGTGACCAGTATGGCCTCATCAGGAACCATGTCTTCGATGCTCAGTTCGTCGCTGGCATCGTAGGCTATACGCGTTTTGCGTTCGTCACCGTACTTTTTCGCCGTTACCTCAAGGTCGTCTTTTATCAACCCGAGGATTTTCTTGGGGTGCGCCAGCAGGTCCTGCAGCTCTTCGATACGTTTCTGCTTCTGCTCATACTCCTGCTCAATCTGCAGGCGTTCCAGCGCGGCCAGGCGGCGAAGTTGCAGGTCGAGGATAGCGCGCGCCTGCACCTCAGTCAGGTCAAATTGCTTCATCAGCGCGCCCCGGGCGACATCAGCATCCTTGGCCTTGCGAATGGTCTTGATAACAGCGTCGATGTTAGAGATTGCGATGAGCAATCCCTCCAGCACGTGCGCACGCTCTAGCGCCTTACGCAGCTCAAACTCCGATCGGCGCGTGATGATTTCCTGGCGATGGCCGATATACAGTTGCAGCGCCCGCCGTAGGGAAAGCAGTCGTGGTTCGCCGCCCACCAGCGCGAGCAGCTGCACGCCGAAGGTGCTCTGCAGGCTGGTGTATTTGTAGAGCTGGTTGAGCACCGCCTGCGGGTGCGCCGCGCGTTTCAGGTCGATGACAATGCGCATGCCACACCGGTCCGATTCGTCGCGCATGTCGGCGATCATTTTCAGACGCCCACTGCGCGCTAGTTGGGCAATGCGCTCAATTAGCACGGTTTTGTTCAACTGGTAAGGAATCTGCGTTATGACGATTTGATGTCGCGCCGGGGACGGTTCCTCTATCTGTGCCAGCCCGCGCATTACCACGCGACCCTTGCCGGTGCTGTAGGCTGCCAAAATGCCATCGCTGCCCACAATGACTCCGCCGGTGGGGAAGTCTGGCCCTTTGACGAATGTCATCAGTTCGGCCACCGAGGCATCCCCAGCCTCCTCGCTCAAATCGAGACCGCTCTCCTCAGCGGCGGCCTCAAGGCTCCCAAGGCCGTCTTCGCCGTGCAAGATAATACGCATGATGGCCTCGGCCTGCGTTTTCGTCAGGCCGAACTTCTTGGCCAATTTGGTTGGCGCTTTGTCTCCCTGCGCCTCAATGACAGCAAGGATGTCATCGCGATCAATCAGATAACGGATTGCGGCGGTCAGTTCGCCCAGGTTGTGTGGCGGGATGTTGGTGGACATTCCCACCGCGATTCCGGCGGCGCCGTTGAGCAGTAGGTTGGGTAGCCGGGCGGGCAGCACCAGCGGTTCTTGCAGCGAGTCATCAAAATTGGCGCTCCAATCCACCGTGTCTTGGTCTATGTCAAGCAGCATCTCCTCGGCGGTGGCGGCCATCTTGGCCTCGGTGTAGCGCATGGCCGCGGGCGCGTCGCCATCCACCGAACCGAAGTTTCCTTGTCCGCTGACGAGAAGGTAGCGCATGGAAAAATCCTGCGCCATACGCACCATGGCGTCGTAAACAGCTTGGTCTCCGTGCGGGTGGTATTTGCCCAGCACCTCACCAACAATGCGCGCCGATTTCTTGAACGGGCCATTGGAGCGCAGGCCCATGTCGTGCATAGCGTAGAGTATGCGGCGGTGAACGGGCTTGAGGCCATCGCGCACATCCGGGAGCGCGCGCGCCACGATCACGCTCATGGCATAATCCAAATACGCATCGCGCATCTGGCCGTCTATGTCAATCCGTTTTACTAGGCCAATTTCCATAGTTTTCCTCTGCGGCCCACCGAGTGACACCGTTTAGTAGATCTCTCCGGCAGGGCAGTTGAGCACAGTAATTGCGCCATCCGGAAGGGCGGCGTTCTAGCCACAGAATCACTTGCGAGAATGCATTTTCTCCTGTGGTTAATTGTACTTCAGCGGCCCGCAGCACGCCATGCGCTGCGGACGAATTTGGCTTTGTGGCCACCTACGGTGCGCAGTACCGGCAGAGCTGTAATTGCGCCGTATAATACGGAATCGTGATGCATCCTGAAATAGAGCAACTGGTCGCAGAGATTCACGCCACTCCGCAGCAGGCAGTGCTGGAGTTTGCCGGAGCGGGCAGCTTAGCGCTCTTCTGGCTGCACAGCCAGGGCGGCTCATCCCGCACCGTGCTAGAGGCGGTTGACCGTTACGCCGCGCTCTCCACCATCGATCTTCTTGGCACGCAGCCACGGCGCTTTGTCACCGCGAAGACGGCTCGGTCGATGGCCGGTCATGCCTACCAGCGCGGGCTGCGCCTGAGCGCGGGCGACGCGCCGGTGGTGGGCATCGGCTGCACCGCCACCATCGCCACCGATTACGCCAAACGCGGCAAGCACGGATGCCGCGTGTGCGTAATCGAGCGCACGCGCTGCAGCCAATACGCAATCACGCTGCAAAAGGGCGCGCGTGCGCGCCATGGAGAGGAAGTCCTAGTCAGCAGAATCGTGCTGCAAGGGCTGGCGCGAGCATGCGGGCTGGAACCCGCCCTCGAGCTGCAGCTGGGAGAAACGGAAGCGCTGAAGACGAGCTCCGAGGCGTGCAGAGACCTGCTCGACAGCTTACTGGCGGGCAAAGTTAATACAGTGACGATACGCCCCGATGGCGACATGGCTGCTGACCGGTCACTAGGTGGCATGGCGGTGCTCTCCGGAGCTTTCAACCCGCTGCACGCTGGGCACATACGGCTGGCCCGCGCCGCCGCTGCCCGCTTACAGCGCCGCGTGGTATTCGAACTCTCGGTGCAGAACGCCGACAAAGGCGCGCTCAGTCACGCTGAGATTATCCGGCGACTGCGCCAGTTCCGTCGGCCATGGCAGCTGGTGCTCACCCGCCGGCCGCTTTTCGTTCAGAAAGCGGCCAGTTTTGGAGATTCGGTTTTCGTGGTCGGCTACGACACCGCGCTGCGCTTGCTGCAATCACGCTATTACGACGATGATAAATCCAAGATGCACGCCGCGCTGGCGACCACCCAAGCAGCGGGCTGCCGCTTCCTGGTGGCCGGGCGCCGCTGGCAGGGCCGCTTCCGCACAGCGAGCGACCTCTCCATTCCAGCTGCTTTCGCAGACCTGTTCGACGAACTGCCAGAGGACGACTTTCGGCTCGACACATCCTCCACCGAGGTCCGCGAAAGCAAAGACCGCAGCGACACTCACGCGCACGATGCGGCCTGACCGCCAATCCCCACCATGAGCGCAGCCGCGCGGCGGGCGCGGCGAAGCCTGCCGCAAGTAACCACGCTGCTCTTTGGCTTGTTTTCAATCTGGCCGCTGCTGCAGGCGCGCACCACCTGCTCTGACGACGGCGTCTTCCACATGCACAAAGCCCTCGGTCTTGAAGCCGCCATCCAGCTGGGTCACTGGTTTCCGCGCTGGTCGCCACACATGGCGCACGGCTTCGGCTATCCGCTCTACAATTTTTACGCCCCGCTGGGTTCATACATGCTCGCCGGGCTGCACGCGCTGGGTTTCATCTATCCGCTTGCGCTGCACATCGCGTTGGCGCTGTGCATACTGCTGGCCGGGCTGGCGGTGTTTGCGCTAGTGCGCGATTGGTGGGGCCCGTGGGCAGGGCTGGCCGCCGCAGTCGTGTACCAGACCTCACCGTATCTGGCTTTCAATATACTCTTTCGCGGCGCGCTCGCCGAGACCCTGGCGCTGGTCTGGCTGCCGCTGATATTGTGGACGCTGGACCGGGCGCTGCGGCGCGAATCGCTGCGCTGGGGGGCGCTCGCGGCGCTGTGTTTTGCTGCCCTGATTTACACCCACAACGCTTCAGCACTCCTCGCCACGCCACTCATTGCGGGATACGCAGCGTTTATCTCCGGCGAACAAAGACGCCGGCAGCTGCTGGCGCGCGCTGCTGCCATCATGTTGGCAGGGCTGGCGCTCAGCGCCCATTTCTGGATGCCGGCGCTGGCAGAACGCGGCCTGGTGCAGACCGAGCAGTTGCTCGTCCCGCCGGTTTTCACCTATTACACCAATTTCCTGACCAGCGCCGAATTACTGGCTCCACCGGTAGCCACGCAGCCGCGCTTAATTAACCCGTCGCCACCAAAGGCGCTCGGGGCCATCGCCGCCGGGATGGCGTTGCTGGGGACGGCCACTGTGACGCTGCGACCCGCTCGCGCGGACACGCGCCGGCCGAAACGTGGCGCGGCGCGTCCGCTGTTCTTCTTTGGCGCCCTGCTGCTTTACGGCGCGCTCACCCTCCCACTAACGCGCACGCTCTGGGATGCGCTCCCGCTGCTGCCATTCGTGCAGTTCCCGTGGCGCATGCTTGGCGTCGCCACGCTGTGCGCTGCCACTCTGGCCGGGGCGGCGGTGCGCTGGCTCGCAAGTTCGAATCGCTCCTGGGTTGCGGCCGCAGTCATCGCCACCGTAGCCACGCTCGGTCACTTATCCTGGTGGTATCCGCGCTACTGCGCCGAGTTCGCAGAGGCCACTATAGGCACCATGCTGGAATACGAGTACAACACTTTCACCGTGGGTACCTCTGCCAAAGGCGAGTTTCTTCCAAAGACCGTGCGTTATTTGCCGCAGGAAAACACGCTGGCCGAGGCGCTTCAGGCGGGCGACACGCCCGAGCGGCTGCACGGGCTTCCCGCCGGGGCAACGCTCGATATCCTCGACCCGGACCCGTTGGACTTCCGCGCAACCCTGCGCACCCCCGAGGCCTTCAGCGCTGCCTATCAGATGTTCTACTACCTCGGCTGGCGCGTCAGCGTCGATGGACAGCCACGCCCGCTCGAGGTGGCGGCGGGCACGGGCCTGATAAAGTTCGAAGTCCCGGCCGGCGAACACGAATTGCGCGTTTATTTTGGCGTCACCCCGTTGCGCGCGCTGGCATCCAGTATTGCAGTGGCTGCGTTGCTGGCAACTATCGCCGCGCTGCTTGCTGCCTCGCCGCGTCCGGCAGCGTGCGCGTGGCGCCACGCGCGCGCTCCTGCTCTGCTGTTGGCGTTGCCGCTCGCGCTGCTCGCGGCTAAGCTGCTGCTGATTGACCGCAGCGACAACGCGTTTCAGCGCACCTCGATCGAGGCGGCTTCGCTCGGCACTCCGCTGGCGGTCTCGCTCGACAACGGCCTGGACACGCTCGCTTACAGCGTCAGGCCCGATCCGGTGCCGAGCGGCGGCACGTTCGAGGTAGTCCTGTACCTGACCCCGCGCAGCACGCCCCAGCGCGATTACCGGCCACTCTTCCGGCTGCAGAGTGTTGACAACCTTATCTGGAACATCAACCCGCACGAGACCGTGCCGCCGCGCTGGCATCGCGAGCCGCCGCGCACACAGTACTGGCCAGTGGAAGAGTACGCCCAGTTCGCGCGCCAATACCAGCTCCTGCCCGGAACACCGCCGGGCGAATACCGACTGTATGGGACCTTCTTCGACTACGCCACTCTGGAGACATCAAAAGCCGTCACACCCGAAGGCGTGCCGCAGACAGACCGCATTGACCTAGGGACGGTGAAAGTTGTGCGCCCACCAACGCCGGCATCGGCGGCCGCATTGGAGATGCAGATCGAAACAGGAACCCGCCTGACCCCGGAGATTACTCTGCTCGGCGGAAGCGCTGACCGCCGGCAGGCCGGCCCCGGCGGTTTGATGACTGTCACTCTCTTCTTTCACGCGCAAACTGCGCCTAGCTCCGATGAGCACATCACCCTCGCATTGGGCGGAACAGATTTCGCGCTCAGACTCGACCCAACGCCCGGCTTCCCGACCAGTCAGTGGCGCACGGGCGACGTCTGGCGCGGTCAACACTTGCTGCGCCTGCCGGCCGACCTGCCGGACGGAGAGCACAGCTGGACGGTACGAGCGAGTTCCGAGGGAAGCGCTATCACATACTTGGTGAAGCTGCGCGTCACCGCCCCCGAGCGCATCTTTGAGCCACCGAAGGTCATCCATCCAGTACGGCTCGCATTCGGCAACGACATCCTTCTCAGCGGCTATGATTGGAGCCAGCCACAGGCGCATCCAGGTGAAGTGCTAGAAATCCGCCTCCTTTGGCACGCCTTGGCCACGCCCACCGAAGACGTGAGCGTCTTCGTGCATCTGGAAAGTTTAGCCGGAGAACTGGTCACCCAACATGATGGCGTTCCACTGAATTGGACGCGCCCTTCTGCTGGCTGGGTGGCGGGAGAATATGTGGACGACCCCCATGCGTTTACTATCCCCGTCGACGCGCAACCGGGCGCATATCGCCTGCACGCCGGCCTTGTAGACCGAGTGACCGGCGAGCGGCTTCCAATCACGGGCGCAGGCGAACACACCGATAGCCGCGCGCTGCTCGGCCTGCTCACCGTGATTCCCTAGCAATCTGTAGGCAAGAAATGAAGTCAAACCACCTTCGCCCGCCAATGTCAGCGCGAGGTAACCCGGGCGCTACCCGCGCAGCGGTACTCGCGATCGGCTTGACATTGTCACTGGCTACCTTGCTGCGCTTTGTTGATTTCGCCTCGCTGCCTGCCGGGCTGTATTACGACGAAGCAGTCGAGGGGTTGGACGCGCTTGAGATCATCCGTGGCGCAAGACCGATCTATTTTGCGGGTGAAAACAGCCGGGCGGCACTATTCACCTACGCGGTTGCGCATTCCGTCTCCATCCTGGGGAGAACCCCGGCAGCAATTCGCCTACCGGCGATCCTTGCCAGCTGCGGCACTGTTCTCGGCGTTTACCTGGTCGCGCGGAGCCTGTTCAGCCGGCGAATTGGCCTCCTGGCCGCGTTTACCGGCGCGTTTTCCGTTTGGATGATCCTTCTCGGACGCCTAGGCGACAATCCAGCCATGTCAGCGCTCTTATTGTCATTTGGCTTATGGCTGGGCGTCAGAGGGTGGCAAAGCCGCCGATGGTGGTGTTGGACCCTGTCCGGCCTGCTGATTGGCCTGGCTTTATACACATACGAGGCGGCGCGTGTGGTCCCGCTGATATTTCCACTGTGGGCGCTGCTGCTGGCAATGGGCGGCGCTGCCCGGCGCTTGTGGCCAGGTGCACTGTTCTTTGTGGCCGCGTTTCTTCTCGCGGCTACACCCCTCCTCCTCTACGCATCGGGCAACTGGACGGCAGTGATCGAACGCAGCGAAGATGTTTCTGTCTTCAGTGCCGGAGATGACTTCAATACGGTCATGACTACAACAGGAAAGCAAACACTGATTGTGTTGCGAATGTTCGTGATGAAATCTAAAGGGGACTGGAATTGGCGCCAGAACATTGCTGGCCGGCCAGTCTTCGACCTAATCATGGCTGTTCCATTCCTGATTTCGCTGGGCCTTTCGCTACGCAGGCGGTGGCGAACGAAAATGCTATTGCTGAGTATATGGGTAGGTGCTGGGCTGCTGGTGACGATCTTTTCTCATTCCGCGCCACATTTTCGCCGCGCCAGCACGATATTGCCAGTGCTTTTCATCTGGCCCGCGATAGGGATAGATTGGATTTATCGTCGCCTGACCACTCTGGTACAACCGCTGCTAGCACTGCTGGTTGTCGGTGCAATGCTGCTCGGCTCGGCATTCATCACGACGCGCGATTTCTGGCTCGAGCGGCACCTGGCACGGCCCCAGATTGCGACATCTTTTGATCACCCTATCACCGTGGTCGCCACGGCAGTCAACCGTTTCCTGAATGTGGGCTGGCAGGACAAGGGCGTGCTCGCCAGCTCGAGTTACCCCGCACCGAAACGGCAGGCGTGGATGGAAGCCTCTGTCTGGAGCGAGAATCCGGCTGTGAGATTCCTGGTTCCACTCGTGCCCGACGCCACGCCCGCACTGCGGCTGCTCCAACCCGCTGCACCGCTGCCGCCCACTGCCACAAATGAAGAGTTGCTCTTAGTACTGCACAAAGATGCTCCCATTCCCCCACTCCCGGACAACTACCTGATCATTGTGCCAGCCCGTGAAAGCGACTTGATTGCCATGATCCCGGACGGAGCCGTAGTGACCATCGAAAACCTTCCCGGAGTGGAGAGAGGTTCGGCGCAAGATATGGTGCTGCCCTATCGGCTCGTCGGAGCCCGGGTCATGCCCTCCGTTGACCCTCTCCCGGCGGCCACGCTGGGAGAGGGCCTGACACTGCTGGGGGCGACAGTGACGCGCGCAGGCGAAACAATGAACATTAGCGCCCTATGGCAGGTGGATGCCCTCCTGCCGCCGCCTATCAGCATTTCTGCGCACCTGTTTGGTCCGGCGGGCGAGTTCCTGGTTGGAGATGATGGCTTGGACATTCCGCCCGAACTGTGGCGCCCGGGCTTACGATTTGCGCAGCGGCACACGTTGCGCCTTCCCCCCAACGCCGCGCCCGGCGATTATCGCGTCTCTCTGGGGCTATATCGTTTGGATAACGGCACGCGTTATGCCACGCCGGACGGAAGAGACGCAGTGCCGGTGGGGGTGGTGACAACGGACTGAATCAATCCGCCACATCAATCTCGCCCAGAACCATCTCCCGCCCACCCAGGCGCAACAGGATAATGCCTTTGCCGGGCGGCGTCTCAGCCGGCACGGGAACGCGCTGCGGGCCCCGCCCCACCTCGTCCACCACCCAACCCACAGAGCGGGTGGTCAGGGGTGCGGTCACGCTCGCCAGCACATCATCTCCCCGCCGCAAGACCAACTCCAAAAGAGTGCCGGCGGGAAGCGCCCGGGTTGCCTGCCAGTAAAGCGTCACATAGAACGGCGTTCCTGGCTCGACCGCCGGCCGGTCAATGTCGTAACCCAGCAAGGTGAAATCTCCAAAAGACCTCTCGCTCACCACCTGCGGCGCCAGCTCCGCGATGCTGGGTGGGCGACCGGCGCGCGGCACCGTGAACGCGCCGACGTCCACATAGTGGCCGGCTGGCCCCTGCGGCGTAAGCACATCCAAGCCGCCATCCACCGAATAAACGCCGGTCACCAGACGGTACTCCCCGGGGGGCGTCCCTGGCAAGGGATGCAACGCGTGCACGTCGTCCGCGTACTGCTGCACCTCCCAGCGGCTGGTGGGCACCTCCCCGGGGTGCTGGCTGTCCTTTTGGCCATAGCGATACCTCTCTGCATCTTCCAAATACAAGGCCGTGCTGTAATCAACTCTCAGCTTCTGCAGCGGTCGCCAGTAGAGCCGAACCTCGTTCTTGCGCTCATTCACACGCAGACCGACGAGCCGCATCTTCGCGCCAAAATCGACTGCACGCGGCTCCGCTCCCTCCACGTACTTTCCGTCGAAGCTGGAGCGATAGAAAGGCGACGGTCGTATGTCCAGCCAGGTCACCCGCATCACAATCAAGCCAACAGCAACCAGCGCGACCGAAATGCCCGACCATCGTGAAGGTGTGGCGCGCCGCCCCCGCACGATGCGCCGTGTCAACAGCCAGCCGCCGACCAGTATCACCAGGCTTGCCAAGCTGATCGCCGTGCCGAGGCGCTGCGGACCGGAGAGCACCTGCCCGACGGTGAACGTGTGCCGCCCGGCAGGCAGCCCAGAAACAAGCACCAGGCCGGTACCCGGCTCCGGCCCGACCCGCAAAGACACGCCGTCCACTTCAGCCCGGACATCGGGAAAGATCAACCAGTGCAGGCGGGCATCGAAAGGTGCATTCGTCTCGTACTCGATCGAAGTGGAATCGAACCGCGGCCTCTCGCGCAGCACCTGCACGCCGGGGGGCAGCGACGCCACGTCCAGGCGAGGTGGCGGCAGCTCGCGGGCTGCGTAGCTATCCTCGAATACGCCATACGAGAGCAGCTCGGGCATCCACACGGTCAGGAACTCACCGAACACGGTTGAACCAACTAGGCCGGTTTTCCGTTCAAACACTGGAATGTCCGCATGCGTTTTCCCCTCCAGGCTGGCAGCTGGATAGCCAAACATCCAACCCATCGAAAACAGCGCGACCCCCAGCACAAACAGTGGTAAGACCCACCGTTGTCTGAGTGCAGCCACGCCGCATCCAGCCAACATCGCGGCCAGCAGACTCAGCGGCCCCACAAAACGCCAAGGGAACTGGGCCATGGGCATCTTAGGCACCGATTCCCACACCACCATTGACGCGGGCGTGACTAGAAAAACCATAATTAACGCAATCACCCCAATTACAAGGATGGATAGGCGCCGTCGTTGCGCCCACCACCCCACAAGGGCTAACACGACCACGACCCAACTAAGGCTGGGCTGCATGGGCATGAATATTCGCAAAGAATCGAGCACGTACGGCGAGGCTAGCAATGCGCTCGAGGAGAGAAAATGGTTGTGGAAATCCAGCAGCGGGTGGCTCACAGTACGCGACATCTGCACAAAGCGTTCTTCAGCCAGCGCCGGAAACCAATAAATAGCCGCCAACCCTGCTGCAAGTACCAGCGCGCCACCTGCCCATAACCACCGCCGCCAATCAACTTGAATCAAGCCGACCAGATACAAGGGAAGGAACGGAATGAGCATGAAAGCGGAGAGCGGATGAGCCAAGATCTGGATGGCAACCGTAGCCGCCAGGAAAAGCATTGATCGGGCGCATGTATTCCGTGCCAGCCGTAAAACCGCCAGCAGCACCCACGGCGCCAGCGCCATACCCCAAAGCTCGGGGTACGCACCTCGCCGCAGTAAGTTTACAAATAGATACGGGCACAGGCCATACGAGGCGGCCGAGGCCAGGGCCGCCGCCTCTGAGTGGAACACCGCGCGCGCCCATAGGTATGCTCCAACAACTAGCGTGAGCAGCGCAGAGAAATAGCCTATCTCGAGCGCCCGGGAAAGGGGCATCCCCAGCAGCGCCCACACCTCTGCGGCCCAGTAACTCAACGGCGGGTAGAAATTGAAGGTCGGAACTCCAAACCCGTAGGCGAAATCCGGCAACCAACGTGGATAGATGCTTCCGTTCTGCAGCGCCCAGTGGAGTTCGGCCAACCGATAAAAGTGGTTTGTCCCGTCAATGACCGTGGTAGCGCCGGCACGCAGTAGAGGCCAGGCCGCGAACACCGCCAAACCAAACAAAGCTAGGGCTGTGGAAAGAGCCATCACCGCACCACGCTCCATCGGCGCCCCGCGCGCGCCCAGCGCAACGCCCCCAGCTGCTCAAAACCTCCTGACTCTGTGCGCGTGTACATCCCCGCGATCACATGGCTGAACCCAGCTTGGGGCGGAAGCGCAATCGAATGCGCATCGCAGACCACCTCTTCGCGCTGCCAGCCGCCGCTCGGACGCCACCCGTCTACCGGGGTGGAGTGGTCGGAAGATGCCACTAGTTGCTCTGGCAGCACAATCTTCGCCACGCTGCCCAGATGCACAAAGGTGCTGTAATCGGCCATCGGGGATTGCACCGCTTGCCAGCATAGGGTCGCCTTAAAAGCGCCGTCCTGTTCCTTAAACGTCCAACCCTTGAGGTGCATCCCGGACGCAAGCTCGAGGTGAGCCGGTCGCTCGGCATCCATCGGCAGCGGGCTCAGGCTGATGGCCACCCAGCCCGGGCCGGCGGCGCTAAAGTATGGCTCTGCGCGCAGAGTTTCGCGCCACCATTCCGACCCGAATCCGTATATCGAATCGGCGTTGGTGTAAACCGTGGATTCTCGCTGCAAAATCTCGCGCCAGTCCTCGGCATGATGCGCCACGCGCCAGCCGGGAAAACGACGCTCCACGCGCGTGGAGTACGCCAGCGCGAAATGACGCCGACCCCATGGCGACATGATAGTGGCCGCGGCGGGAGCATTGAGATCATCGAGTTGAGCGATTGCCTGCACTCCGGCCGGGTCACGTGTAATCTGCAGCACCGCGGGCCGATTATTAAGCACATACCAGCCAGTCACCACAGCCAGCGCTGCGGCGGCGGCCACGCGCAGACCGAGGGCTGAATCGGCGACGCTGCCGATGCCGAGCGTCGCCGTCAGCAGCACGGCGGCCGCCACCGGCATGGCAGCCATCTCAAAAAAGTTTGCGCGCGGAAGCGCAATGGCAAACAGCAAGTAAGCTAGCGCCGTGCCCAGCAAGAGTGTTGCCGGCCGGCGCAGCGGCGCGCGCATCGCGAGGAGAACACCCAGCAGCGCCCAGAGCAACCCTGGCCAGCGCAACTCCCCCCACAAAACACTGCCGCTGCGAGCGAGCGCATCCGCCAGTTCCCGCAGGCCACCCGGCAGGCCCTGCAGGCCGCTGTACTCGCGCGCCCAGAAAAGCGACCAGAATCCCGCCCAGGAGCCCGGATCGCCGTAAATCCATTCCGCCCCCAGCCGAGCGCGCAACACCATATCGGCATATGGAAAAAATCCGCCCGCGAAGGCCGGCGCGGCGAACACTCCCCAGCGCCAGAGTGCTTTTCCGCGCGGCGCGCGCCTCCACAGCCACAGCGCCAGCACAAGCAGTAGAGGCGCAAACAGGCGATGGTGCGCCACGCCCAGCCCGGCGAGCAGGGCTAGCAGCCACCCGCCGCCGTCCGACCAGCGCGCATCGAGCTTTAGCGCCAGCAGCAGCGCCAGCAGCGTGATGAACATCCACAGGCTGTAAACCTCGGCGATGGATCCATGTATCCAGATTGAACGGGTCAGTCCGATCGCGAGCGCGGCCAGCGCGCTCAGCACCGGCGGCACAGCCAGCCTGATCAGAATGGCAGCCAGAAGGGCTACCCCTGCGGCTGCCCAAAGCAGCGAGAAGAGCGATGCCCCCGCCGACGGAGCCAACCCCACCCCGCGCAACGCGCTCACAAAAGGCGAACCCAGCAGCATATACAGCGGCGTGCCGGTGGGGTGCACCGTGCCCCACAGCGGCAGCGCGACCTGATACTCGCCCACGTCATCGGCGTAGACGCTGTCGCTGCCGTTAATCCGCCACATCAGGGTCGAGAGGTAGCAAACGGCGACAACCATTACCGCGAGCGCGGGCGCCCACGCACCTGCCATTATGCGGCGTAAATTGGAAGACACCATAGTGATTTTACAGTGCTACGGCTCCATTACGTGCTTCAACCGGTAAATTCCGCCGGCATGATCCACTACATAAACCTCACCCGATTCGTCTTCTCCAAACGAACTGATTTTCAACCCGCTTTCGATAAGTAGTTTGTTCGTCCATTCGTCAGGGGCAGTGTGGAACAATGCCCATATTAGGCCCGAACAGTAATCCCCATACACATAGACGCCTTGCAGGCCCTTGAGATTTCCTCCCCGGTACACGTACCCGCCCGTCACCGAGCAGCCGCC
>DASCOB010000216.1:0-5889 GCA_036011785.1 Anaerolineales bacterium | reverse complement strand
CCTGTCCGGTGGAAATCGATTGGATGCCGGCGCGGAAGATCTCAGATGAGAATCCGCCGTACGAAATAGCCAGCGCTATTATACCACGGGTCATGAAATTCACATCGCGAACCGTCAGCGTGGCGAGCGCATTCTCGGCAGGCAGCCACCCGCCGGCAGCCAGCCGGGTTCCCAGCAGGCTTATGGCAGCGATTGCCGCCGGAACAATCACGAAGGCGGTGTAGAAAATCTGCACGATGATAGGTACGCCGCGGATTACCTGCACGTAGAGCATCGCCGCGTTGCGCACTACCACGTTGTTCGAGAGCTGTCCCATCCCGGTAAAGAGGCCCAATGTGATAGCGAAGGCGTAGGCGCTGATGGTGACGGTCAGCGTCAGGCGCACGCCGACAATCAGTTTCTCGATGACTTCTTGATAGCGTTGGTCGGTGGCGAAGCTGTACACAAAGAAGATGGCCGCCAGCAGGATGACCAGCCCCCACCACGGCAGGTTGGCGAGACGCTCGGTGGCGCGAGCCTGCACGCCGGGGAGGGCACGGTCTTTGGAGAGGGTCATGGCGGCGGGTCAGTCCTTCGGCACGATGGTGATGAAATGAGGGTCGACACGGTTGTTGATGTTGGAGACCTCCACGTCTTCGTGAATCAGCCCGGCCCAGAAGTACAGCGGGTTTCGGGCGGGAATCTGGGTGATGGTGATGTCTCCGCTGACGGTCGCACGTTGTCCGGGCATCAGGTACCAGTGTTCCCCTATTCTGGTCAACTCGTCTCGTGTTCCCAGCGCCCAGCGCCAGGGGTAGTCGCGGATGCAGGTGTCGCAGTCGATGCCGATGCGCCATGCGCCGGATTCTTCGTACCAGCCAAAGGAGTTGGCGTTCTCGTCTTGCGCATAGCCAAAACCCGGGGTGGGACCGCTGGTGCGGATGGGCGCGGCGCCGTAATTCTCCACCGTCAGGGTGAATTCCAGCCGCTCGCCCTGCACCACGGTGGTATCTGAGAATTCAACTTGAGCGTTGACGATGTCGGCGCGGGGAACGCCACCGTGTTCCATGGTCAACTGGCTCTCGACGCGCGTTTTCTGGCCGAGTGCGTCCTCGGCTAGCGCCACCACCTGATAGACGCCATCGGGAGGCGGGCTGACGCCCAGGTCCACCCCGCCCTCGTATTCAAAGGTGTGCAGGCCGGGCTCGTCCGCAGGGATGTCTCCCGCGCGCTCGGCGATTGGGCGCTGGTTTCCGGCGTCATCCAGCAGATGCACACTCACGTGGGCGGCTTTGGTGAGATACACATTGACCCACACGCGGTCGCTGATGCCGTCACGGTTTGGGGTGAAGTGCGGGGGCGAGACGCTGAAACCGCGCATTTCGGGCAACGCGCTGTCCGCGCCGGCGACTGTCAATGCGCCGGTGAGCTCCTCACGTTCGTTCTCGCCGGCCGCTTCAATAATCCATGTGTAGTCACCGTCGGGAAGCACGCGCGCCAGAATCTGACCCTCGAATTTCTCGTCGCTCAGCGTGAACCCCGCGACGATTCCGGAGAAGAGCAGCTGGTGCTCACCGGGAGGGCGCGGGTTGTCGCTACGGAAGCGGAAGCGCCGGCCGCTCTCATCGAGGAATGAAATGGAAACGCGCGCCGGGCGCGCAAGCCGATACGTGATGCGGGTGACGTCCCTCACGCCGTCTGCGTTCGGCGAAAGGGCGTCCAACCCGAACTCAGCCGCGCGCAGCAGCGGCCCGGCCGGGCGCAGCCAGAGCCATCCCGCTGCCAGCAGTACGGTGCTGGCGAGCATGGCTGTGATTGTTGTCCGGAGCGGGGAAAGGCGCATGGGTGAGCGCTGCTGCGAAAGAGCTGCAACCGCGTCACTAGTGTACCAAATAGCGCGAGCGGCGTCAATCCGGCGGGAACCAGCTTCCCTAAGACTTACGAACTCTGCCGAAGAGGAGCGTTTAATGTTCAAGCCTGATGAAGACATAAAAGAGTCCCACATTTGGCTCATTATTGACAAGGTAGCAAATTCTTGAGAAAGACGTGCAAGAGACGATTAAATACCTTCGAATGTCAGGATCAGCAACCCATGAGTCATGTCTGAGGCGTAGATGCATGTTTTGGTCTGCGTCCTTACCCTACAGGGTGACACAACCAGATCAACAATACCGCCGAAATGGTCGATAGTGAAGCTGCTAGTTGCATTTTCTTCTCTGACGCGTTGAAATGCGACCAGATCAACACTTGCATGCTTCATGTCGCCGACGTTAAGTTTGAAAACACGGATTCCGTCCAGATACCAACTGACGAACAACAAGTCTTCGTACACGGTCATAAGATGGGGAGGTGAAAGGGTTTGCTCGTATTCAAACTCGTACACCTCGCGAGGCTGAGCCAACACGTGAATATCAAATAACCGAATTTGGCTGTACCCAGGTATAAAGTTAGCAAAATCCTGAACAAACAGATAGTTTCCGTCCGCTGTGGGGAAGCTGTGACTGGCCTTGAAGTGTGCTGGAGAGATGCCATCTGGTGGAGTCAGCATGAAGGCTTCCGGTTGGGCTCCCGCAAACAATTTCTGTTTATCTACCACTATCACGCCACCGGCCCAAAATGACACGTAAACACGTTTGCCGGCCACAGTTGTGTCTTGGACAAAAGAGTTCAACCTTCCGTGCTGGTCGAAACTGGGATGCGGATGTGAGAATGTGTTCACCTCCCTAATGTTTTCCAAATTGCTTATGTCTAACACGTGCAAATCGGATGTGTCTTTAGATGCTACCAGCATGAACTGCCCGTTGCCATTGTTGTCTGAAGCGACTTGGATTGTGTGGACATTGCACCACGATGCGTCTGATCCGATCGCGGTGCCGTGCAGATTTCTCACAAGGATCGGGATGTTCGCATCTGTTACATCCACTATTGCAATTCCGCACGGACTGGCCGTACCATTGCCATAGTTAGTGGACTCCATAGCAAGGGCAAGTAGGCGCCGTGTTCCTTGGCGGAATGATCTTAGGTCAATGGTGTTAGTGGGTGGATTCCACTTCCATCCGCCAACAAATGATGGATTAGTAGGATCCGTGATGTCAGTAAGGGCAAACGCCGCAAAAGTGCCACCCGCTTGAACCACATACGAACTGTCGTTGGTTTCATACAAATCTACCTCTCCGTTCATGCATGTTCCGGTAGGTACGTATGTCAGTGGCCGAAACCCGTTGCCTTGAAATGATAGCGGTGAGAACTGTTCGCACTTGCTGAGTGATGGTTTCGTGGCGGTAAGGTCTAGGGAGCCAACATACGTGTAATCAACCGCGTAGTGTACTGGCCCGGCATCAGGAGTATTACCTATGGTCAGAGTAGGTTCAGAGTTGAACGGTTCTCCTGCAGGAGTGTGACGTCCGGGAGAATGGTCCGCAATATCAATAGGTGTTGGCTTTCCTCGGTTTAGGACAATATGTTGCTGGCAGGCAGAAGTCCAGAACTGTGCCATCAAAACGAGCAAGAGGAGCGGCCGGCGGACAATTATGGAACCACGGGTGGGTTTACTTGTTACAGGCACGCGCCGTTGCTTCGTCAATTGGAGCAAAGGATGCCTGCGTCTGCAGGCACATAACGATTGCGTCGTTTGCCGGCGTATTGTGGTGTTAGGGGCGCCGTCTAATGCATATTTCATTGACATGGCGGATCAAACAAGGTACTATGTTCTCCGCAATTGTCAACTGTCTACAGTTGCCTGTCAACTGATTGCGAACATATCCGGATACCACAACTCATATTGGAAACCGGTGCCGGGATGGAGTTGGTGCCGTGCCACATCCGGAGGAGGAACCAGAGACAGAATGGTCGGTTGTGGTCAATTTCTAGTACGATCTTAGCCAGGAAAGCAACCGTGGCATGCCTCACGCGGGTTGAACCTAGGAGTTCCCGGAAATAGAATGGGGAGTGTTGGAGGGTAGGGATACAATTATGAAACCTTTGATAAAGTTCGGCGTAAATATCAACAACAGAGAACCCCTGATCGCAGCAGATTACACTCTACCCGATCTGTTGGATATCTCGGAAGTCGTAGAAAACGAAGGTTTCGATTCGGTTTGGGTCGGAGACAGCTTGTTCTCGAAACCGCGCTACGAGCCTTTGTCGTTAATGTCAGCAATATCACAGCGGACCGAAAAAATTCGTTTAGGCACGGCTTGCTTAGTGACTGCAACCCGCAATCCACTATATTTGGCTCTGGAATGGGCAACTTTGGATCAAATATCTCGCGGACGGACAATTCTGGGGGCATGTATGGGTAATCCCGAGGAAGGCGTGAAACGTGAATATGCGGCTCTGGGACTGGATTTTGGCAAACGAGCCAGCATTTTCGAAGAGGGTCTGGCTGTATTACGAGCACTCTGGACTGAAGGGAAGACAGACTTCAAAGGTGACCATTTCCATTATGACGACATCAGCTTCTATTCGGGAACGGAAATGGGCCCATTGATGCCTCAACAGAGGCCGCCTCCAATTTGGGTTGTAAGTAATCCGCGTCTGATTGTGGGTACCAAACGAGAAGATAAGGTAACGCGCATTATCAGTAAAGCGGCGCGCAGGATCGCGAAACATGGTGATGGCTGGATGACATGTTGTCGCGCACGACACCCGGAGGAATTTCGGGCACAACACAAGCAAATCTTGGATGCGATTAAAGAGGAGGGACGTGACCCGTCCAGATTTCGCATGTCTTATCAGGTAACCATGAACATCGCTGACAGTCATGAAGCCGCAAGCCGCTCTATTGGCGAATACATTGATCAGTACTATCCAGAATTGAGCAAAGCCATGGATCTGGGTGAATGGGGCCCAGTTGGTACTCCAGAAGACATTATAGAGTGGATTAGGACTTTCTCAGCGGCTGGAGTTGACTATTTCATCTGCCGGTTTGGTTCGTTGGACCAGTTTGGACAAGTCGAGCGGTTTTCTAGACAAGTGTTGCCCGCGTTTCAAAGTTAACCTGATGCATAATTGCGTGTTCTTACTAACGAAAAGGAGGGCCAACCATGAGCAAATTACCTAAATCACTGCGCCGCGATGCGGAACTAGTCGTGGATGTTTGCATGTCGGTCGGGCAGGAAGATGTTGTTACTATCATTACTGACGATGATCATAGTGACGAGGCCGCCGCGCTGGCGGAGGTTTGCGTGGAGCGCGGTGCATTTCCCGTCATTGCGAGTAACGAGCACCAGGTGCGTCGTGGCATAGCGGATACTCGTTTTCCCATGGCGCCACCACGTAACCTTCACAACGCGATGACCAACTCGGATGAGATCATCATTATTACTAACCTAGAGTGGGCCAATCGATTTGCTCATGTTTCTGCAGTAAAGGAATCCTGTGCGGCCAATGCCAAGATTGCGTCCGTTGAAGAGGGCATGGGCGAGTGGGACTTAACAAAGGATGATATTCTGGATGCAACTGCTCGAGCTCAGAACGCAATGAAAGCACTGGAAAAAGGTGCGACTTGTAGAGTAACCTCGCCCGCTGGCACTGATGTAGTGGTGTCCATAGTTGGGCGTCCTGCTCTCGAAGTGACGCCAATTAAGAAGCGGGGCCAGATGATGGGTCCAGTGCCGCTCTGGGCTGAAGTCGCTTTTGCAGCGGTTGAAGACAAGACTGAAGGCAAGATAGTTGTAGATGGTGTGATGCTTGGTATTGGTTTGTCCGGTCAAGTCGTTGAACAAATTGTGTGGAAAATTAAAAAAGGCCAGTGTACATCGATCGAAGGCGGCGCGGAGGCGAATCGTTTGCGTGAGGTGCTGGCAGGTGTTCAAGGAGCCGACATCATTGGTGAATTTGCGTTTGGCACTAGCGAAAAATCGCCATGGGGATCACCATCAGAGAAAGGGCGGTTGGGTACTGTGCATT
>DASCOB010000215.1:0-12108 GCA_036011785.1 Anaerolineales bacterium | reverse complement strand
CCGCCTGATGATCATATTCAATGTCGATTTCGCCATATTGAAGGGCATGGACGATGACCCGCAGGCGGGTTACTCGCTGGTGCGCCCCAACCAGAGCTGCCCTGCGTGCAGCACAATCGCGGCCGCCATGCCGTGAACCACGGCGGCAGAAATCAGCGCAACAATCTGAAATCAGCGCCGCCAGAATCAGCCGTGCGCCGGCGTGATAGAATCGCCTCGTTGCCCCGCCCAGGCTCATCATGGACATCCTCACCGGCTTGAATCCCCAGCAGCGTCAGGCTGTCACCGCGCCTGCCGGCGCGACGTTGGTGCTGGCCGGGCCCGGCTCCGGCAAGACGCGCGTGCTCACGCAACGGATGGTCTATCTGATTTCCGAAGGCGTGCCGACATATCGCATTCTGGCCGTGACCTTCACGAACAGGGCTGCGCGTGAAATGCGCGTGCGCATCGAACGCCAAATGGAAGGAAATACGCGCGGCCTGAATGTGGGCACCTTCCACGCCACGTGCGCGCGCCTGCTGCGCGGCGAGGCCGAGCACCTTTCGCACTCGCACGATTTCGTCATCTACGATAGTGCCGACCAGCGCGCGCTCGTCAAACAGGCTATGGCGTATCATCGCATCGATACAATCCGTTTTCAACCAGTGCGCATTCATAGTACCATTTCGACTGCGAAAAACGAACTCATCGGGCCGACTGAATTCAGCCGCGATTCCTATTACCACGAAATCGTCGGGCGCGTTTACGAAAGTTATCAGCAGCAGCTGCGCGAAAACAACGCGCGCGATTTTGACGATTTGCTCAAAGACGCAGTCAGGCTGTTGCAGCATGACACGGAGATACGCGAGCGATACCAGCGTCGTTTTGAGTGCATCCTGGTGGACGAATTTCAGGACACCAATCTGGCGCAGTATACCCTGCTGCAGCTGCTGGCCGGTGAGCATCGGCAGCTCTTTGTGGTGGGCGATCCAGACCAGTCCATCTATCGCTGGCGCGGCGCCGACTACCGCAACGTGCGCCGTTTCCAGCAAGATTACCCCGACGCAACCATAGTGCTGCTGGAGCAGAATTACCGCTCCACGCAGACCATTCTCGACGCGGCCACGGCGGTCATAGATCAGAACCGAGGTCGTACCGCCAAGAAACTCTTCACTGAACTGAGCGGCGGAAGCGCGCTTAAGCTCCACGAGGCCTATGACGAAGAGGAAGAGGCCGGGTTTGTGGTGGACGCCATCGCCGGCCAGGTGCTTCGGGAGAAATGCCGCCCGGGCGACTGCGCCATAATGTACCGCACAAATGCACAATCGCGGGCGCTGGAGGAAGCTTTCATCCGCGCGGGGGTACCCTACCGGTTGGTGGGCGCGACGCGGTTTTATGGCCGTCGGGAGATTAAAGACCTGCTCGCCTTTCTGCGGCTGGCGCACAACCCACGTGATGGTATAAGTCTGGAGCGGGTGCTCAATATGCCGCCGCGCGGAATAGGTCGCAAAGGGGTCGAAGCTCTGCAGGCAGCCGCTGCCGGCGCGGCTGAAAGCGCGGCCACACTGCTGCTGGAGCTGGCGCGTGAAGGCACTGCGAGTGCGCATTACGAGATTATTGGCCCACGGCTGGCGCGGCCACTGGCAGCCTTTGGACAGCTGCTGGCTGGTTGGCGGCGGACAGCGCGCGAAGGGCAGCCGGTGGCGCAGCTGCTGCGCCTGATTCTGAAAGACACGGATTACCAGAGTTATATTCTGGATGGCAGCGAGTTAGGACGTGAGCGTTGGGAGAATGTGCAGGAATTGCGCAAGGTAACGCGGGATTTCGGTGATACTGAACTGACCGCTGTGCTGGAGCAAATCGCGCTAGTGGCCGACGTGGACAGTCTCGGCGCGGAGCAGGACGGGAGTGGCGCGCCCTCCCTGATGACCCTGCATTCCGCAAAAGGATTGGAGTTTCTGATGGTTTTCATCGTTGGGCTGAATGACGGCGTGCTGCCGCACCGCCGCTCGTTCGACGAGCCCGAGGAAATGGCCGAGGAACGACGCTTGTTTTACGTCGGGTTGACGCGCGCCAAAGAACAGGTCTACCTGACGCACACCTTCCGGCGGCGGAGCTTCGGAGATGATTCTCTTGGTCTCCCCTCACGCTTCCTCGATGACATTCCAGATGAACTGCTCAGTGGAGATGTCACCGGTGGCCGGAAGCGCAGCGACCCACGGGCGCAGCGGAACGTGGGCCCGTGGCAGCAGACGGTGACCGCCGCTCGCACCGCGGGCGCGCCCGCGCCTGCGGTGCTGCAATTCAGCAGCGGCCAGCGGGTGAGCCACTCCAGCTTCGGGCCCGGCATGGTGATTGAGAGCAAACCGGTCGGCGGCGATGAGATGGTGATTGTGGCATTCGATGGAGTCGGCGTCAAGCGACTGGTGGCCGGCAGCGCGAATCTTCAAGTCGAGGCGGACTGAGGCATGCGTGTCTTTCTAACCGGAGGCGCCGGCTACATCGGCGGGGCAACCGCCGATGCGCTGCTAGCGGCCGGTCACAAGGTGACGGTGTACGACAACCTTACACGCGGACACCGCGCAGCGATTCCACTAGGAACGGAGTTCGTGCGTGGCGATATCGGCGATCGCGCTGCGCTGCGGGCTGCGCTCTCTTCCGCGCCGTTCGATGTGGTCTTGCATTTTGCGGCTTTGATTGAAGCGGGCGAGTCGATGGACAAGCCCGAACTCTATTTCCGCAACAATGTGGCCTTCTCGCACAATGTGATTGAGGCCGCAATGCAGTCCGGTTGTCGCCGCTTTGTGCTCTCATCTACCGCGGCGGTGTACGCCAGCAGCGACCAGCCGCTGCGTGAAGAAAGTGTGCTCGGGCCTGCCAACACCTATGGCGAAACCAAGCTGATGATTGAGCGCATGTTGCACTGGTATCAGCAGGTGCACGGGTTGCGCTACGCCGCGTTGCGCTATTTCAATGCCTGTGGCGCGGTTCTGGGCCGTGGCGAGGCGCATCAACCGGAGACGCATTTGATACCGCGCGTGTTGCAGGTGGCATTGGGGCAGCGCGAGCGCATCCAGCTGTACGGAAGTGACTACCCCACGCCAGACGGCAGCTGCATCCGCGACTACATTCATATCGCTGATCTGACGCAGGCGCATCTGCTGGCGGCTGCCGCGCTCGAACAGCGCGAGACCGCGGTCTATAACCTTGGCGCCGGCGTCGGATATTCCAATCGCGAAATTATCGCCATAGCACGGGAGGTGACCGGCCATTCTATCCCAGTAGAAGCGGCGCCCCGCCGCGCCGGCGACGCGACGCGACTGGTGGCCAACGCGGAGAGAATCCGGCGCGAACTTGGCTGGGAAGCGCAGCATTCGACCCTGGAAAATATCCTCGCGACGGCGTGGGACTGGCATCGCAAACACCCTCACGGGTACGACGCCGTCTGAAAGCACCGGCTGCCGGCTGCCCGGCAAAACCCTCGCAGCGAAAATGAGTGCTGAAAAACCGAACTTGTCGTTCCAAGCGATGCTGTTCACTACCACGCTCGCGCGCCTGAATATCAATGTGGCGGTGCGCATGTTCTACCCGTTCTTGCCCACTTTCAGTCGCGGCCTGGGCGTGCCCATAGAGCATCTGATTCGACTGCTTTCTCTGCGCTCCGCGTTGGCGATGAGCGCGCCTTTCTTTGGACGCCTCTCCGATCGCTTCGGACGGCGAAACATCATGCTCGCGGCAATGGTTATCTTGGCGGCGGCGCTGGCGGCAATGGCGTTGTGGCCCGGACATCCCTTTTTTGTGGTTGTGCTGTTGCTCGGAATGGTGGCGCACTTCCTGTTTTTGCCAGCGCAGCAGGCATATTTATCGGAGTGGGTGCCTTACGCGCAGCGCGGGCGCATCATTGCGATTACAGAGCTGGCGTGGTCAGGTGCGCTGCTGCTGGGGGTACCGGCAATGGGTTGGCTGCTGGCGCGGGCAGCTACTCCCGAGGCCGGGCTGCCGCGGCCTTTCGCCGTCCTAGCGGTGGTGAGCATTGCCGTTGCCGGGCTACTCTGGCGCGCGCTGCCGCGCAAGGCAGTTGGCCATGTGCGTGGTTCAGCCGCCTTTTTTCACTGGAAACTGATTCTCACCAATCCGCGCGTGCTGGCCGGGCTGGCGTTGGGAGTGTTAATGGGCGGAGCAAATGAAAGCCTGAACGTGGTATTTGCTGTGTGGCTGGAAGGGTCATTTGGGCTGTCCTTGACCGCGCTTGGGCTGGCCACCGGCGTAATTGGTTTGGCTGAACTGCTGGGGGAAGGTGGGGTGATGGCGCTTTCTGACCGCCTGGGCAAACGGCGCACGATTGTACTGGGCGTAGGGCTGAGCACGCTGGCATACCTGGCACTCCCTGCGCTGGGGAGCACCCTTCCGGGCGCGCTTGCGGGTCTGTTTCTGGTGTATCTTACCTTTGAATTCGCCATCGTGGCGACACTGCCACTGATGACCGAATTGATGCCACTAGCCCGCGCCAGCGTGATGAGCGCCAACATCGCCGGGTTCTCGCTGGGACGGATGCTGGGCGCGCTGCTGGGTGGAGTACTGCTGCCGCTGGGAATCGGCGCGAGCGGCATTGCCGCGGCCGGGATCAATCTTGTTGCTCTGGCGGTGTTGCTGCTCTGGGTACGCGAGAATGACAGCTGAGATTGGCAAATGCTCGGGATTTCGGGTTTGGGTTGCAACCGGGAATGAGCCGTACAAGACTCGAACCCGTGACCATGGGCCTATTGCACTTCTTTCTGCTGAAGTGTACTTAGAAACACAGATGGATATTTTTCTGGTTGACCGCAAGGCTTAGCGTTTAACTCGAGGCACGATTGAGTATTATCGGAAAAAACTGGCCTATTTCATCCGATACTGCCACAGACAAGCTATCAGCGAAATCACGGAACTGACCCCCGATGACATCCGCGGACATCTGCTGTAGCTCCAGCAGCAAGGCCATAACAAGGGCGGGGTTCACGCCTTCTATCGCACCCTAAGAACGTTCCTGTACTGGTGGGAAGAGGAGTGCGAACCGGAAGGCTGGAAGAACCCCATCCGGAAGGTGAAGCCACCCCGTGTGGACAAGAGGCAGCTTGACCCTGCCAGTGACAGGGCGGTCTCAGCACTGCTTGGCGTTTACAGTGGGGGCTATCTGGGGGCGAGAGACAAAGCCGCCATTCTTTTCCTGTGTGACACAGGCTGCCGTGCCAGCGAGTTCACAGGTCTAAACCTCGCTGACTACCACGTCTCTTCCGGGGCTGTCGTCATCCGCAATGGTAAGGGTGGGAAGGGCCGCACTGTGTTCGTGGGAAAGAAGACGCGCCGAGCCCTGAGAAAATACCTTCGTCAACGGCCAGCAGACTCTGACCGCGCCCTGTGGGTAACGGTCGGGGGCGACAGGCTCACCTATTCAGGTTTGCGGCAAATAGTTCGCAGGCGTGCAAACAAGGCCGGTGTGACACCCCCTGCGCTACACAGCTTCAGACGCCTGTTCGCAGTGCAGTGCCTGCGGAACGGCATGGACCTGCGCAGGCTACAGGAACTGATGGGCCATGCTGACCTGCAGATGCTCATCCGCTACACCAAGCTGGTGACAGATGACTTACGGGCCGCACACCTACAAGCGTCGCCTGTGGACAATGTGGATTGGTAGGTATTCGGTAGCAGCCCATACTTGCTGACCCGCTGGGGACGGGTGTATAGTTTAGTTATGGATAATTTTACGGATGACTTTACGCGCGAAGAAATAGAGGCCTTGGAGAAGGAGGTCGAACGTGACCCCGACGATGCGGTGGCGTGGGCCGACTTGGGCTTTTCCTATGGCAACCTTGGCGACCACCAACAGGCCGCCGCTGCCCTGCATAAGGCCGTCGAGCTAAAGCCCAGCCTTGCCTCGGTGTGGGCCAACTTGGGCGGGTCCTATGCCTCGCTCGGCAACTTCCAAAAGGCCACTGACGCCCTGCATAAGGCTGTAGAGCTGGACCCCAGCCTTGTCCTAGCATGGGCCAACCTAGGCAGGGCCTATGGCGAACTTGGCGACTACCAG
Source organism: Anaerolineales bacterium (assembly GCA_036011785.1). Classification (GTDB taxonomy): domain Bacteria; phylum Chloroflexota; class Anaerolineae; order Anaerolineales; family UBA11657; genus CAJWGI01. Next base: position 6,062 of record DASCOB010000215.1, on the reverse strand, counting down.
CAGGCCGTCGAAGCCTCACAGAAGGCCGTAGAGCTGGAGCCTGGCCTTGCCCCGGAGTGGGCAAATCTGGGCGGGTTCTATACCTTGCTCGCCAATTTCCAACAGGCCATCAAAGCCTATCAGAAGGCCGTAGAGCTGGAGCCCGATCTTACCCCGGCGTGGTCCAACTTAGGTAGGGCCTGTGCCGAACTTGGCGACTACCAGCAGGCCGTCGAAGCCTCACAGAAGGCCGTAGAGCTGGAGCCCGACCTTGCCCTGGCGTGGGCAAATCTGGGCTGGTCCTATACCTCGCTCGACAACTTCCAACAGGCCGCCGCTGCCCTGCAGAAGGCCGTAGAGCTGGAGCCTGGCCTTACCCCGGCGTGGGCCAACCTGGGCGGGTCCTATGCCTCGTTGGGCAACTTCCAACAGGCCGTCGAAGCCTATCAGAAGGCCGTAGAGCTGGAGCCCGGCCTTACCCCGGCGTGGGCCAACCTAGGCGGGTCCTATGCCTTGCTCGGCAACTTCCAACAGGCCGTCGAAGCCTATCAGAAGGCCGTAGAGCTGGAGCCCGGCCTTACCCCGGCGTGGGCCAACCTGGGCAGGGCCTGTGCCGAACTTGGCGACTACCAGCAGGCCGCCGATGCCCTGCAGAAAGCCGTAGAGCTGGAGCCTGGCCTTGCCCCGGCGTGGGCCAACCTAGGCAGGGCCTATGGCGAACTAGGCAATCACGAGCGGGCTATCGAAGTTTACCGCAAAGTGCTGAGCCTTACTGACGACCCAGACCTTACAAGACTTGCTCAAGACGGTCTCAAGAGCTTGGGTTCGGGCGTATAGTTGAACCGGTGACCAATTGTGACTTTGAAGAACGAAACCGTTGGCTTCGAAGCTACAATCCGGGGAGCGGTACAGGGGGTGAACTTTCGACTTTATACTAGGTGCCAGGCAGTAAGACTCAAGGTCGCCGGTTGGGTTCGCAATCAACCGGATGGGTCAGTGCAGGTGTTGGCGCAGGGACGGACGTCTACCTTGCACGAGTTTATCGCCCTTCTGAGGAAAGGCCCTGACATGGCCAGCGTCACCGATGTAGACATCAATTGGATACCTACGGGGGAAATCCGTAGTGATTTCCGTGTACTCTGGTAACCTCATGAGTGTTGATGGATGACTGACCTGCTGTGAGCTGGTGCATAGTTGAGGTATCGCTGATTTCACGCGTGGAGAAGTAGACGCAACAACCCGCAAACTGAGAGGGGCCGACCTGCGTGGATTAGACCTGAGCAGGGATGAGCTGCTGGATGCCAAACTATACGAGGCCGACCTGCAAGGGGCCAACCTGAGCGGGGCCGATCTGACTGGAGCCAAACTGCACGGCGTCAAAGACTCCGCCGAAACAAAGGACCCCAAATGCTTCGACCCGGTGGCGGAGGGGCTGGTGTTGGTGGAATAATTAACAGCCTAGAGGAGTGGGAAAGCGGTCATGGGAACCAGGAAACCTGTAGGGAGTATTAAAGTGCTTCTACTTCCCATTGCGTGGATTATAAGCTTTTTTGGATTACAACTCCTGACCACATTGTTCATGAAAGGAATATTAACCGCGGCAGATTTAAGGGTGGGTGTAGATATTGCACAATCTACCCCTCCCATTGTATTAATAGTTATTCCGGGGCTAGGCTCGGCCCTCATCACTTGGTATGTCTGGCACAAGATCTCATAATTCATCATTAGACCCGCAAGATTAGGCACATGTAATCATCCTTGACATTAGGTGTAAGGAGACCGGCTACAACGGTGGCATCCGCGGGCTGCCGCACTACCATGAAGCAAGCCACGAGATGGATAATGACCACTGTGTCCCCACGGTATACGCCGAGGTGAATGCCACGTGCAGTCAGTGGCAAACGGTGTGCGGATTGAAGGCGCTAAAACATATGTGACGGCTGTGCCCTGCTATAATTGCATTAAATGATTACCAATTCAGGGATGAAATAAATTTCTTTCGGTGAGTTTTTGCCGTGATGAACGCATTCGTGAACACGCCGAAGAATTTGCGATTAAGCTCGTTCATTCGAACAGCTCGGAATAATGAAGATTAACTGTGTACAATGAATCTCAAGAAATCTTCATTCAGTCTAAAAAAGCTTTACGAAAAAGCATGCAACGATAAATCTTCTGATATTTACGAACATCTTCCTGTGTTATACCAATACGCCAAAAAGTGTAATCATGTAACAGAAATGGGCGCCAGGGGAGGTAACAGTACCGTTGCTTTTTTATTCTCAAACCCGCCCGAGTTTGTTTCTTACTGTTATCAATTTGTTTCTTACGATTATCAATATAAAACTCCGGAGTTGCATTTAGCAAATGACGTAAAAAACCTGATTTCTATTTTTGAAAATGCAAAAAAAGCGGGAGTGAATTGCTCGTATGTCGGAGCAGATGTTCTTCAAGTGGAGATAGAACCAACTGATATGCTGTTCATTGATACCTGGCATTGTTATGATCAATTACAAAGGGAATTGGAACTCCACGGAGACAAGGTGAATAAGTATATAGCTTTCCATGATACCTATGCTTATGGGAACCGCGGAGAAGGGTATCCTGACATGGATTTAAATCACCCGAATAAGGACAAATTAGACGGCAGCGGAGGCATCCGCCCCGCAATAGATGAGTTTCTTGAGGAAAATAATGAATGGATTATTGACTATGAAACTCAAGAAAATAACGGGCTGATTGTTATCGCCAAAGGCAGCGAGCAATTTATTGGGTCTTCACCACAGAGGCACTGAAACATAGAGATCACAATGGTACTTTTTTTGCCTCGGAATCAACCTGATTGTCGTGGAGCGACAACAGTGGCGCTGCTAATAATAAGAGGATACCGAGGCACTAGAGCGACAGGAACTAGACATGGGCCATAGGAAATGCCCTTTCTGCGCACCGTTAATCAAGGCGGAGGCAACAGTGTACAAACACTGCGGCAGAGACTTGCCCGAAGAAGCCCCGCTGGGTTCGGGTGTATAGTTCGGTTACTGTAGCTCTTTGCGCGTATGGAGGTAATAACATGACCATTGCTCAACTTCGGACCTATACAATCAACAAGGGTCAACTTGAAGACTGGCTTGATGTGTTTCACAGCGAAGTGGTTCCGAGGATGGAGAATGCAGGCATGAAGGTTGAGAGCACTTGGGTAAACCAAGATAGGTCCCAGTTTATCTGGATAAGGTCATTTGGAGACTCTTACAATGACGTAGAAACTAAGGAAGCAGTATTCTACTCCAGCGATTGGTGGAAGGCTAATGTGGATCGCGTGCGTAGCTATATTGCTCACCGGAACGTAGTTCAGATCGAGGCCGCCTAAATTACTTTGCTAAAACAAAGTGCGACCGCTAGATTAATCTAGCGGTCGCGTAGGAAATGGTGGCTTGTGCCGCCAAGCAGGGCCAGTCTCAGCCAATGGATTTATTACTTAACATTGCTGGCCTTAAGTCCACATTATTACACCGCCAACAATAACCCTGAGCAGAGGTTTCGTTAACCAGTTGTCATCCTTGATTCTATCTCGTCCAACAACGAATTTAGAGTGCTTTCTACTACAAAGATGGCTGCGGCCGCGGGCAAAAGATACAAGAATGTAGCTACCAAAATGGAGTGCTTAGCACACATGAAAATCGACGATGTAGTAGAAGATTGTGTGCAAGACCAAGAGGTTTCAGTAGCCACTGAACCAATGAATAGCAAGACGCACGGTGCATCCAGTTATATCCTGATGACCAACTACGTAGCCATACTGCTCACTGTGTGGCGGTTGAAAGTAACCTGGGATGCAAGACATCTATAACGCAAGCCGCCAATAAGATTGACGGCATGGTGGCGCTGGCTACGGCTAGTTTGGAGGCGGTGCGGCAGTTGCGCAATCCGTTTGAGATTCTGTGGGCGGTGTATAGCCATGCGCGTACTGGAGGCTGAGAAAGTGCTGACGCAGAGACTGCGGGAGGCGACAGTTTAGCAAGCGGTGAGTATCCGTTCTACGGATTTAGAGCTTTGCCTTACAGATCAGGCCCGCCAATTTCCCCTCGCGAGGGCAGCCGGATTGTCAAAGCGGAAAGAACTAAAGACCATTCCCTTCACCTTTTCCAGACCTAGGAGTTCTGCTTCCTGGCTGACTGACCGCTCACTCCACTGCCGGGTGACCATGAGATCAGCGGCTTTCCCATCAAGCGCGGGACCGTATGATGAAGCGATGTGCTCTGTCAGAGGCGGCAGGCTGTGACCGGTGAGATGGTTCTGGATGTATCCGGCTCCACGGTGCATGGGCCACAGCTGATGCCACATGGAGGGGCACTGAGATGAGTTCTGATTAATCACCAATTCGTCGACAATCCCATCGGCAACCCACTGACGCCACTGAAGGGTGGCGTTGCTTAGGGGTGGCCCGAGCACATCACCTCTCGGCACACCGACTGAAAGACGAACTCCACTCCCTTTCAGATCCCCGCGTAATTCTCTTAGAAAAAGAGTGAGATATTCGCCCAAGAGCTCACGCCACATCTTCAGATCGAAATCCTCTCTGTTGATGTTCACCCCGTACCGTTCAAGATACTCCTGGCGAACAGGCTCATTGAAGCCAAACTGATCGGCAAAATCGGCGGGGCGGGACTGGGATCGGAGACAAACGAAGAGGCCGTCGAAGTTACGTCCTGACAGCAACTTCGTAAAGTGCTTACGAAAGTGTTTCCGGACATCCGGGTAGGCGAGACAGAGAACGCCCCACTGCCGCTTCAAACCTTCCCGATCCACCACAGCGTATTCGGGATGCTCCCGGCTGAAGTTGCTCTGCCAGCTCACGTGCCGGCGATGCATCTCGTTGTGGTAACTCACTTCACGAACTTCTTCTGGTGGGAGTGGCCACCCCTCGTCAAAGAGTGAAACGTAGAGGTATGCCTTCAAGCCGGCTTCATGAGCGAGAGCGGGCACTACCTTTAGATCATCCCAATCAATATTTTCAGCACCTTTCTGTGTGGGATGCCGATAGCCTTTCGCGGCATAGAATTCACCTTCAAGGTGGGCACGGAGGTACCTCCAGTGTAGAGCTCCCGCCGACAGTTCATCCCGCCAGCGGGCCATTCGCCGAGCCACAGCCATCGGGGTGCCTAGCATACCGTCACCCTCACCAAAAGTCAGATGATCACCCCAGGACACGCTGATGACGTTGTCGTTTTGCATCACTCAATGGAACGACGGCAACGGCTCAACTGATAGGCGTAGCATCTGAAAAGAAATTCTATCGATTTGTCGACATCATGCCAAATAAATCAACCTCAAATCGGATCCTTATCATAAACCACTCTCCATCTGAAGCAATATTACCTTCCCTTCTCAGCTCTGATAGTGAGGAATAATGAGCTCTTTGATTTGAATTCCGGCACTCAGATAGTTCTCGTCAAAGCCCGCAACCAGTAGCGGCGGCTTGTCTCTCACGCGGTTGCGGTCGAGAGCTCGCGGGGCGAGTGAGCCGTCTGTGGTGTTGTGGGCCGTGTGACGAGCTTGTTTAGCCAAAATGTTCAAACGGCAATGCCTCGGCGGCTGGATCCGAAATAATTATTCTGGAGAGACTAATGGCTTCACCGTCTAGAGACAATTCAATCATAGTGCCACAACCACTAAAAGTAGTGCCAGCTAAAGAAAATCCGATCACGATACTGTCACTCGCAGATATCGTGAAGCCTTGCGCTTCAGATTCTCCGCCAGAAGCAAATAGGACAGTAGCCCCATCTACATTAAACTGAAAACCTGCAATATCTGACGAGGAGTTAAATAGAACTGAACCGTCATTTGTCATGTGGATACTGTGATTCGGCATACTACAGGCCTCACCATTCCAACCGCTTGGTTCGTCCCATTCCGCAGGAGTCGGGGTTGAATATGGTGTGGCAGTAGCTGATGGAATAGGTTTTTTGGTTCGGCCAAGGATCCGCGCATCTGTTGGGGCTGATGATGGTATGGCGGTGGGCAGTGGAATCAATTTGTTAGTAGAGCCCGGCGTTGGCGTAATTTTTTGGACCGATGATGATGTGGTA
>DASCOB010000214.1:0-26739 GCA_036011785.1 Anaerolineales bacterium | reverse complement strand
GGCCGCATTTTCCGTCTGGGGGATTCTCGTATCCACACCAGCAATCCCGGCCCCAGTCGCGCACGCTGCGGGCTATGCGCGCCAGGCGGGGGTCGCGGGTGAACACCGCTCCGCCCTCCCCGAGCGTGATGTGGTGCGCGGGGTAGAAACTGAGCGTAGCTACTTCACCGAAAGTGCCCAGTACCTGACCATCAAAGGTAGAACCGAGCGCGTCGCACACGTCCTCAATCATAATCAGATCGTGCTCGCGCACTATCGGCATGATAGCGTCCATGTCGGCCGGGTTTCCGAGCGCGTGCGCGAACATCAGCGCGCGCGTCTGTGGAGATATAGCTGTACGAATCTGTTCTGGATCTGGATTGTAATCCCCAAGCGTGCAATCAATTAACACCGGAATAAGTCGGTTTTGCACGAGCGGCGCCACGGTGGTGGGGAATGACGTGGCCGGCACGATGACTTCGTCCCCCGGCCGGAGGCGGCACTCGCCGCGCCGCTCGGAGCAAAGCGCCGTAACCGCGACAAGATTGGCGGATGAGCCAGAATTGACCGGCACAATCTCGGGCACACCCAGGAATTCACCCAGCTTCTGCTCGAATTGCTCCGCGTAAGGCCCGGCCGTCAACCAGAAGTCGAGTACCGCAGCCACCATGCGGTTCATGTCGCGCTCATCAAAGACGCGACCGGCATATTGCACGCGCGTTTGCCCGGGCACGAATTCATCCGGTTCGTGTTCTAGCCGGAAGAATTCTGTAACCTTCCGTGCAATCTCGGCGCGCAGACGCTCTCTTTCAGTCACGATGCAGCAGCGCTGACCAGCGCGCGCAGGCCTTCCTCCATCCCAGTGCGCGCGCGCCAACCGATCAGTCTCTCGGTGCGGTCAGCATCAGCCACCATGTTCATATCTTCCCCGTGCCGGTATGGCAGCGCGCCGAAAAGCGGGCGTCCCTCGCCCCCGGAAAGGTCGAATAGCATTTGCACCACTTCGCGCAACGGGATACCTTCTCCGGTACCGATATCAATTGAATCTGCCGACGCAAGCTCGGCTCGCGCCACTGCCAGCAATCCCGAGACCACGTCGTCGACGGACACCCAATCACGCAGCTGCCCCCCCCCGGAGAGAGCGAGAATTCCTCCCCGGCGCACGCGGCCGCTAGCGCGGCCGGAAGAACATTGCGCGCTGACTGACCCAGCCCATAACACTGAAAAACCATCGCGCCCAGCAGCGGCCATCCCCTCGTGCGCGCGAACATCTGGCAGAAAACCCAGACAGCGGCCTTGCTAGCCGCATATGGGCTACTCGGGTTGCGTTCCGCAGCCGTGCGCGCCACCACCACCGGCACGCGACCGCCCAGAGTTTGGAGAAGGTTCATAGTGCCGAAAACATTGACGCGCAGCGCATCCTCTGGTGGCAGGAAGGGGTCGCTGGCGCCGGCCACTGCGAGATGGAAAACCAGCGTAGGGTCAACACCGTCGAGGGCGCGTATTTCATCGGGCGAGGCGAGATCCATCCTGACGAAGCCAGGCAACGCCCCCTCGAGGGTCGGAGTTCGGCAATCCACCGCCACAACAGTGGCCTGAAGCTCAATCAATCGGCTGCACAGGCGCCGACCGATGAATCCGCCCGCGCCAGTCACCAGCACACGCTCCCCAGAAAACGGCCTGTTCACGAATGCGCCAGAAAGGCACGGTACCACTCAAACGTCTCGCGCAGACTATCCTGCAACGAATGTTCGGGGCGCCATCCGAGCCGTTCGTGGGCCATCCGACTGGAGAGGTACTGATCTTGAATCTCGTTGGCGGCCGCATTCTCGACAATCGGCACCATTTCCGGGTTGTTCGAAATGGCCAGAATATTCTGCACCATCTCCAGCGCCGTGAGAGGAGCATCTTTCCCGAAGTTGTATGCCCGGCCGGTGTGTTCTCCCGGGTCGGAGGCGAGCGCCTCAGTGAGGGTAGTGTATGCTGTGACGACGTCGTGCACGTAGATGTAATCGCGCCGGGGCGTGCCATCGGACCGGATTACAGGCGGTTCGCCACGCAGCGCACTGCGCATGGTGCCGGGGACGATACGGTTCCAGTTCAAATCGCCGCCGCCGTACATATTGGCGCAACGGGTGACGGCCACTGGCAGGCCGTAAGTGTGCGCGTACGCACGCGCAATCAAGTCCGTGCACGATTTAGAGACATCGTAGGGATGGTTCCCGCACAGCTCAGCCGATTCAGAGTAGGGCAGCTCGCTGTGCGCACCATAGGCCTTGTCGCTGGAAGCCACCACCATCTGCTCCAATCCGGGCCAGCGTCGGGCGGCGTCCAACATCATCCAGGTGCCGCGGATGTTGCTCTCGAAAGTTGGCAGCGGCGATCGGTTGGCGATACCCACCGCCGTCTGCGCAGCGAGATGTATGCAGGTTCTGATCTCATAATCGGAAAAGACGCGTTCCACCAGAGCTGCGTCGGTGATATCCCCACGCACCAGATTGACGCGTTCGCTGCCGCCCGACCGCACCAGCTCGCTGTGCGGTACCCAATCTCGCACGATTCCGACCACATCCGCGCCCAGATCGAGCAGCCGCAGAGTAAACCACGAGCCGAGAATACCGCCGCACCCGGTGACCAGCACTCTGCGATCTTGCCAGAAATGAGAATCAGCCACAATGACCCCTTGTTACCCTAATCGTCCCACACTTTCCAGGGCGCGTTCTCGTCCCACACTTCGTTCAAGTAGCGCGCATCCTTAAACGTATCCATCGACGCCCAGAAGCCCTCATGTCGGTACATCATCAGCTCTCCGGCAGCGGCCAAGCGCGGCAGCGCATCAGTCTCAAGATCAACGCTCTCGTCCCCGGAAAGGTATTCCAAAACACCGCGCTCAAAGACGAAGAAACCAGCGTTAATCCAATGCTGGAGCCGAGGTTTTTCATCCAGGTGCAGCACGCGTCCGTCATCCTCAATCTGGAGCACGCCGTATTGAGAGAGCGGCCGGAATCCGGTCAGGGTGGCCAGCCTGCCGTGCGATCGGTGGAATGCAAGCAACCGATTGATATCAACATCGCCAATGCCATCACCATAAGTGACGCAAAAGGTGGCCGCATCGATTCGCTCCGCGGCAAGGCGCACGCGCGCGCCCTTTCGCGTCCTAATGCCGGCATCGAAAAGCGTCACCTGCCACTCACGCTCAACCGCGCTGGCAGGCGTGCGAACGTCGGGCGTGCCCAAGCGGAAACTGAGGTCCCGCGTCAGCGCCTGAAAATCGAGGAAATAACGCCGAAAGGCCTCCCCGCGCTGGCCGAGCGGAAACAGAAAATGCGTGTGCCCGAAATGGGAGTACAACCGCATCACATGCCATAGCATGGCGCGACCACCCACCTCCAACAGGTGCTTGGGCAGGTCGCCAGAATCCGCGCCCATGCGGGACCCCGCACCACCGACCAGCAGAACCACCGGCAGACTGTTCGTCAAGAGAAAGGTCTCTGATTCGCGAAAAACGCTCTCGGCCACCGAGAGCGCTGCAGTTGCAACACGGAAATCATATCAGACGCGCATGTTAATGTCAACGAAGCATGGTAAACTGCCCGCCGATGCCCACCATCCCGCGTTTGCTGATCTCGGGCGCATTTCTTGCCGCCAGCGCCTGCGCGCAGAGCCCTCCGGCGGCCACCTCCGCCACCCCACCCCCGGAAACCGAAATCGCCCTGACGGCCGCACCGGATGAAACCACCCGCACGCAAAGCGCGGCCACCGCAAAAAGCACAGCTACGGTAGCGCCCACACCACAACCAACGCAACCCCCACAGGCGCGCATAGAGGCCGGCGAGCGCGCGCTGCGCAACGGAAACTATCAGGCAGCCATCAATGGCTATCTGGCGGCGCTGCAATCAACTGCGGAGGTTGAGACTGCCCACGCTGCTGCACACCTGGGTCTCGCCACCAGCTACCTCCGTAGCGGCGCAATATGGGCTGCAGCCGAAACCCTAGAAGAATTCATCGCTGCCCACCCGGATGCGGACAACATTGCTGATGCCCGTTTTCTGCTTGGCTCCGCTAACCTGACCCTCGGAAACAAGAATGCCGCGATCAACCGGTTCAATGAGTATCTCGAAGACAGTCCCGGTGTGATTGATTCTTACGTGCTCGAACTAATCGGCGATGCACACCGGGGCCTGGCCGAGTACAGTACGGCGGCCGAGGATTACCAAGCCGCGCTGCTCGCCGACCGCGGAGGGAACATCAATTTCCTGCTGCTCGACAGAGCAGAATCCCTGCAGGCGGCCGGCGACATTGACGGCGCAATCTCCCTATTCGATCTGGTTGACCACAGTACGCAATACGCGGCCACGCGCGCGCGCATGGATTATGAACGGGCGCAGGCCCGCGCCGCCGCCGGCGACTACACCGCCGCCTCGTCATACTACGCGCACGCCGTAAACACTTACCCCGATTCTTATTACGCCTACCTCTCGCTGGTGGAGCTGCTTAGTTACGGCACGCCAGTGGCCGAATTCCAGCGCGGCCTAGTAGATTATTACGCCGAGCAATACACGCCAGCCGCGCTCGCGTTTCGGCGCTACCTGGACGCTAATCCCACACACGATGCGCGCGTGCACTATTACATGGCGTTGTCTTATCGCGCGCAGGAAAACATACCTGCCGCAAAAACACATTTGCTGGAGATAATTCAGACCCATCCCGGTGACCCGCTCCGGGTAGAGGCCGCGCTTGAACTGGCCTATACGCAGTGGGGATGGGACGAAAACTACTCGGGCGCGATCGCCACCCTGCTAAACGCAGTCAAAAGCGCCCCGGGCCACAGCACCGCCCCCGAGGCTCTCTTTGATGCCGGCCGCGTGGCCGAGCGCGACGCCGACTTGCAGCTTGCGGCAACTCTGTGGGGCCGCGTCGCCGATGAGTATCCCCAATCCCATCTGGCGCCAAGAGCCGCTTTTCTCTCCGGCATCAGTCTGTACCGTCAGGGAGAATACTCTGATTCCATTCCCCGCTTCGTTCAGGCCGGCAGCTTCTCTCACGTTGACATTGATGAAATCGCGGCCGCACTTTTGTGGACGGGCAAAGCACACGCGCAAAACGGGAACGAGAACCTCGCCGCCGAGGCCTGGGAAGCGGCCAGCACGACCGACCCACACGGCTATTACGGCCTGCGTGCCCGTGAACTGGCAGCCGGGGCAGCGCCGTTCAGCCCTAAGCCGGTGGTTGATTTCGAATCGGCCGGCGCCCCAGAGGCGCAAGGCGAAGCCGAGGCCTGGCTGGCTACCCGCCTCGGTGTGCCCGAACACAATCTGGGAAGGCTGTCACAGGGGTTGGCTGCGGATGCGCGCTGGAGGCGCGGCAGCACGCTCTGGCGTCTGGGTCTCTTTGAGGATGCCCGCGACGAACTCGACAGTCTGCGCAATGCTTACCAGGACGATGCCCTAGCGTCATATCAACTCGCGCTGGCTTACAGAGATTTGGGATACTACTACGGTTCCATCTGGGCGGGGCGCCACTGCATGGATGCGCTGGGGTTGAGCAACCCATTCAATGCGCCAAAGTTCATCACCCACCTTCGCTACGGGCTGTACTACCTCGACCTTATAGAACCGGTCTCCGCGGGATATGACCTCGACCCGCTGCTGGTTTATGCCCTCATCCGTCAGGAGAGCCTGTTTCAAGGGCAAGTCACTTCATCGGCTTACGCGCAGGGGCTGATGCAGGTCATCCCGCCCACGGGCGAATACATCGCCCGACAGTTGCGCTGGCCAGCTTATGACAGTGCCGACCTTTATCGCCCGTACGTAAACGTTGCCTTTGGGGCTTTTTACCTGGATGAACAGCGCGACATTTTTGATGGCAACCTGTACGCCGCGCTAGTCGCCTACAACGCCGGGCCAGGCAACACTTCAATCTGGCAGCGACTTGCTGGGGACGATTACGACTTGTTGGTCGAAATCATCCGGCTGAAGCAACCCCAGGACTATGTGCGCCGCATCGCGGAGCACTACGCCGTATACCGGCACCTTTACGCAGCAAACTAGCCGCCGGCGGCAGCCCCCACCACCCGCCGGATGACGATGTACCAGTTGGCGATTGCGTTGAAACGATCCGCCGGCTGCAGCAGCGGGCCCAACTGCACGCCGTTCACCGCGCGACTGACGACATAAGAATAGACCGGATGGTAGAGCAATAACGCCGGGGTTTCATCCATAAAGCGATCTTGGAACGAGCGGTACAGCCGCGCCCGCGCCGCGCTCGAGGGAGTGGTACGGGCCTGCTCCAGCAGCTCGCTCATCATGCGATTGTCGTAACCGCTGTAGTTCTGCCCGCTCTCGATCTCAGTCTGGTGCCAGAAGGAATACGGGTCCGGGTCCGGGGTGCGCTGCAGGCTCAAGTGCACCATGATTGCCTGAAAGCGGCGCGGCTCTAGGTATTCAGCCTGAAGAGTGGCCGGGAGAGCCGCTTTCAGGGAAACGCGAACGCCGAGCTGCGCCCAGTCTTCCACCGCCATCTGCCCCAGCGCGACAGAACGTGCATCGTTAGGCACCAGCAGGTCGAAGGCAAGCGGCTTTCCGTTTTTCTGGCGCACGAAATTCTCGCCGCCCGGAAGCGCGTTTTCGGGGAGGTCCCAGCGTCCCGCCTGCAACAGGCCGGCCGCGCGCTGCGGGTCGTAATCCACCTGCCGCAACTGGTCATTAACCGCCCAGGTTCCCGGCAGGATTGGACCATTGGCCACCACTGCCTGCCCGGCGAGCGCCTCTTCCACCAGCCGCTCGCGGTTTAAGCCCGCGAGCAACGCCTGACGCACTTTCTTGTCCCGGAAGAATGGGAGAGCTGCATTCTGCTGGTTAAACAGTATCATCCTATATTCGGGCAACAGCGCGGAAAAGATATCGTAGTCGCTTTCGGGCAAAAAGGCGCTGGCGGCAACATTGCTCAATCCGCCGACGCCCATTATTTCCCCCTGCCGCAGCGCCTCTATCGCGCTGGCCTCGTCCGGAAAAAAAAGCAACCTGACGTGGGTCAGCATTGGAGACTGGCCATGGTAATAAGGATTGACCGCCAGCAGCGCCTCAACCGCTTGCCCGCTCTCATTGCGCAACAACCGCTCCACGCGAAACGGGCCCGCCCCCACCGGGTTTTCGTTCGCCGGATGCAGGCTGAGGTCGGCCGAGCGAATGCCCGAGAATCTGTGCGCCGGCAGCACCGGAAAGGTGGTGTGGTCGAGGAACGGCGCAAAGGGTTCCGGCAGAGTTAGTTTAAGCGTAGTGGCGTTGAGCTTCGCCACAGAAACCTGCTTCCAGAGCGCGCCGATGTCGGCCGGGCCAGGGTAATCGGCTGCCTGGAGCAGACCAATGGTGAAAATGACATCGTCCAGAGAGAGCGGGGCGCCATCGTGCCAGCGCAATCCGGAGCGCAAGACGAAAGTGTACGCGAGGCCATCCGCGCTCACCGCCCAGCTTTCGGCTAGATCTGGTGTCGGTTGCACGCTCGAATCCAGGCGCATCATACCCGCATACACCAGCCGGGTGATGTCGCGGTCAGCCGCGTATGTGGAGAAAAGCAGCGGGTTCAGTTCGTGAGGCGTCCCGATGACGCCTTCGACGAATGTGCCCCCGGGGGCAGGCGAAAATGACGCTTTGAGCCCGAGAGACTGCGAGTAAAGCAGCGCCCCCACCAGTGTCAGACCGGCGATGGCGACCGTTATATGGGGTCTTATCCTGCGCATGTGAACCCCCGCGTCCATGAAAAAAGGGCGTCCCCGCATCCCTGCGGAAACACCCCGTTATTCGTGAGTCCGGCCGCTGTCACCAAGTCCGCGGAACCAGTCGCCGCATGCCTCGGCGGGGTACAGGTCGGCAAACTGCTCAGCCGTTCACCATCACGTTGATAATCGCGGTGACGAAAAAGGCGACCGCCAGACCGATGGTGACATTGAAAAGCAGTTTTTCCACGCCCCGCCGCGCGCGGAAGACGCTTCCCTCCGTCGCGCCGGTCAGGCCGCCCAGACCGGCACCTTTGCTCTGCAGCACAATGGCCGCAATCAGCGCCACGGAGATTACAATCTGCGCGTAATTCATTGTTACATTCATGCGTGCCGGCCTCGCGTAATTCGTCGCGCGGATTATAGCACAGGAGCCCGGCCTCCCGCCACAGCTTTGCTCTGCTTTTTCTATGCAGTACAATAGCTTTGGAATGAACGCGCAAAACCCCGCACCATCAACCAGTTCGGGCGATCACAAAATACTCAACCGGCGCTATGAACTCAAGGAACGAGAGGGCGTGGGTGGCATGGCGCATGTGTACAGAGCCGAGGACATCGCCCTGCGCCGCGTGGTGGCGATAAAGGTGCTGCGCGAAGATCTGGCCGAAGAGCAAGACCTTGTGAAGCAATTTTTGCGCGAGGCGCGCGCAGTCGCCCATCTCAGCCACCCAAACGTAGTGGCGGTGCATGATGTCGGCAGTGACCGGCATCGCCATTACATGGTGCTGGAGCACGTGGCCGGAGAGGATTTTAAATCACACATTCGCCTCGACGCGCCGTTCAGTATTGAGCATACCCTGGATTATGCCATCCAGATTTGTGCCGGCGTAGGTCACGCTCATCGGCACGGACTGGTGCACTGCGACATCAAGCCGCAGAACATCCTCGTGACTCCGGACGGCAAGGTGAAGGTGGCCGACTTCGGCATCTCGCGCCTGCTGAGCGCCACTCAGCCAATCGAAACCAGCGCCACGTTGTTCGGTACGCCGCATTATTTTTCCCCGGAACAGGCGCAGGGTTCACCGGCAACACCGGCCTCTGATGTTTATTCCATCGGTGTACTGCTCTTCGAAATGCTCACCGGCCGGCTACCCTTTGACGCGCCCGACGCGCACGTGCTCGGTCATATGCACGTGCACGCCGACGCGCCCGACATCCGCGGCCAAAACCCCGCCATCCCGGACACGGTGGCTGAGATTATCGCTAAAGTGCTGGCAAAAGAGCCCTCCGCCCGCTACCGCACCGCTGAGCACCTCGGGCATGTACTCATAACCTTTCGTGACCAGGGCGCGCAGGCCACGCGACCATTCCTTGCGTTGAACTCCGACGAGCTTGACGCGCACATTATCGCCACCGGCGCAACGCGCGCAGCCGATGCGGGCGGTGCCGCGGAGGTTGACTGGGTCACCTATCTGCTTGGCGCCAGCGCGGCGCTGCTGGTGCTTGGGTTGCTGGCCCTATGGACGCGCGTCTTCTGGAGACTGGCACCATTCTTGCTATCCGCGAATTAACGAATGTCTTACGGAAAGGGCACTCAAACTTGGTATAATGGTTGCAACGCTGAAGGCTAACGACGGAGACTAACAGTGGAAAACCCCCGCATGCGAAACTCGTTTGTATACTTGCTCATTCTGGTGGCTCTGGGCGCGATACTCTACTCGGTGCGCGCACAATCTACGCCGAAAACCGAACTGAGCCTAAGCGAGGTGGCGCAACAAATCGAGCGTGGCAATGTCCAGAAGGTAGTAGTGGCGGAAGATGACTTGACCGTGCATTTTCGCGCCGGTGCGCCCTATGAACTGGCGATCACACGCAAGGAGAGCGCATCCACCGCGCCGGAGCAGTTCGCATCTCTGGGTGTCAGCGACCAAGCACGCGCGTCCGTGAAGTGGGAGGTGCAGCGGCCAAGCGATTGGGGCAACATCATGGTGCTCCTCAGCTACACGCTGCCCGCCGTCTTCGTAATAGGGTTCATCTACTTCATGCTGCGCCAGGCGCAGGGCACCAATAATCAAGCTCTGTCATTCGGAAAAAGTCGCGCGCGCATGTTTACCGGGGACCAACCGACGGTCACGTTCGACGACGTCGCCGGTATCGACGAGGCCAAAGAGGAACTGTACGAAGTGGTGGAGTTCCTGAAAGAGCCGGAGAAATTCATCACTCTCGGCGCGCGCATCCCCAAGGGCGTTATGCTAGTCGGCTCACCGGGCACTGGAAAGACTCTGATGGCAAAGGCGGTCTCAGGAGAAGCCGGGGTGCCCTTTTTTTCCATTTCCGGTTCGGAGTTCGTTGAAATGTTCGTCGGCGTGGGCGCCAGCCGCGTGCGAGATCTTTTCGAGCAGGCAAAGCGACATAGCCCGTGCATCGTCTTCGTGGATGAAATTGACGCGGTGGGCCGGCAGCGAGGCGCCGGCCTCGGCGGCAGCCACGATGAACGTGAGCAGACCTTGAACCAGATTCTGGTGGAGATGGATGGTTTTGACACCGACACCAACGTGATAATCGTCGCCGCCACCAACCGGCCCGACATCCTCGACCCGGCACTGTTGCGGCCCGGCCGTTTTGATCGCCGCGTGGTGCTCGACCGTCCGGATGTTCTGGGGCGTGAAGCGATTTTCGGAGTGCACGTCCGCGGAAAACCGCTGGCACCCGACGTGCGGCTGGACGTACTGGCAAAATCCACCCCTGGATTCGTTGGCGCCGACATTGAAAACACAGTGAACGAGGCCGCGATTCTCGCCGCCCGACGCAACCAGAAATTGATTGGCATGCGAGAAATGGAAGATGCAATTGAGCGAGTGGTACTCGGCCCGGAGCGTAAAAGCCGCATCCTGACCGAGCGCGAGCGCAAGGTCACCGCCTACCATGAGGCCGGCCACGCCATCGTGGCACGTGCACAGGCCGATGGGGACCCGGTGCGCAAAGTCACCATCATTCCGCGCGGCATCGCGGGTGGGCTTACCTGGTATTTAACTGATGATGAAGACCAGCGCTTAGCCACGCGGTCGAAGCTCAAAGCGCGTCTGGCGTACATGCTAGGAGGGCGCGCCGCTGAAGAGCTCGTGTTCAGCAAGGACGAAGTCACCACAGGCGCGTCAAACGACCTCGAACAGGTAACCAGCGTCGCCCGGCGCATGGTCACCCGCTGGGGCATGAGCGAAAAACTTGGCCCGATGGCATTCGGGAAGAAGGAGGAACTGGTGTTCCTTGGTCGTGAAATCGGCGAGCAGCGTGATTTCTCTGAATCGGTGGCCGAAGAAATTGATGCGGAAGTACGCGTTTTAGTGAGCACCGCTCACCAGTTGGCGGGCAAGCTTCTGAAGAAACAGCGCGCCAAGCTTGATGAGGTGGCTAACTACCTACTGCAGAACGAAACGCTGGAAATGGAGCAGTTCGAGGCGTTGTGGAAAGGGGAACCGGTACCCCCGCCGAAACCGCCGCCCCCCACCCCGCCGCCTGCCGAGGCTGACGCCGGCGGAGACGCGCACGAAGAGGACGCCGACGCCACGGGCAAAGACCCGGTTCCGGTTCCCAGCGGCGCATGATCCTTTTTCCCAATGCATAATCATCAAAGCATAATCATCAAAAGAGCCGGTCGAGTCTCATTCGGGCGGCTCTTTTATTAGCGTACTGACGGCAATTACTCGCCCAGCCGCCGCGTGAGTTCGTCCGTCAGCGCTGGCACCGCATCAAACAAATTCGCGACAATACCGTACTTTGCCAGCTTGAAAATAGGCGCTTCCGCATCCTTGTTGATGGCAACGATAACTTTGGCGGTGCGCATTCCGGCTTGATGTTGTATCGCCCCCGAAATGCCGCAAGCGATGTATAAATCCGGGCTGACTGTTTTCCCCGTTTGCCCGACCTGATAAGAATAAGGTATCCAGCCCGCATCCACCGCGGCGCGACTCGCCCCCATTGCCGCCCCGAGCGTGACAGCCAGTTGGCGCACCGGCTCGAACCCCTCCGGGCCGCCAACTCCGCGACCACCGGAGACAATGATGCTCGCATCTGTCAGGCTGACCTCGCTCGCCGAGACGCTGTAGTCGACGACCTTGACGCTGATGTCTTCTTCCGCCACCGCAGCCTCCACCTGCACTACCTCCGCGCTGCCTGCATTCGGCTCGGGTCGTGGAAACGCGCGGGGACGAAGGGTGACAATCTGCGGGTGCGCCCCAGGCGCTGAAACTGTGGCGTGCAATTTCCCCGCGTACACCGGACGCGTCACTTGCAGTACTCCGGCTTCTACTTGCAGAGCAATGCCGTCCGCCACCACTCCAACCCCGAGTTCAACCCCTAGGAACGCGGTCAGATCACGTCCCCGCGTTGTGGCGGGAGCGAGTATCACCTGTGGTTTGTCGGCCGATGCCAGTTTCGCAGCCACGGACCCGAATGCCTGTACCCGGAAATCAGCCAGAGTCGCGTCATCGCACAGGAAGACCTTATCGGCGCCATAGTCGGCTGCTTGTTGCGCCAGCTCATCCACATCATGCCCGAACACCAGCGCCGTGACACCGGTGTTCAACTCTGCTGCCACCTCGCCGGCTGCGCCCAAGGTCTCCCAGGCAGCCGGAAGTGCGTTGCCACGGAATTGGTCAACGTAGACCCAGACGTCGCTCGCCATCAGATTACCTTGTCGGCCATCAGTCTGTCCGCCAGCATCGCCACAATGACCTCCATGCTCTCGCCTTCGATGAACTCCACCGTTCGGCTGCGCGCCGGTAATGGCCGCATATCCGACCATGTCACGGCGGCACCGCCTGCCTTCATCTCAGCCACTTCCAGTCCCAATTCTGCCAAATCCCACACCAGAATATCGGCTTTGCTGGCTTTGCGTATCCCAATGAAGGAGGGATAGCGCGGCTCGTTAATCTCCTTGACCACGCTGATGACCGCGGGAAGCACGCCCGAGCAATTCTGACGCCCCTCCTCCAGCGACCTCGCCACGCTGATACGGGCGTTGTCCACATCTAATTCATTAATCTCCGCCACGTAACTGAGCGCGTTCCAGCCCAAGGTGCAGGCAACGGAGACCGGTACCAGTCCGGTATCGCCGTCGATGGCCTGCTTTCCGAAAACGGTTAGTTCCACATCTCCCAGTTTTTCGATGGCCCTTGCCAGCACGCGGGCGGTCATGCGCGCATCGCAGCCGGCCAAGACTTCATCCGAAACCATCACGCCGGAATCACACCCCATAGCGATGGCAGTCTTGAGAGCCTCTCTCGCGCTTTCCGGTCCCATTACCAGCGCGGTGACTTGCCCGCCGTGTTGTTCCTTCGTGCGTATAGCTTCTTCCAGCGCGTACTCATCCCACGGGTTAACCACCATGGGAGCATCACCCCAAGTGGCCGCGCCATTCTCCACGACCACATTTGCCGCACTGTCAGGCGTCTGTTTTATGCATACTGCGATGTGCACACAAGGTCCCTTTCATTGAACGATTTCGCAAATTCTACCACAACCGCCCCCCCAAAGCACCGGTTGTTATCCCGGCTGGCCGTGCTAGACTCTCTCCGTGAACTAGAACCGGAGAGCAAGTACTATGGACTGCATCTTTTGCAGAATTGTCAGCGGGGAAACACCGGGGGATGTGCTGCTGCGCAACGAACACGTTTGTGCCTTCAGAGACGTCAACCCAGTAGCGCCCACACACGTGCTGATTGTTCCCAATGAGCACCTGACCTCTCTCGAATCCCTCACGGCGGACGGCAGCGAACTGGCTGGGCAACTACTGCTGGCCGTGAAGGAGGTGGCCCGACTGGAGGGCATCTCCGAGAGCGGCTATCGCGTGGTCGCGAACACCGGCGTGGACGGCCATCAGGAGGTACAGCATCTGCACATTCACCTGCTGGGCGGCGCGCCAATGCGGCACAGGTTGGGTTAACGGCCACATGCTATAATCGCGGACAACAGCGCCGCACACGGAGCGCACAGATGCGGCTCAGTTGCCGACGGCGAGCAAATCTCCAGCGCAAGTCGGCGCTGGATTGTTTACGAGATATTTGAGTGCTCGACCTTTTTCAGTAGGGCTAAGCGAGAGTTGCGCTCGGTCAGGAAGATAATCGCATGACGATGTCCTTTTCCAATCATTGCATCCACCTCCCAATCGCCCAGAGGCTAGCGGGTATCCACGATACCAGGCCGAGCTCAGTCCGCAATTGCGTTTCAACTCCCTGCCGATGGTGGATTTGTCAACCTTGAACCAGAGTGCAATCTGGGCTTAACAATGTCCCGTTTTCAGAAGCGCATAAATCTGGCATCTTTGTTCCCGGGTAAGCTGTGTGTAGGTTCGCACCCATGCTCCTTTGCCTGATTGGTATAGGAAACTCTGATGCTACCGCAGCTTACCTCCTATGCCAACCCTTAATCTTGCACTTGTGAGTTGAATCCACATGAAGAAGGAAAGACCATTAGTAGTTTATCTAGCTGATTTAGCTCATGACTATTTCAGTAATTTAAATTTTTACGCACCACTTGGAGTTGGATATTTAGCTGCATATTCTAAATCCATGCTAGGAGATCAAGTGGAGTTTAAACTCTTTAAGTCTGCTAATAGAATGTTGGATGCAATTGAAACACAAAAACCTGATTTAGTAGGATTATCTAATTATACGTGGAATCTCTCTTTATCCGCTTTTGTGGGTCGCTCGATAAAGAAAAGCTGTCCTTCTCTTCCAATCATTATGGGTGGCCCTAATATAAGTATAGATACAGAAGGCATTGAAGGCTTTCTTAGATCCAATGAATATGTCGATACCTATTGTATGTATCAGTCGGAAATTTCAGTCTACAAAATCATAAGTTTATTGCTAACAGATTCAGAAGAGAAAAACAATTCAAATATTTTGGGAGACCATATCATCAATGGCTGTTATTCCATTATTAATAATAAATTGTTTGGAAATTCTGAATATGAGAAACCAAACTCCCTTGATGACAATGGGTCTCCTTATCTAACAGGCATGATGGATCCTTTTTTGAGAGAAGGTTGCATTCCGCTGGTAGAAACAAATCGCGGGTGCCCATTTGGCTGCACTTACTGCTATTGGGGGGTTACCGCTTTAAATAACATGTCCAAATATTCAATGGATAGAGTAAAAAGTGAATTAACTTATATTGCAAATGTTTTCAATCCATCACATCTTTATCTGGCAGATGCGAATTTTGGTATTTTGCCAAGAGACGTTGAAATAGCTCAACATATGCGAGATTTGTATGATCAAACCAACTCATTTGGGGCCATTAGTTTGTATTGGGCTAAAATCTTTAAGCCACGTATTGTTGAAATAGGTAAGATTCTTGGACATCTTACTCACACTTATATCGCTTTTCAGAGTTTTGATGAAGAGGTACTCAAAAACATAAAACGTTCCAACATTCGGACATCTCAACTCCGAGAAATGATTGAAAGTTTGAAAGAATTTTCCTATGGGGCTCGGACGGATCTATTAGTAGGTCTTCCGGGAGAAACTTACCAAAGTCATCTTAATTCACTACAAACAGCTTTATCTATGGGACTTAATCATATTATGGGTGGGGAGATTGAAATGCTACCTGGCACCGAGATGGATTCAGAAAGGTGTCGCAAAGAATATGCTATCCAGACTAAATATTGCTTAATGGAAGGATGTTATGGGGTATATAAAGGTCAATTTATTTATGAGACACAAGAAAAGATTCGCCAAACGAATACCATGACGGAAAAAGAAATGCTGAGGCTCAGAGCTGTACGAGCATTCTTTTTTTCCAGTGTAACCTTAGGTGAACATCTTCCCTTGGTCAGTTATCTAACTAGCAAGAACGTTTCTTTTACAAACATTTGTGAAGAGATGGTAGAAGAAGGTAAGAAAAATCCCATTTTCAAGAAGAGTGTAGTTTGGTTAATTGAACAGTCTTTACAAGAATTTCATTCGTCCTTAAAGGATGTGGAGCATTATGTTACAAACTCAACAAATCAGGAAGCTCTCATTAATAACAATCAATTTATTAAATTAAATTTTGGTTTCTTAGCTACTATTTACTTAGATAAAAAACAATATGAGGCCTATTACCAAGTTTTAGAACGCGTTGTGTTACAAATTATGTCTTCTTGTAATCCAAAGATAATTTCGGAATTGCTTTTATTATGTAAAGAAAGAAATTATTTAATACGATGTATGTCAGGAAAAGATGATCTTAGCCTTACTCTTGATTTTTCAACAGATACCATGAATGCTTTAGTGGAAGCCGGTTTCATTACAACCGAAGATAAGTTTCTTAATCCTAATTCGCTGAGCTTTAGTATAGATAATCTTACTGCAATGAATATACAAGACATGGTAAAAAACAATTCTAAGATGACCACATTGTCCTTATCGCAAATGCTTATATTGAAGCCAGGAAGATTTGTTATGAAACCTATTTTGGCAAAACAAACTCATCCAATAAGTTCTTAAATTAAAATAACGACGTTTCTACTTCAAAAACATCTTGTCTAAAGTTGAAAAAGTTGAAAAATTTTTCACATGATACTCGCAAATTCAAGAAGGAAATCAACAATCATTAACAAAATGTTAAATGCATTATCTAGATATACAGATGTCTTGATAATGATGATATTGTTTCATGTATGGCCTGAGGCGGTCGCCAGACTTCATGCCTGACTCCACTGCCCTACCCGAGACAGGCGTCGCTCGTCACTGGCTGCCTGCAGCACGGTCATGGGCAATCGGGCTGCTTTTTATTCTGTTGGCCTGCGGCGTGCTGCTCGTACCCTTTGGAGCCACCCAAGACGAAGCGCTTAACGTGCGCGCGGGCGATCTGGCGCCGTTTGATATCGTCGCGCCGCACTCCCAGACCTACGTCAGCGAAATCCAGACCCAGAGCGCCAAAGCGTCCGCGGAAACCTCCATCGCCTCGGTGTACGACCCTCCCGACACGCGCATCGCCCGGCAGCAGGTTGCCGCCGCGCAGGCGGCCCTCAGCTTCGTTAATTCCGTTCGCGCCGACACACTCGCCAGCGAGCTGCAGAAGCGCCAGGATTTGATTCATCTCCGCGATATTTCTCTCTCCGGCGAGTTACAAATCCAATTACTGCACATGGAAGATTCGCGCTGGGTCGCCGTGCAGAAAGAAGTGACACGCGTGATTGAGGCGGCGATGAGTGAGCCCATCCGCGAACATCAACTGGCAGAAACCCGCGACCACGTTCCCATGATGATAAGTGTCGCCGTCACCGTACAGGAAGCCGATCTGGCCGCTGCGCTCGCCGGTCAATTCATCGAACCAAATGCGCTGTTTAACGAAAGTGCCACTCAAAAAGCCCGCGATGCGGCAGTCGCCGCTGTGCAACCTGTGGAACAGGCATTCGCGCAAGGGCAGACTATCGTGCCGCGCGGCAACGTCCTCACCGAGCAGGATTTGGAGGCAATGACAGCACTGGACATGCTCACGCCGGAACAAAGCCCGTGGACGACATATCTGCCACCGGTGATGGCGGTGGTGCTGGTGGCGGTCACAATGGCCCTTTATCTGCTGCGCAGCCAGCCCGATTTCTTTGGGCGCACGCGCCATCTGCTTTTCATCACTCTGTTGGCACTGGCCTTTCTCTTCTCCGCGCAGTTCGTCATTCCGGAGCGGGTTGTGCTCGCTTTTCTCTTCCCGGCCGCCACTCTGGGCATGCTGATAGCTGTCGGGTTGGGCGTGCAACTCGGGCTGGTCACCGCGACGCTTTTCGTGGTATTCATCGCCATCATTTCGAACGGGCGCGTGGATGTGACTATTTACCATCTTGCCGGACCGATAGTGGCCATACTGGCTCTAGGAAAAGCTGAGCGCGTCAACAGTTTCCTGTTGGCCGGCCTGGCTACCGCTGCTGCGAATACGGTCGTCATTTTAATCTTCCGGCTGGATGACCCCGCCATTGACATGCTCGGCCTGGGCACGTTGCTGGGCGCAAGTCTGGCAAACGGGGCTATTTCGGGTGCGCTCACGCTGATGGGGTTGTTCCTGCTGGGATTTGTTTTCGACATCACCACTTCGCTGCAACTGGTCGAACTGTCACGACCCAACCATCCGCTGCTGGTAGGGATGCTCCGCGCCGCGCCGGGCACATATCAACACTGCCTGCACGTGGCGAATCTGGCCGAGCAGGCGGCGCAGCGCATTGGCGCGAACACGATGCTGGTACGGGTGGGGGCGCTGTTTCACGACATCGGCAAAACCCGCTACCCGGAGTATTTCGTCGAGAATCAGATTGAGGGCATTAACCCGCACGAGCAGCTTAGCCCACACGCCAGCGCCCGCATCATCATTGACCATGTGCGCGACGGCGACGAAATGGCCGGGCGGCACAGGCTTCCCAGCGCAATCCGCGCGGCGATTCTGGAGCATCACGGCACGACGGTCACAATGTACCAACATGAAAAGGCGGTCGCAGAGGCGGACGGAGACGAAGCCAAGGTGGCAATCGACGACTTCACCTATCCTGGCCCAAAACCACAGAGCCTGGAGACAGCGCTGCTAATGCTGGCCGATGGCTGCGAAGCCAAAGCGCGCGCCGACAACCCCAACAACACAAACGAAATCGATGAAATCGCCCGCCACATAATCAACCGCCGATTGCGACAGGGGCAACTCGACGAGTGCAACCTTTCGCTGACTGACCTTGACACAGTGCGCGAGTCATTCGTGAACACACTGAAAGGGTTTTTTCACAGCCGCCTACAATATCCCAGCGCACCGGAGAATGAAACCGCTGTTGAGCAATTAGGGGCGCCGGAGCAGTCGGCGCTTCCAACTTCGGAGTAGCCTGCGGCCCCGTGATCTCCTCGTACCGCATCAGCACGCGCACGCACCCACGTTCGCATGCTAAAGCGCCCCCTGCCGCCACGCGCGCAAGAATCTGTGCCGCAGCACGGGCAACACTCGCCCATCAGCACGCAGCGCTCGGTACGAGCATTTGCGTGATCTGCAGCGTGGATTCTTATCTGCAGCAGCTCAATCGCCAATTCTCCGGAGTGGATGCGCCCACAGACGTGCTCGCATTCCCGGACGATGCAAAGGACGGACACCTGGGAGACATAATCATATCTGCCGAGCACGCGGCCCAGTCCGCGCAGCGTGGTGGACATGGAACCTCGGATGAACTGCAGCTGCTGACCGTGCACGGCGCATTGCACCTGTTGGGGCATGATCACACCGCTCCGACAGAGCGCGCACGCATGTGGAAAGCGCAAGCAGAAATTCTGGCCGAACTCGGACTGAGCGTTTCCGCGCCGGCAGCTGCGTGACACATCGCGCACAGAGAGAGCAGATTAATTCAACTGGAGGGAGCTCAAGATGCAGCTGAACACCATCACTGGCGACATCGCTGAACAGGCTGTAGATGCCATTGTTCTCAGTCTGTTCGAGAAGACTGACGCCCCCGGCGGCGAGACCGCGGCCATTGACCACCGCCTGCAGGGCGCAATCTCATCCCTACTCAGTGGCGGTGATTTCAGCGGAAAATTGCGTGCGACCAGCGTGCTTTACCCTGGCGACGCGCTTCCCGCCCGACGGGTGATTGTGGTCGGGCTGGGGCCGGCAGAAGACTTCACGCTCGACCGCGCCCGCCACGCCACCGCCGCAGCCGCCGTGCGCGCGCGCGAACTCGGTGCGCGCAGCCTAGCTTCCATTTTGCATGGTGCGGGTGCGGGCGGAATCGAAACTAACGCTGCCGCACGCGCAGCAGCCGAGGGCGCGTTGCTTGGGCTCTATTCCTTCGAGCAATACAAGAGCGAACCGGAGCAAAAAAAGGTGACGTCATTTACGTTGGTTGAATGGGACGAGCAGAAGGCGGAAGCGCTTCGTTCCGGAGCGCGTGAGGGCGAAATCATTGCCGAGTGCGCCTGTAAGGCACGCGATCTGGTGAGCGAACCACCCAACAGCTGCACGCCCTCCTTTCTGGTAGCGCACGCCGAAAAACTGGCAGCCGACCACGGCATGGCCGTTCGGGCGCTCTCAGAGGCGGATGCGCGCGAATTGAACATGGGCGCTTTTCTCAGCGTCGGTCAAGGGAGCGCGCAGCAACCACAGTTCATCGTGCTGGAACACAACGAGGCGCTGCTAGAAAACACCGCGCCGCTGGTGCTGGTAGGCAAAGCGATCACCTTTGACACCGGTGGATATTCCATGAAAAGCGCGGCAGGCATGGAAGACATGAAGACCGACATGGCTGGGGGCGCTGCGGTGATGGGAGCTCTAGAGGCCGCAGCTCGGCTGCAGGTCCCATACCCGGTAGTGGGGCTGGTGCCTGCCACCGAGAACATGGTCAGTGGTCAGGCCAGCCGCCCCTCTGACGTGGTGCGTGCTTCCAATGGCAAGACAATTGAAATAGTGAACACCGATGCCGAAGGCCGACTGATCCTGGCAGACGCGCTGGTCTATGCTGCACAATATGAGCCGGCGGCTGTTATAGACCTTGCCACCCTGACCGGGTCGGCGGTTGTAGCACTAGGCGAGGGGTGCGCTGCGGCATTATTCACAGATGACGAGGCACTTGCACAACGCCTTTCGCGCGCAAGCCAGTCGAGCGGAGAACGAATCTGGCGTATGCCGCTATATCCAGAGTACGTAGAATGGATGCGCGGCAGCGATGTGGCTGACCTGCGTAACATCCCCAGCAAGCGCAATGCCGGGGTCGGCACATCCGCTGCGTTTTTGAAGGAATTCACCGAGGAATCCCGATGGGCGCACCTGGATATCGCGCCAATGGCCAGCTTACCTGCCAGTAGAGTGGTAAAGCCAATCGGCCCAGCGGGCGCTACTGGATTCGGGGTGAGACTGTTAGCTTACATGATGCTGGAGGGTGTTTAACTCGCGGCGCACATCTTACGATTCTGGCGGCTGCATCTCGCGCAAATACTCCCAGCTGTAAATGCCGCTATTGTGTCCATCGCTCCAGTGCAACTGCAGCGCGTAATTCCCGGACAATTCCACACGATCCAGCGTGAAGTTCTGTACCGGCGTTAGCGAAAAGACGGTCGCGTTGGGAGCGGCGCCCATATTCTCGTGCCCGCCCCGGCAGCCCGCGCACGGGCAGGCAGCCCGCAACACATCCCACGTGTATTCACTGCCCTGTCCGTCGTTCCACGGGATTTCCAGCACGCGTCGTTTTTTGTCAAGGCGGATAGCATTAGGGCGCAATGTCATAGCCATTAGTCCATCATCACTCGAGACACAGGTGGGGCCACGCGGGCGGAAAAAAGACCGCTCTCTCAGCGCACAACTTGCAGATAATTGGAGGCCGCCCAGCCGTTACGACGTTCATCTGCCTGAGCCACTAGGAACCACCAGGTCATCCCGTTGGCTTCGCGCGGGCCATCTTCCACAACAAACACCTCGTAATCCACCGCCAGATAATTTACCTCGGAAAGCAGCCCGGGCTCGTAACGCAAGCGCAACCCACCGCCGGTGTTGACCACCTGCACATAAGCATCCAGTTTTATCAGGCTGCCCGCCGGCGGTGGCGGAAATGTAGGCGTTGGCCCGGCCTCCGCCGCGTCCGGCGTGGCCGTGGTCGGTGACGGCATCGGAGTGCGCTCAGGAGTGATGACCACAAAAACCGGAGTGACCGTCGGCTGCTGCACGGCCGACGGTCTCGTCACCAAGATGTAACCCCACAATCCTGCAGCCGCCATCATAACCACCAGCGCCACCGCAAATAGCCAGCTCAGCGGCACCGAGGCCGGTCGGTTGCTAAACCCGTCAGAACTCACCGCACCCTCTCACGATTTCATGCCGCGCCAATTATAGCCAAACTTCGTGCCAGCAGGTCTCGGTTGCAGGTTATAATTCCAGTCCCAGCCGCGCCAGAGTGAGCGCACGCCCATGAAATTGCACGAATATGCCGGGAACATGCACAACCACACGCCTCATTCCGATGGCGTGCTCTACCACGATGACCTCGCCAAGGCCGCGCTGCGCGCCGGGCTCGATTTCCTGATTGTCACTGACCACAACGTGTGGGTACAGGGCCCAGAAGGTTATCACACCGGTGCGGACGGTCGGCGCGTGTTACTGCTGACCGGGGAGGAAATCCACGATACCGAACTGCAGCCGGAAGGAAATCACTTGCTCGTGTTCGGCGCGCGCTCCGAATTATCCGGGCTTGCACCAAACCCGCAGCAGCTTATCGATGCAGTGGCGGCGGGCGGAATTAGCTTCCTCGCTCACCCTTTCGAACGCGCCGCCCCGATTCTGGAAGACGCAGTTTATTCCTGGCGCAGCTGGCAAGTCAACGGTTACACCGGGCTCGAAATCTGGAATTACATGAGTGAGTTCAAGAGCCTGGTCACTTCCCGGTCAATGGCGTTGTTCTACGCGTACAACCCGGAGATAGGCATGCGCGGCCCCTTCCCCGAAACCCTGAAGAAATGGGATGCGCTGCTTGCATCCGGACAGCGCGTGGTGGCAATTGGCAATGCTGACGCTCACGGGGAGACTTATTCGATGGGCCCGCTCTCGCGCTGCATCTTCCCCTATGAATTCCTCTACCGGGCGGTGAACACGCACGTACTCTGCGAGCGGAAATTCGGTGGCGATATGGCTGTGGATGAGGCGCTTATCTACTCCGCCCTGAGGAACGGGAACTGCTTCGTGGGATACGATCAACCCCACCCCACCCGTGGCTTCCGTTTCAGCGGGCACAGCAGAGAGCAAAGCGCAATCATGGGCGCGGAAATCACGCTCGGCAGTGGCGTAACTCTGCGGGCGGATACGCCGAGGCCGTGCAACCTGCGCTTGATTCGGCACGGCAAAACGGTCGCGCAAGCTGAAAACAGCGCCCAACTAACGCACACCGTCACCAGGCCGGGCGCGTACCGCATTGAAGCCACTATCCGCTTCCGGGCGCGACAGCGCGGCTGGATATTCAGCAACCCGATTTATGTGCGGCCTCATTAATCATGTAATGCTGCCGTAAAGTGAAACCGCCAGCGGGTGCGCCGGGGGTTGGAACAAACGCGCATCTGTGAGACAATAGCGGCGCAAAGCACAACCACGGAGGAAGTATTATGCCATTTCGCATGGGACCAACTGAACTGATCATCATTCTGGTGATCGTGCTGGTGCTCTTCGGAGTCGGTCGCATCGGCAAAATAGGCGGGGAATTAGGCAAAGGCATTCGCGCGTTCCGGAGCGGAATAAAGGATTCGGATGACGACGCCGCACCGGAAGATGAAAGCGAGCAGGAGCCATCAGAATCCGAGGAGAGTTGAGCGGCCAATCCACCGACGTCAGCGCATCCGTGTGGCATACCGGGCACGGTACGGGCTTCCGGCGTGCCTCCCCTTAGCTGCGTAGACTATCGTGACGGACGAACAAACGCATTCAACGCTCAGCCTCGAAAACCTGGTTGAAAGCCTGCTTTTCGTAGCGGATGGGCCGGTGCCGGCTTCACAACTAGCGGCCGCGCTCGACGCCCGTCCGCAACAGGTGAAAAAAGCGCTGCTCGCGCTGGAGCAATCGTATCAAGAGCGCGGCCTGCAATTGCAGCACACTAACGGACGCGTGCAGCTCACCACCCACCCGCAAGCCGCAGTTGCGATCGAGCAATTTCTCGGGCTAGAATCGCAGCAGCGGCTCAGCAGCGCCGCGCTGGAGGCGCTGGCCATAGTGGCCTACCGCCAGCCGGTCACCCGGCCTCAGATTGATGGCGTGCGCGGCGTCAATTCCGACAGCGTGCTCAAAAACCTGCTCTTCAAAGGCCTGATAAAGGAAATTGGCCGCTCCGAGGGCCCCGGCCGGCCTATTCTCTACGGCACCACCTCCGCCTTTTTGCAGCAGTTTGGCTTGGCGTCGCTGCGCGAACTGCCTCCGCTCGAGCCAGAAGAACCAGAGCCCACCGTTTCCACCGAGCCAGCTCAAGAAACAACCGACCACCTGGACTACCAACCGACGCCGCTCCCCGAAAATGGGGGCTGAACGCCTGCAAAAAATACTTGCCCTTGCCGGGCATGGCTCCCGCCGCGCGTGTGAGACTCTGATTGCGACCGGGCGAGTGCACGTCAACGGGCAGCCGGCAGCTCTTGGAGACCGTGCCGACGCCGCCAGAGACCGCATCACACTGGACCACAGCGCGATTGATCTGCCCGAAAAATTCACCTACATTCTGCTCCACAAACCTCGCGGGGTCGAATCTAGCCTCAACCCGCACGCGGGACGCACGGGCGTGCGCGAGCTGGTAGATACGCCCGGCCGACTTTACCCCGTCGGGCGATTGGACGCTGACAGCGAAGGCCTGATGCTGCTCACTAATGACGGTGCGCTGACCAACCGACTGACGCATCCCCGCTACGGCCACGAGAAGGAATACCAGGTGCTGCTGCATGGTTATCCGGACAAGAGCCAACTGGCGGCGTGGCGGCATGGAGTGGTACTTGAAGAGGGTGAAAAGACGGCGCGCGCCAAAGTGAGCCTGATAAAAAAGGGGGCTTCCGGAAGCTGGTTGCGCATAACCATGGGCGAAGGCCGCAAACACCAGATTCGACGCGTCGCCCTCGCGCTAGGGCTGCGCGTCAAGCGCATTGTTCGCGTGCGCCTGAGCTCGCTTCGCCTCGGAAAGCTGCAACCCGGCGAGTGGCGCGAACTGACGTCGGCGGAAATAGCACGGCTGAGTTCGCGGCGACCCGCAACCAGACGCCGCCGAAGGTGGTGATGGCTTCCGCGCCCGCAGTAATAGCCATTGATGGCCCCGCTTCTTCGGGGAAAAGCACTCTCGGCCAGAAATTGGCCGCGAAGTTAGGCTACCTTTTTTACGACACCGGTTGCCTGTACCGGGCAGTGACCGTGGCCGCGCGGCAGCGTGGGTTTGCGCCAACGGATGCGGCTGCCGTAGCCTCGTTGGCAGCCACGCTCACTATCCGCGTGAAACCCCCGCGCGTGAATGATGGCCAGTACACCGTACTGGTGGATGAAATCGATGTCACCTGGGAGCTGCACAGCTCGCAGACGGACGCCCACGTCTCCACAATCTCCGCTTTCCCGGAGGTGCGGCGCACGCTGACCAAGCGCATGCGCGCCATCGCCCGCGCCGGAAGCGTGGTTATGGTGGGGCGCGACATCGGCACGGTGGTGCTACCGGATGCGCCACTGAAAATCTACCTCGATGCCGGCGTAGAGGTACGCGCACGACGCCGCCACGATGAGAATCAGAAGCGGGGCGAGAACAGCAATTATGAAGATGTGCTTAAGAGAATGTGCGACCGCGACCGCACTGACAGCGAACGGGAGGCCGCGCCGCTGCGCGCCGCACCAGACGCGATCAGGCTCGACACCACCGGAAAGGAACCCGAGCAGGTGCTCGTCGAAATCGAGAGTAGAGTGAGGCAGCACAGTGCCTGAAGCCATGCGCACCGCCATCCGCCACACGCTGGGCGTTAGACTCTATCGCCCGCCCGTGCGAGCTCTTTTCCGCCTGCTCTACCACGTGCTGACGCGCATTCGCATTCACGGCCGCGAAAACATCCCTCCCCGCAGCGCATATCTGCTCACTGTCAACCACCTCTCTTATTACGACCCTCCCATTCCGCTCTCATTCTGGCCTTACCCACCCGAGGCGCTAGGAGCGGAGGAGACCATGGCCACTCACCCGATTATGGGGCGCGTGATGCGCTGGTACGGTACATGGCCAGTGCAGCGGGATGGCGATGACCGCGCCGCGCTGCGCACTGCGCTAACGATACTGCGCAGCGGGTTGCCGCTGCTCATCGCCCCCGAGGGCACCCGTCACCCGGATGGGCTGTGCGACCCGCAGCCCGGAGCAGCGTTTCTGGCGTTGAAAACCGGGGTTCCGCTGCTGCCGGTGGGCATCTCCGGAACCGCGGACATTTTCTCGTCGCTGCGCAACGGTCGCAAACAATTGGTGGACATGGTCATTGGTGAGCTCTACCGGCTGCCGGATTTGGCCAGCATCCCCCGCCGCGAGGCGCTCCTGCGCCATACAGACTTGATTATGCGCCGCATCGCCGCGCTGCTGCCGCCGCACCACCGCGGTGATTACCCTCACCCCGAGCGGCAGTCCGACTGACCGCCATGGCC
Organism: Anaerolineales bacterium; assembly: GCA_036011785.1. Lineage (GTDB taxonomy): Bacteria > Chloroflexota > Anaerolineae > Anaerolineales > UBA11657 > CAJWGI01. Next base: position 929 of record DASCOB010000214.1, on the reverse strand, counting down.
CGAATCAACGCGCCGTCGAGCGCAAACCGGCCTGCCTCACGCGATTACGACCATGCTCGGGTGGAGCCAATGCGCAACCTGCTGCGCTGGCTGCTGCGCGAGATCGGTTTTCGCTGGCTAGCGAAAATTGATGGCGTGCACGGGATGCAGAACATGCCCGTCACAGGCGCGGCCATTCTGATGATGAACCACATCGCTTTCGTGGATTCGCTGGTGGTGATGGGCTCCATGCCGCGCAATGTGGTGCCGCTGGCAAAACGCGAGGTCTACGATTATCCCTTCGTGGGCATTTTCCCGCGGCTGTGGCAGGTCATTCCAGTGGAGCGCAGCGGCTTTGACCGTCGCGCCATCACCAGCGCACTGGCGGTACTGCGCGCGGGCGAGGTATTGCTCGTCGCCCCGGAGGGTACGCGCTACCCAGCGCTGCACAAGGCCAAAGAGGGGGTGGCTTATCTGGCGTACCGCGCCGATGTGCCCATCGTGCCACTGGCAATCGACGGCACCGAAGGATTCCCCACGCTTAGCTCTGCGCGAAAAAAGCAGGCGGGCGCAGTGCTGCGGTTGGGGCTGCCGCTGCGCCTGAAGCGCATGGCCGCCCGCCCCACCGGAGCACAGTTGGAGCAGATGACCAGCGAGTGCATGTACGCTCTGGCGCGGCTGCTGCCGCAGCACCGCCGGGGCCATTACGCCGATTTAGAGCGAGCTACGCAGGAATTCGTGAGTCAAACTTAGCGTTTACAGAACAGAAAACAGGTTTTGCCGCTGAATGACGCTGCCTGCTATAATGGCAGGACGAAGTTGGAGGTCAAACGCAACGAGAAAGATTCACAGAAATCGCGGAAAGGCACAGCGCACGGCCCGGTGACAGATCGCCGGGTGACGAGGACGAGGGTTCCCTGCCGTGCGGCAGGGTTAACGCCGCGAAAACA
>DASCOB010000213.1:0-3310 GCA_036011785.1 Anaerolineales bacterium | reverse complement strand
CAGGTCGAACTACTGTTGGACCTGGCTATTCCCGACACTGGGACCGACGGCCCACGGCCGCTGTTTGTCCACATCCACGGAGGCGGTTTCATCCAAGGCAGTCGCTGGCCCCAGTGGGACGCGGCGAAGAGAGGCTGGGTGGCCGCCTCTATCGACTACCGCCTCGCCGGCGACGAACCACTGCCGGGCCAGAGAGTCCAGGGGTTTTTCGATGCAATGGGTGGGGAATCGAGTTCAGCGCGCGACCGATCGGTGGTCGCCGCAGTAGAGGACACTCTGGTCGCCCTCGACTACCTGCTGAGTCGAGCTGACGAATTGCACATCGACACCAATCGGATTGTCCTGAAAGGAGAGTCTGCTGGAGCCTTCACCGCCCTTGCCGTCGCCTACTGTGCCGATAAGTTCGAGATCAGTGGACCTAAGATCGCCGCCGTCATCGATTTCGCCGGGGGGATATCCGAAACCTTTTGCGGTGGCGCAACAGCGATCGACCCGGGAGAGGCTGCCCTTTTCCTGGCCCACGGAACCGAGGATACAGGGGCAACCTCGTTCACCCGCGCACTCAGCATCGTGGACGGAGCCACGGCTGCCGGGATCACCTACGAATTCTACCCTCTGGGAGGTGTGGGGCACGAATGGCTTGCGACAGACCCGTTGCGCATGGAAAGTTTGATGTACGAGTTCCTGAGCCGCGTTCTCTATGAAGAGTAATCCACGCGATTCGCTTGAAGCAGGCCGTGCCGCTGACCCGCTGGGGGCGGGTGTATAGTTACATGATGTGGCTGTTTCGGGGCCTCAAGTTTGTGTTGCGATTGTGGTTGGGAAGTAACTTCGCTGACCAATTACTGAAGAGCTCCCAGTCTGACGCTGAGAATCACTCGGACATCACCTAGGGTGTCGTACCCGCCAACGGTCGGCAGGAAGGCACCGGTTGTACACCCGGCTCGCTTGTCGACGAAACACGGTGTGCGGATTGGCCTGATTCTGCTCGGTATTCTCGTGTTTGTGTCCCTGTTTGTCTTGGTGCGGATTCTATGGGCAATCTGACTGGTGACTGACCCGTTGGGTGCGGGTGTACAGTTGGACCTCAGTGGAATTGCACTGTCGAACTAACAGGCCGAACCATGAAGGCCCTCACAGTCACCGCAATGTCGGTTCTACTGGCCTCGGCCTGCGGCGGCAGTGCTGACACGCCTCTAAACTTGCCACAGCAAGCGAAACAATACCGTCCATCTTTTTGGCACTTTTTGCTTTGATGTCCTGCGGTACAATCACGGCAGCAAGGACGCAATCGCGAGGGACACGATGGCAGAACGAAGCGGCGAGAGGCGGAAGGGCAAGACAGAGGAATTGACTGATCCCGTTGTTGTGGCAGTGAGTAGCAGTCCTAGACATACGTTCAGCAAACCTAATCAACGATTAATAGAACTAATTGCGGGAATAGGGATTGAAGGAGACGCGCATTCAGGAAAAAGGGTCAAGCACCGCTCCCTTGTTAAAAAGAATTCTATGAAGCCCAATCTGCGCCAGGTGCATTTGATTCAGTCTGAGCTATTAGATGAACTGATTGCAAAAGAATTCTCAGTAGAACCTGGACAACTGGGGGAAAATATTACAACAAGAGGGGTGGATCTACCTGCTTTGCCAACGGGGACCAACCTGAAGTTTGGCGCGGAAGCAGTGATTGAATTGACTGCTTTGCGTAATCCATGTCGCCAGATCGATGACTATCAAAAAGGCTTGATGAACGCTGTAGCAGATAGGGATGGAGAAAGAATTTTTGTCCGCAAGGCCGTAATGGGGATTGTACTGATCGGAGGAATAGTACGCCCCGGAGATTCTGTTGTAGTTAATCTTCCTGCGGAACCCCACCACCGACTGGAGTACGTTTGGTGATCCGTGCAAACACAATGACGCCATAAAACGCGCACGTGGAGAACGGCTTGATGGCCGCGCGGGTGTATAGTTGCAGTGATTATGTGCCACATTCAGTATTCAAGAGGAGATCAACCATGAGCACAACAGAGCCGCCGTCCAGTGAGGACCATAGTGGCATTCTTGAAAGGGAGGTAACGAAATATATCAGGCGGGGCTATCGTGTTATCAGCCGTACCGATACCACAGTGCAGCTGGCAAAGCCGGAGAAATTTGGGGGAAGTGGTTACATGGCGAAGAAAGACAGAGCGGTACATCTGGAGATTAACAAACTGGGCCGTATCAAGCGAACCTAAAGAGATAAAGTAACGCGCAAGCCATGCTCGCTGACCCGCTGACAGAGGAGGTATAGTGTCGAGAACAATGCGGAATGCCAAACCCAGAAGAGGCATAAGAGCAGCGCGCATGATGAGGGCGAGCAAACAATGGAAAAGGTGAACATCGCGCAGAAACTTAGCCTCCTTCACGAGTATTGGAGTCCAAGAATTGCTGGTGAGCTTAACGACACATTTGTCAAACTGGCTAAACTCAAAGGGGAGTTCGTCTGGCATCATCACGGGGCCGAGGACGAATTGTTTCTCGTCGTAAAGGGAAATTTATTAATCAAACTCAGGGATCGTGACATCTTGCTAGAACCGGGGGAGTTCATGATCATCCCCAAGGGCGTGGAACATTTACCCATTGCCAAAGAAGAGGCCCAGGTATTATTACTTGAGCCGAAATCTACAGTGAATACGGGCAATGTACAGAACGAAAGGACAGTCGACGACCAGTGGATCTGAAGCATGAAACGCGTTGGCACATTTTTCTTGCTAGCCACAATCATGTTGTCCTCCTGCGGCCCTTCCGTAGAAGAGAGCGCACGGGCGATGGTCGTCCACACCCGTACACCGACCGCGAAACCTCAGTCGACTGACACTGCGGCTCCAGTGCCGTCGCACACTGCGGCAGCCGCTGTAGAGGGACAGGTGGCCACGCCAACTCCACTCGCAAAACGACCTGCAGATGCTATAGCTACTTATTGGAGCCTAGTGAGCAATCGCGATTACGTGTCCGCATGGCGACTACTTTCCGACAGGTTCCGACAGCGTAAGCACGGGGGTGACTTTCCAGCCTACCAGAATGGTTATCAAGAGATGAAGCTCTGTAGTGTGGAACCGAGCAGGATCAAAGCCATTACTGAGAGCGGGCGCAATGCTCGGGTGAGTTCACGCATAACATATCGGATGGGTGACGCCTGCGACAACCAAGTGGATTTTGATTTCGAGTTCTACCTCATCCGCGAAACTCCGGAAACGGGCTGGCAGATTGACAAGGTCACGTCTGCGGATGACCTAGACGTCTCATTGGATGGTGTCGACAATTGTGGCGATAG
>DASCOB010000212.1:0-10445 GCA_036011785.1 Anaerolineales bacterium | reverse complement strand
GTGCTTCTGCCGGCTCTTCGGCAGCCGGTTCCGCAGCAGCCGGAGCTTCCTCAGCTGCAGGAGTACAAGCCGCCAGCACCAATCCCGCGATGACCAGCATGCTAAGAATTGCTGTGAGTTTCTTCATGGTCTTCTCCTTCTTTTCTGGGTCTCTCTAAGTGAGAGACACTCGCTCAAGCACAATCTAAAATGCTGTCAATCAGACAGCAGGTAAGTGCATCAGTCTCGCAAAACACGTCCCTCCTAGCCCATTTTGAAGGCATACAGTTTGTTTAGTGTTTCGCACTATTATACACTGGTCAGCCTATCGAACGTTGGGTTGCCCAGGCTACGTCTCTGACAATACCACGTCAGTTGACACCACGAGCATCACGCTGTCAAGTCCGCTCCTCCCTCATGTAGGGTAGTCCCAATGAGGCGGGTGCACCGACGCGTTTGCGGAAGGCCTCTGCCCAAGTGATGACTACAAGCACTACAATCGTCAGGATGTAAGGAAGCATGTTTAACAGCGCAGCCGGAATAGTAGTACCGGAGGCCTGTAAGCGAAACTGAACCGCATTCACGCTGCCGAACAATAGCGCGCCAAGTACCGCCCGCACGGGATTCCAGGTCGCGAAGATCACCAGCGCGATCACGATCCATCCCCGTCCCCCGGTGATGTTCTCCGTCCATCCGGGTGTATATGACAGTGACAGATGCGCTCCGCCCAGACCCACCAACATACCGCCCACAACGGTATAGAGGTAGCGCAGCGCAAACACGTTTACGCCCATGGCGTCTGCGGTCTGAGGGCTTTCACCGATCGCTCTCAAGTACAAGCCGGGGCGCGTGCGGTACACAAAATACCACGCTACGGGGACGAAACAGTACATCACGTACGAAAGGATATCCCGGTTGAAGACGGACGGCCCCAACAGCGGAAGTTCGCTCAGAAAAGGTATGGCGACCTTGCCGAAACGTGGTCCAATTTGCCCGACCAGCGGCATGCCCCCGGGCCCGAGGTGCTGCCCGAGAAAGCTGGCCAGCCCTGAACCGAGCAGAGTCAGAGCAAGCCCGGAGACCACTTGATCCGCGAGTAAGGTTATGGTCAGGAAGGCATGCACAAACGCCATCATACCCCCAACAGCCATAGCCGTCAGCACCCCGGCCGCCACACTCTCGGTATGAAAAGCGGCAGCGAAACCAGCCACCGCACCCATAATCATCATTCCTTCCACTCCCAGATTCAGGATGCCGGCGCGCTCGGTTACGATCTCACCCACAGTGGCGAACACCAGCGATGTACCTGCCGCGATCGCGATGCTCAGAATCGAGGCTAAAAGTCCTATGTCCATGTCCGGCCTACACCATCGGCGTGGTGACTCGGCAGCTGTGGCGACTTGCGCACCAGCCTGAGCCGGTAGCGAGTAAACATCTCGCCGCCCAGCACGCAAAAAAGAATGGCACCCTGCAGCACGAGTGCCACAGAAGCCGGCAACCCCATCGTGATCTGGATCTGGTCACCGCCTACCAGCAGGGCAGCCAGCAGCGTCGCAACCAACATCGCCCCCCACGGATTCAGTCTCGCCAGCCAGGCAACGATTATTCCGGTGAACCCATAGCCAACATTCAGCCCTTGCTGCAGGCGGTGTGATATTCCGGCTACCTCTACCATACCGGCGATCCCCGCCAGTCCACCGGAGAGAAGCATTACCATCACGATGTTACGGCCCAGGCTAACGCCGGCATAACGAGCCGCGGTCGCATTTTCGCCAATAAGTCGGATCTCGTAACCCCAGCGCATGCGTTCAAAGACTACCCACAGCAAAACGGCTGCGACGACAGCAATGCCAAGGCCCCAGTGAAGTCGGCCAGAAATTCTTCGTAACTGCGCAAATTCACCGATCTTAGCTGATCCAGGAAAACCGTAACCCGCAGGGTCCTTCCACATCACATTGAAAAGGTGTTGGTACCAGAGGATGGCGATGTAGTTTAGCATCAAAGTGGTGATAATCTCATTGACCCTCAGGAAGGATTTCAGTAGCGCCGGCATCATTGCCCATGCAGCGCCCGCAAGTACGCTACCGACAATCATGAGTGGCAGGTACACCCAAGGGCTAAGCGGGAGAAACGGAAATAGTGTCGGAAACCAGAGCGCGACGCCGGCTGCCGCTACTCCACCCATGACCAGTTGACCCTCCGCCCCAATGTTCCAGAATAGCATTCTAAACGCGACCGAGACTGCTAGGCCAGTCAATATCAACGGTATTGCTTTTACGAGCGTCTCTGTCACGTTGTAAAACTGTCCCTCTTGCCACTGCCCGGGCGTGCCAAATGCTCCTTGCAGCATCGCGCGGTAAGTGTCCCACGGGTCGGCGTCGAACACGGTTAACAGCACCGCGCCGAGTAGGAACGCAAGCATTACCGAAGCCAGCGAAACTATAATCGCCATCCGGCGCGAGGATCGCAACCGCTTTTCCAACTTGATGGAAAAGGCCATCCTCACACCTTCTCACCCGCCATCATCAAACCCACCTCTTCCATGCTGGCCTCACTGCCCGCAACCACCCCCATTATCCTGCCAGCGTGCATCACGGCGATGCGATCGCTAAGCGCAAACAATTCGTCAAGGTCCTCGGAAACAAGCAATATAGCGCTGCCTCGCACCCGCTGTTCCAGTAGCGCACGACGGACGCTTTCAGTGGCGCCAACATCCAGCCCGCGCGTCGGCTGTACCGCCACCAGAACCGTTGCGCCGGCATCCCCTTGCTCTTCGCCAGTCAAGATTTCGCGCGCAAGGATTGCCTTTTGTTGGTTGCCGCCCGAGAGGTTTCGCGCAGGAGTGCTCCGGCTAGGCGTCAGAACATCAAAAGCCTTTATCAACCTGTCAGCGAAAGTGGAGACGGCCGGTTTCGAAAGGAAAGGTCCAGCAGCAAGCGGGGCCTGCCGAAACGCTTTCATAATCAGGTTGTCGCTAACCGGGAGATTACCCGCCAGGCCCATCCCCAGCCGGTCCCCGGGAATGTGGCTCACCCCAGAGCGTATGAAACGCAGCGGCGTCTGGCCTGTTAATTCGCGGCCTCGCACGAACACACGCCCGCCCGTAGATCTGCGCAGTCCTGTGAGCGTCTCGGCCAATTCTCGCTGACCGTTGCCTGAAACCCCCGCTATACCGAGCACCTCTCCACTGGCTATCTGCAGCGATACGTCCTGCAGCGCCGGAAAGCCCTTATCATTAAGCGCACACATCTCCTCCACGGAGAGAACCACTTCGCCAATCTCGGTGTCTTCCTTTTCCACCTTGAAAAGTACTTCCCTGCCCACCATCAGTTCTGCAAGCGCCGCTTTGTCCGTGTCGCCAGCGGCAAACGTGGCGACGTTGCGGCCATCACGCAACACCGTCACCCGGTCGCAGAAACTCATCACTTCGTCCAGTTTGTGACTGATGAAAACGACCGCCTTCCCCTCAGCGCACATACGCTGCAATGTCCTCCCCAGTTCGGCAGCTTCGTTCGGCGTAAGCACAGCGGTCGGCTCGTCCAGAATAAGTATTTCCGCTCCCCGAAACAGAAGCTTGAGGATTTCCACGCGCTGCTGTTCACCCACCGAGAGCTGCCAGATAAATGCCTCCGGGTCCACTGGAAGACCGTATTTCTCAGAGAGCGCCAGCAACCTTTCTCCGACCGATTTCAGATCTAACAACAGCGGTGTGTCGTCCAGACCAAGGATCACGTTCTCAACAACTGTCTGGTTTGCGACCAGGCGGAAATGCTGGTGCACCATGCCGATGCCAAGTTGAATAGCGTCACGGGGCGACCCGATGTCGGCTAGCTGTGGCCGGTCGTTGTCGCTGCAGGCGATGCGAATCTCGCCCTCGTCCGGACGATAAAGCCCACATAGTGCGCTCATAAGCGTGGTCTTTCCCGCACCGTTCTCGCCAAGAAGCGCATGCACCTCACCGGAACAGATCGCAAGTTCAACTCGGTCGTTAGCCAGCACACCCGGGAAGCGCTTCACGATTGCGCGCATCTCCACCGCTACCGGACGCGATTCAATCCTCATAATATTTCGCCCGAAGCAGCCTAATCCGGCACAAAGGTGGTACCCGTCTCTCCAGATAGCGCACGGCCAATGTTCACCGGATTAGTGATTAACCCGCGCTCTCCGCCTGCACCAAGATAATCAATAATCGCCGTTATTTTTGGACCCATGCTGCCGGCGGGAAAGTGCCCGGCCGCAAAATAGTCCCTGGCTTCAGTCAGGGTGACCCGGTCGAGCCAGCGCTCACCCGGATCCCCGTAGTGCAGCGCCACCTTTTCCACCGAAGTGGTGATTAAGAAAAGATCAGCCTCCAATTGCTGCGCAAGCAGACAGGAGGCATAGTCTTTGTCTATCACTGCTTCCACTCCGCGCAGCTTCTCATCCTCCTTCTCGATGACCGGGATTCCGCCTCCTCCGCACGCCACCACCACAAATCCCGCCTGGGTCAACGTACGAATGGCCGAAAGTTCTATCACTTCAACCGGCCGCGGCGAAGGAACCACCCGGCGCCAGCCCCGGCCCGCGTCCTCCCGCACCGTCCAACCCAAATCCAGGGCGCGCCCCTCAGCCGTCTTCTCATCCATAAACGAACCAATTGGCTTGCTCGGCTGCGCGAACGCCGGATCGTCACTATTGACGCGCACCTGCGTGACGACAGACGCAATTTCCACCTTGATGCACCGCCTACGAAACTCGTTGCGCAGCGCCTTCTGAAACATGTAACCGATCGCGCCCTGTGTATCAGCTCCGGCGTAATCCATCGGCACCGGGTGCAATTCATGCAATGCGAGCTCGGAGCGGCGCAAAATGTATCCTACCTGCGGCCCGTTGCCGTGCGTAATAACCACAGTCCATCCGGATGCGATCATGTCGGCAACGTAGCCCATCGCAATCGCCGCGGCCCCAAACTGATCCGGCACGCTTTTATGCGCGTTGTCGATAATCAGCGCGTTGCCGCCCACCGCTACGACAGCCGTCCCAGGCCTGGAGTTCACTCGATCTTTTCCATTTAGCGCTTACGCCATGGTAAGCGCCATAACCGCTTTCTGTGTGTGCAATCGATTTTCAGCCTGCTCGAAGACCGCGGACGAAGGTCCATCGAGCACCGCATTGGTGACCTCGATTTCCCGATCAGCCGGAAGTGGATGCATGAACACAGCGTCCTCTTTTGCCAGCCCCATTATGCGGTCGTCTGTGATCCAGTTCCTGTATTTGTCCTGCAGCGCCTTGCCCTCATCATGATCCGCCGTCGTGAGCAGTGGCCCCCACGATTTGGCGTAGACCACATCCGCATCTCTGCATCCAGCTTCCATACTGTCAACAATGTCAAATCCGACGCCGTGCTTGCGCGCCAGCCCGCGCGCTTCGTCCACAATCTCTGGCATTAACGGGAATTCCGGTGGGTGCGCCAGTACCACATCCATACCAAAGCGCGGCATCTGCAGAATTAGGGATTGCGGCACGGAAATTGGCTTCAAGTACGATGATGCATACGCCCACGATACCGCTATTCGCCTACCGCGCAGGCTGCGCCCTTTCTTTTCAATGATGGTCATCAGATCGGCCAGACACTGGTGCGGATGATAGATTTCGCACTGCATATTCAACACCGGCGCGCGCGAGGATGACGCCACCCGGTTTATGTAGCCATTTCCGTCACCCCAGTCGCAATGCCGGATGGCAATGCCGTCAAAATAGCGCCCATAAATCTCGCCCAGTTCCTTCTCGGTATCGCCGTGGGAAATCTGCGTGGTCTTGGGTTCAATGAATGCCGCGTGCCCGCCCAGTTGCGCCATGCCGGCCTCGAACGAGCCGCGCGTGCGCGTGGAAGTGAAGAAAAACAGCATTGCCAACACTTTGTCGCGCAGCAGTGGGTGCGCCGTGCCCGCCGCGCGTCCCTTTTTCAAATCCCACGCCAACTCCAAGATATGTTCGATTTCCGGCTTGCTGAAATCCAGATCCCCGATGAAGTTACGTCCACGCAAATCAATTCCCATGTCTGTCCCTCCTGATTCCGCCAGACGCTTGTTCTACACGCCCGCAAGAGTCCTGATTTCCGCCGGAAGTAAAGCGTAGAACTCGGTGGCTTTGACCACTTCCTCCAAGGAAACGGAGTCTTGCACCGTGTGTGCGGTTTCTTCGTCTCCTGGGCCAAATCCGATGGATGGGATGTTCGACTTACCGGCCCAGTATATCCCGTTAGTCGAGAAATCCCATTTGCCCGTTGGCGCCTCCGGCAGCCCACACAGGCCGCGCGCGGTCTGCCCGGCGCGGGCAAGCACGTGGTCGTCCTCCAGCAGCCACGCGGGAAAGTACTTCTCCACCGAAAAGACGAAACCGGTGTACGACGGCTCATCATAAAATAGCGGACGTAATGTTATTGCGCTCTTGTGTTCTTCCGGAATGAGCGCCTCGATCTGCGTCATCACGCCCTCGCGCGTCTCTCCAAAGGTCATGCGGCGGTCAATGGAAATGGCGGCCTCATCCGGCACGGCGTTGATGCTGGGAGTCTGCACGCGCAAATCGGTCACTGTGATTTTCCCGTGCCCCAGAAATTCGTGATCGCCGAGCTGTGGTTCCATGTCACGTATAGCGGCGATGACGGGCAGCAACTTGTAGATGGCGTTGTCGCCGAGATGGTTGCTGGCCGCATGTGCGCTGCGCCCTTTTGCCACCATCTCCATTTCCAGGCGTCCCTTTTGCCCCCGATACACCTGCATTTTGGTCGGCTCACCAATGACTACATAATCGGGGCGCACACCGGGGTCAATCTCCACAAACGTGTTTGGCGCGATGCCGTCACACCATTCCTCCATATTGCCAAAGTACCACACCGTCCAGCCGGCAAGCATGCCGAGGTCACGAGCGATAGCCAGACCATACACCATGCCGGGCGTGCTGCCCTTCTCATCGCAGGCGCCACGCGCGTAAAGCATACCATTCTGGATTTTGCCTTCAAACGGATCCCAGTCCCATGAATCCGGCGAGCCCACGCCAACAGTGTCGATATGGGAATCGTAGACCATTTTCCATGAACCGTTTCCAATCCGCCCGAGAATGTTGCCCATCTTGTCGAAACGCACGTCGTCAAACCCCAGGCCGCGCATTTCCTGCGCAACCCGTTCTCCGACTGCGCCAATCTGCCCTTCTACCGAGGGTATAGCCACAATCTCTCGAAAGAACGTTAGTATATCGCCGCGGGAAGAACCAACCCGTTCCCGCACCGCTTGAATTCCTCCACTCATCAACCAACATCCTCCATTGTCATGAGATTCCTTGCTCTACAATTGGACGCATCACTCGCGACCCTGCATCCCACGCAAAAACCGCCGCGCCACATAAACTCCCGCCTCTATCAAGAAGACAAGGGCGACAAAACCCAGTAGCAGCGCGAGTTCGCCCAGCCCTAAGCGTCGGAAGATCGACGCGACAGCTATTGTGCCCACCAACGCAGCCAGCAACAACAGATGTCGCAACGGCATGCGCTTCAGCATTCCCTTCTTCTCTGCTGGTTTGCGCTCCCGGCAGCATGCGTGCGTGTCGTGTGATCATCAAGTATTTGATTGCCCATATGTCTCAGGGTCCTCCAGCACTTTCCGACGGGTAGAGGGTACCCGACACCAGCATCCTAAGCCGACACTGACTGGTGACCGTTGTGACGCAGATTATACCACGTCGGCCCTTGCGCCCGACCACGTTCGGGGCATCGTCAAGCATTCACCATCGCAGCTGCAATTCGATTGTGACGTTCAATCAGTGGGCACAATTCGACAGTATTCAACTGCCCCTCCTTAACCACGACCTTACCGTTCACCACTACCACATCGGCCTGTTGCGGAGCACAGAGAACCGCAGCTGCAACCGGGTCGTGCAGCGCACCCGCAAATGCCAGACGGTCGGTTCTGATAGCGAAGAAATCAGCACAATTCCCCGCCTGCAATGAGCCGACATCATCACGCCCTAGGACGGCTGCCCCGCCAAGCGTGGCAAGCTCCAGCGCCTCGCGTGCTCGCAATTGTGTACCACCATTTCCATCGCCTTTCTCGCCGGATTCCGCCAGTCTTAGACGCGCCAGCAGCATCGCCTGACGCGCTTCCGCCAGCATGTGGCTCCCATCGTTGGAAGCAGAGCCATCCACCCCCAGGCCAACGTCCACGCCGGCGAGCCGTAACGCCTGCACTGGCGCAATGCCAGAAGCCAGGCGCATGTTCGAAGTCGGGCAGTGCGCCACCCCGCAGCCGCTGCCCGCAAACGCTTCAATCTCCTTCGTATCGAGGTGCACCATGTGCGCGAACCACACATCATCCCCAACCCAGCCTAGTTCATTCGCATAGGCCACCGGCTTGCGTCCGAATTTCTCCACGCAGAATCGCTCTTCATCGACCGTTTCCGCAAGATGCGTATGGAGCCTAACACCGTAATCGCGCGCCATATCCGCCGATGCGCGCATTACATCGGCCGTGACCGAGAAAGGCGAGCACGGCGCGAGTGCCACGCGCAGCATTGCGCCCCGCTCCGGATCGTGAAAACTCTCAATCACGCGGCGGCTATCGTCCAGAATCGCTCTCTCAGATTCCACCACACTATCCGGCGGTAACCCGCCTGCCGATTCGCCCAAGCTCATCGACCCACGCGTCGGATGAAAGCGTATCCCAATTTCTTGAGCAGCGTAAATGGTGTCATCCAGGCGCGCTCCATTCGGGAAGACATACAGATGATCGCTGCTGGTGGTGCAGCCCGAAAGCAAGAGTTCCGCCATGCCCACAAGAGCTGATACGTACACCGCCTCCGGAGTGAGGCGCGCCCAGATGGGGTAAAGCGTGCGCAGCCAATCGAACAGATCGGCGTCCTGCGCCCGCGGCACTGCCCGCGTCAGCGTCTGATAGAGATGATGGTGTGTGTTTACCAGACCTGGAAAGACAAGATGCCCGCCCAAATCGAGCGTCTCCGCCTCGACGTGCTGCATCTCCTCCGACCCCCTCACCGATTCAATCATGCCGTCCCGCACGATCATGCCACCCCCGGGCATCTCACGGCGTTGCTCGTCCATAGTGACAAGGATTTCCGCGTTACGAATGGCAAGGGCACCCATGCGCGCAGTTTAACCCGCTCCGGCAGGCATGTCAAAGGGTCAAACCACAGCGTGATCCAACACTATCGCACCGGGCGTTTATCACGTATCATTGCATCACTCTCTGTCCGCCAGCCATGCGGATAAGCCCAGCCTGAAGCCGCACTAGCAATGCAACCATCGAAAATCGTCGGCGCCGACAGCGTTCCGCACACTCCACAAAAAAAAGCTCTGCGACTGCTCCTTCTGCTGGTGGTCATCGCGTTGTCGTTGTGGCTGGTGACGGTCAGGGAGCGCGCCGCCGAACTAGACCAGTACGGGTACCCGGGCATTGTGCTCATCAATGCAATGGCAAGCGGAACGGTGTTTGTTCCGATGCCGGGTGTGATTGTCACGTATACCCTTGGAGGGGTGTTCAATCCGCTTCTCGTTGGGCTCGCGGCGGCCGCGGGCGCCGCCTTAGGAGAGTTGAGCGGTTATGTCGCCGGCGTATCCGGGCAGGCCGTCGTGGAGAATATGCGTCTCTATGACCGCCTGCTGGACCGCATGCGCCAGCACACCCGCGCCACCGTGTTCGTGCTGATAATCATGGCCGCAATCCCGAACCCCGCGTTTGATCTGGTGGGCATTGCCGCCGGTACTTTGCGCGTTCCGCTGCCCCGATTTATTTTGTCCGCCTTCGCCGGAAACCTCGTAAAGATGCTCGCCTTCGCGTACGCGGGCGCGTACTCTTTCAGCTGGCTACTGCCTGCAGGATAGCCAGAGCGCCAAACGCTGACTTTACTTTTTCAATCCTCTGCGCCTTCGCGGTCATGCACGATTGCTGTGAGCCAGTCTCGGTGATGGTCGGTGTGCACCGTGCGCAACGTTCCCGTCTTTCCCCGTAACACCAGCGAATGAGTAGTGAGTCCCTTGCGCAAGAACCTGACCCCTTGCAGCAGCCCGCCATCTGTCACACCGGTGGCCGCGAAAAACACATCCTCGCTAGCGACCATTTGATCGCAACTATAAATCCGCTCTAGTTCCAACCCGCCCGACAGCAAATCACTCCGTTCCTCATCGCTCTGCGGGGCAAGCCGCGCGAGCATTCCTCCCTTAAGCGCTTTGGTCGCACACGCCGCGATCACCCCCTCTGCCGTACCGCCAATCCCCATAAGAGCGTCCACGCCAGATCCAGGCGTGGCAGCCCGCAAAGCCCCGGCTGCGTCTCCCGCAGGCCGCAGCAATATACGCGCACCAGCGGACCGGATTTCTGCAACCAGATCCTCATGCCTCGGTCTATTCAGCACGAACACAGTGACTGCACTGACGGGCTTTTTTTTCTCGCGTGCAATCAGCCCGAGCGTCCACCCGG
>DASCOB010000211.1:0-2973 GCA_036011785.1 Anaerolineales bacterium | reverse complement strand
TTGGCGCGCATTTTCGTTGACCGGCGTGACGTCAAGTTCTGGCAAGCGGAGGGTCCCCAGCACAACTATCTGTACTGGGTGCGGGCTATGCTTTCCCAGGAGATTGAACCGCCGCCGCTGATCTCTCGCATAGTGCCATCTCCCCAGAATGAAGTGGAGAAGTTGCGGTTTGCACGGGCGCGGGAAGAGGTGTACGGGTTTTTGGGCCGCGCTTTCGAGTATCCCGACGCAGCCTTGCTGGGCGACATCACCACGGCGACCTTCGTCGAGCGTGTGGCGGGACAGTTCCGTCAACTGGCCAACAACGATGAGGTCAACGCGGGCTTGGCGCTCTGGCTTCAGGCGGCCGGGAAGGATGGAGCCCTGCTTGGCGATTCTGGGTTGGGCGTGCTGCGCGGAGCGTACACTAAAATTGTCTACGACTCGAACCTGCCTTGCATTCCGCCCTACCAGTCGGTCTATTATAACGAGCACCATGTAAATGGAAAACAAGCTCGTGCCGCCGCCGCTTGCTACCGAACGGCGGGGTTGGGCGTCGAGAACGGTGATATGCCAGATCACATCGCAATTGAATGCGAGTTCGCCGCCTTTCTGGCGGGGAAAGAGGCGGTAGCCTGGAAGAACGGCCAGCGCGGCGTGGCGCAGCAGGCCGAGGAGACACTGACCGAATTCCTGCGAGACCATGTTGTCGCCTGGGGTGGCAAGTTTTGCGCCGACCTGCAGCAGCTGGCTAAGGTTGATTTCTACAGGACTGTTGCCCGGCTAGGCGCCGGACTTTTCAATGATGAACTGCTGCGCCTGAGTGATGCGTAATTCGGACATTACATGTCTCTAAAGAGACAACCCTTATGACTTCTGTTCCGTTGCATGTGAGCGGAATGCTCAACGAGATGAGTGTGCAATACACGCGCGACATCATTGTGGACGCAGCCAAGTGCACGGCCTGCATGGATTGCGTTGAAGCCTGCAAGCAAGCCGTTGCGCACGAACACAAGACGACGGAACCTACCACGCGAATCAGCATCAGGAAGGCGACTGCGGAGGGCGGAATAAACCTTCCGCAATTGTGCAAAAATTGCGCTGAGGCGCCGTGTGTGGTCGCTTGTATGACCGGCTGCCGAATACGTGATGGCAGCGGCTGGGTCACGACTGATTACGAACGCTGCGTTGGTTGTTGGATGTGCGTGATGACATGCCCTTTTGGCGTTATCGACGCGGTGCATGAAGACAAGATGGCGCGCAAGTGCGATGGCTGTACCTCTCACGAGGTGCCGCCGTGTGTCGCTGTGTGCGAGCCGCAAGCACTGCGGGTAAGGAGCTACGGCAGCTTTGCTCAAGAGCGCCGGCAGGCTTACTCCCGACGCGCGCGCGTGACAGCTTTGCCGGGATAACATGACCTATCACGTAGAATACGCCGAAGACCGCCCGCTCGCGCAGGAATCAATGTGGGCTCTGGTCGTCAACGATAAGCCTTGGGTTACGCTGTTATGTACTCCGGAGAAGCTAGACTATTTGGCGCTTGGCTTTCTTGCGGGGGAGGGGTTGATCTCTTCATTGGAAGATGTGGCGACGCTTGAAATCAGCGATGGCGTTGCCGGGGCCGGGAATGCGATCATGGTGGGGCTGCGCGATGGCAACAGGCTGCTTCCCAGTCAAAGGGTCGTCACCTCAGGATGTAGTGGCGGAGTCACCTTTGATCTGGGCGAGAAACTGCAGCCATTGAATTCACATCAAGTTATAACACCGCAGCAGATATATACATTGATGCAGGCAATGCAAAGGGGCGCGGTTGAGTATCGTCGGACGCGGGGCCTGCACAGTGCCGCACTGGCGAACCAAGAATCCGTTCTGGCGCTCGCGGAAGACATAGGCCGCCACAACGCGCTCGACAAAATTTGGGGTGAGTGCCTTGCACGTGAGATCAAGACACGCAATCGTTTGTTGCTCACTAGCGGACGGATATCGTCTGAGATGCTACGAAAGGCGGTTAAAATGCGCACCCCGATTGTTGTCTCGAGAACCGCTCCCACTGATCTCTCGGTTCAGGTGGCGCGGCGGTTGAACGTGACTATTATCGGTTACGTGCGTGGCAAACGCATGCGTGTATATTCCGGCCGTCAGCGCGTCAATGCTTCGGAGGTTCCAACAAGGGTGGAGAGGTAACAAGTGGTGCTTGCGTCGTCTCTCACGCGCAGCATGGAGGTGCGTTCATTGTGCGATACGTGATAATCGGAAACTCTTACGCCGCTGTTGGCGCGGTCGAATCTATCCGTGATGTCGATCAGCGCGGAGATATCATTATCATCTCCGATGAACCCTACCGTGCGTATGGGCGGCCGCTGATCACCTATTGGATCGGCGACATGGTGCGTGAAGACCAGATGGACTATCGGCCGCAGCATTGGTACGAAAGCAATCGCGTTGAGACCATGCTGGGGAGAAAGGTGACGCGGGTGGAACCCGGGGAAAGGCAAGTTGTGCTCGAAGATGGGGAGAGGGTCTCATATGATCGTTTGTTGATATCCACTGGCGGCACTCCAATTATTCCCCCGATAGAAGGGGTTGATGCCGAAGGCTTGTTCACAATGACTCGTTTTGACGATGCCAAAGCCTTTAAGGCTTGGGCAGATCAGGACCACGTAAAAGCCGGGGTTAGCATTGGGGCCGGTCTCATTGGTTTGAGCCTTTTTAAGGCGATGAAGGGAATCAATGTGCGACTGACGCTTGTCGAACTGCTCGACCGCGTGCTTGGTCTGGCGCTGGACTACGAATCAAGCGCGATGATTGAAGAAGAACTGGCCAAAGCCGAGGTGGAAGTCCGCACGTCCACTGCCGCCGAGGCTATTCTCAAGGATGACGAGGGCCGCGTGAGAGCGGTACGCCTGAAAGGTGGGGAAGAACTGGCCTGTCAGACCGTGGTGATGGCGGTTGGGGTGCGCCCAAATGTGGACTTTTTGGAGGGCAGTGGCGTCG
>DASCOB010000210.1:0-2261 GCA_036011785.1 Anaerolineales bacterium | reverse complement strand
TCATCTATTCCACCACCTCTGGCGGACGCCCGCTGCCTTCGGCCGGCACCACCTACCCGCTGCGCATGCCCACCTGGAGCCGCGAGTTTGGCGGGCCGCTGCGCATGGATCAGGTGCGCGACCTGACCAATTTCATGCTTAACTGGGGGCAGGCATACGAGCCGGGCGCGGCTCCCAAAGCGCCCGAAGTGGCAGTCGCGCCTGTCGACTCCGTGGGCACCGACCTGACCACGCCTGAACTTCCTCCCAGTGACGCCACCGCGGGAGAGGAACTGGCCACCGCGCTGGGCTGCACAGCCTGCCACACCCTGACCGATGTCGGTCCCACTTGGCTGTCCGAGGCCGACCCCAACGGAGAGGGCATCGGCACGCGCGCCACCGCTCGTATTGGCGCATCCGATTATAGCGGCACGGCCGCCACGGCAGAGCAGTACCTGCGCGAATCAATTGTGCTCCCGGATGTATTTGTGGTCGATGGCTATCCCCCCTCCACCATGGTGATGAACTACGGCGAGCAACTTGACGCGCAAAACGTTGCCGACCTGATTGCCTACATGATGACGCTGCGATAAGCAGCGCGGCACAAGTACAACTAATCAGACCTCCACCGGCGCGGCCTAACAGGTTGGCGCCGGTTTGTTTTCCGCGCGAAGACCAACAGGCAAAATTCGTGCATTTTGGCCAAACCTACAAGTTGAAATAGGTGCTGGGCTGTCCGCCCACCACCTATCCGTACGACTCCGTGACGGGCGGGGTTACAACGCCGCCGGAGGGCTACACCTCGGATGACATCACCTATGTCATCGGCGGATACAATTGGAAAGCGCGCTTCATCGACACAGAGGGTTACATCATCACCGGCGATGAAGACGCCACCACCCAATACAATTTTACCCAGGTACAATTACGGTGAAGGTTGATTGAACCGACCGGAGGGGATGCCATGAGCTCAACCGCAAACACGCTGCCGACGCCGAGGCCGCAACGCGCCAAATTCCTGCTGGGAGGCTCGCTCATCGCTGCTGCAATCGTATATCTGATTGCCAGCACCACCCAGAGTACCAGCCAGTATTTCTACACCGTAGATGAACTGAATAACCAAGGTGCAGCCGCCATCGGTGAAAACGTGCGCATTTCCGGCGCAGTGCTGGGAGATAGCATCCAGTACAACCCGGATTCACTCGAGCTGCGCTTCACAATCGCGCATGTGCCGGGCGACCAAGACGAGGTGGACGCTCGCGGCGGGCTTGCAGCCGTGCTGCACGAGGCCATCACTGACCCGCACGCAGCACGGCTGGACGTGATTCACAATGGGCCCATGCCAGACCTGCTGCGCAACGAAGCGCAAGCCATCATGGATGGACATCTAAGCGAAGACGGCGCTTTCGTTGCCGACACCCTGTTACTCAAATGCCCTACAAAATACGATATTGAATTACCCGACCAGGCATCCAGCTAACCCGGTGGTTTTTCGCGTACGCCGTCTGTCGGGCTTTCCGTCTATCACTCACTGGAGTTTCATTTCATGATCGCAAATCTTGGCTTTGTCGCCATGTTTCTGGCGTTGCTCTGCGCCATCTACGCTGCTGTTCTGGCGCTCGCTGTTGCCCGTGGAGAGCAGCGGCAATGGCTCGCATCCGCGCGCAACGCAGCTATTGCCGCCTGGCCGTTGCTAACGCTGGCCTGTTTCAGTCTCACATACCTGCTCGTAAATGGGCATTTTGAAATTGAATACGTCGCCACCGTCTCCAGCCGCGCAATGCCCCGGTACCTGAAAGCCACGGCGCTCTGGGGTGGACAGGCCGGCAGCCTGCTTTTCTGGGCCTGGCTGATGTCCGCGTACACTGCGCTGGTTATGCTGCGCGACTGGCGCGACGAGCGCGATATGCAGCCTTATGTTATCGCTGCCACGATGATTACGCTGGCTTTCTTCGTTAGTTTGAACGTCTTCATCGAGAATCCTTTTACAAAACTATGGATAGACCGCTTCGGACAAATCAGCGCCACATTCTTTGCGCCAGCGGGAGCACAACCCTTCACCCCCAACGATGGGCAGGGGCTGAATCCGCTCCTGCGTCACCCGGGCATGATCATCCACCCGCCGATGCTCTATCTGGGCTTTGTCGGCTTTGTTGTCCCCTATAGCTTTGCCATCGGCGCGCTGGCAGTCGGGCGCAAAGATGATATCTGGATTCGTGTCACGCGCCGCTGGACGCTGATCGCCTGGCTCTTTCTCTCGCTCGGGCTGCTGCTTGGCGGGC
>DASCOB010000209.1:0-5956 GCA_036011785.1 Anaerolineales bacterium | reverse complement strand
CCGGCAACCCCATCGTGATCTGGATCTGGTCACCGCCTACCAGCAGAGCAGCCAGCAGCGTCGCGACCAAGATCGCCCCCCACGGATTCAGTCTCGCCAACCAGGCCACGATTATTCCGGTGAATCCATAGCCAACATTTAACCCTTGCTGAAGGCGGTGTGAGATTCCAGCTACCTCCACCATGCCGGCGATCCCCGCCAGTCCACCGGAGAGAAGCATTACCATCACGATGTTGCGGCCCAGGCTGACGCCGGCGTAACGAGCCGCAGTCGCATTTTCGCCAATAAGTCGAATCTCGTAACCCCAGCGCATGCGTTCAAGAACTACCCACAGCAAAACCGCTGCGGCGACAGCAATGCCGAGGCCCCAGTGAAGTCGGCCGGAAAATCTTGGTAACTGCGCAAATTCACCGATTTCAGCTGATCCGGGAAAACCGTAACCCGCAGGATCCTTCCAGATCACATTGAAGAGGTGTTGGTACCAGAGAATGGCGATGTAGTTTAGCATCAAAGTCGTGATAATCTCATTGACCCTCAGGAAGGATTTCAGCAGTGCCGGCACCAGTGCCCATGCAGCACCCGCAAGTACGCTGCCCACGATCATGAGTGGCAGGTACATCCAAGGGCTCAGCGGGACGAACGGGAATAGCGTCGGAAACCAGAGCGCGACGCCGGCTGCCGCTACTCCGCCCATGACCAACTGACCCTCCGCCCCAATATTCCAAAATAGCATCCTAAACGCGACCGAGACGGCTAGCCCGGTCAACATCAACGGTATTGCTTTCACAAGCGTCTCTGTCACGCTGTAAAATTGACCCTCCTGCCACTGCTCGGGCGTGCCAAATGCCCCCTGCAGCATAGCCCGGTAAGTATCCCACGGGTCGGCGTCGAACACGGTCAGCAACACTGCGCCGAGCAGGAACGCAAGCATCACCGAAGCCAGTGAAACCAGAATCGCCATCCGGCGCGAGGGTCGCAACCGCTTTTCCAATTTGATGGAAAAGGCCATTCTCACACCTTCTCACCCGCCATCATCAAACCCACATCTTCTATGCTGGCCTCACTGCCCGCAACCACCCCCATTATCCTGCCAGCGTGCATCACGGCGATGCGATCGCTAAGCGCAAGCAATTCGTCAAGGTCCTCGGAAATGAGCAAAATAGCGCTGCCTCGCGCCCGTTGTTCTAGCAGCGCACGACGGACGCTTTCGGTGGCGCCAACATCCAGCCCACGCGTCGGTTGCACCGCCACCAGCACCGTTGCGCTAGCATCCCCGTGCTCTCCACCAGTCGAGATCTCACGCGCAAGGATCGCCTTTTGCTGGTTGCCGCCCGAGAGATTTCGCGCAGGAGTGCTCCGGCTCGGCGTCAGCACATCAAAAGCCTTTATCAACCTGTCAGCAAAAATAGAGACGGCCGGCTTCAAAAGGAAAGGGCCAGCGGCAAGCGGGGCCTGCCGAAACGCTTTCATGATCAGGTTGTCGCTAACCGGGAGATTACCCGCCAGGCCCATTCCCAGCCGATCCCCGGGGATGTGGCTCACCCCAGCGCGTATGAAACGCAGCGGCGTCTGGTCTGTTAATTCGCGGCCCAGCACGAACACACGTCCTCCCGTAGATCCGCGCAGCCCTGTGACCGTCTCGGCCAATTCTCGCTGACCGTTGCCTGAAACCCCCGCTATGCCGAGCACCTCTCCACTGGCTACCTGCAGCGATACGTCCTGCAGCGCCGGAAAGCCCTTGTCATTGAGCGCACACACTTCCTCCACGGAGAGAACCACCTCGCCAATCTTGGTGTCTTCTTTTTCCACACTGAAAAGCACTTCCCTGCCCACCATCAGTTCTGCAAGCGCCGCCTTGTCCGTGTCCATGGTGGCAAGCGCGGCGACGTTGCGGCCATCACGTAACACTGTCACCCGGTCGCAGAAGCTCATCACTTCGTCCAGTTTGTGACTGATAAAGACGACCGCCTTCCCCTCAGCGCACATACGCCGTAATGTCTTCCCCAGTTCGGCAGCCTCGTTCGGCGTGAGCACAGCGGTCGGCTCGTCTAGAATAAGTATTTCTGCTCCCCGAAACAGAAGCTTGAGGATTTCCACGCGCTGCTGTTCGCCCACCGACAGCTGCCAGATAAATGCTTCCGGGTCCACTGGAAGACCGTATTTCTCAGAGAGCGCCAGCAACCTTTCTCCGACCGATTTCAGATCTAACAACAGCGGAGTGCCGTCCAGACCAAGGATCACGTTCTCGGCAACTGTCTGGTTTGCGACCAGGCGGAAATGCTGATGCACCATGCCAATACCCAGTTGAATAGCGTCACGGGGCGACCCAATATCGGCGGGCTGTGGCCGCTCGTTGCCCCTGCCGGCGATGCGAATCTCGCCCTCGTCCGGGCGATAAAGCCCACATAGCGCGCTCATAAGCGTGGTCTTTCCCGCGCCGTTCTCGCCAAGGAGAGCGTGCACCTCCCCGGAACAGATCACAAGTTCCACCCGGTCGTTCGCCAGCACACCCGGGAAGCGCTTCACGATTGCGCGCATCTCCACCGCTACTGCACGCGATTCAACCCTCATACGATTTCGTCCCAAGCAACCTAATCCGGCACGAATGTGGTGCCGTTCTCTCCAGAAAGCGCGCGGCCAATGTTTGCCGGATCGGTGATTAACCCGCGTTCGCCGCCAGCAGTGAGATAATCTATAATCGCCGTCATTTTCGGGCCCATGCTGCCGGCAGGAAAGTGCCCCGCCGCATAATAATCCCTGGCTTCAGTCAGGGTGGCCCGGTCGAGCCACCGCTCATCCGGATCCCCGTAGTGCAGCGCCACCTTTTCCACCGAAGTGGTGATTAGGAAAAGGTCAGCCTGCAACTGCTGCGCAAGCAGACTGGAGGCATAATCTTTGTCTATCACCGCTTCCACTCCGCGCAGCTTCCCATTCTCCTTCTCGATGACCGGGATTCCGCCTCCCCCGCACGCCACCACCACAAACCCCGCCTGAGTCAACGTGCGAATGGCCGCTAGTTCCATCACTTCAACCGGCCGCGGCGAAGGAACCACCCGGCGCCAGCCACGGCCAGCGTCCTCGCATACCCTCCAACCCAGCTTCAGAGCGCGCCCCTCAGCCGTCTGCCTATCCATAAAAGAACCGATCGGCTTGCTCGGCTGCGCGAACGCCGGGTCGTCTCTTTCGACGCGCACCTGGGTGACAACAGACACCACCTCCCGTTCGATGCCGCGCCGGCGAAACTCGTTGCGCAGCGCCTTCTGGAACATATAACCGATTGCGCCCTGCGTATCGGCTCCGGCGTAATCCATCGGCACCGGGTGCAATTCATGCAACGCGAGTTCGGAGCGGCGCAAAATGTACCCCACCTGCGGCCCGTTGCCGTGCGTAATGACCACATTCCAGCCGGCTGCAACCATGTCGGCAACGTAGCCCATCGCAATCGCAGCGGCCTCAAACTGATCCGGTACAGTTTTGTGCTCGTTGTCGATAATTAGCGCGTTGCCGCCCACCGCTACGATGGCCGTCCCAAGCTTGGAGTTCACTCGGTCTTCTCCATTTGGCGCTTACGCCATGGTAAGCGCCATAACCGCTTTCTGTGCGTGCAATCGGTTCTCAGCCTGCTCGAAGACCGCGGACGAAGGCCCATCTAGCACTGCATTGGTGACCTCGATTTCCCGGTCAGCCGGAAGTGGATGCATGAATATAGCGTCCTCTTTTGCCAACCCCATTATGCGGTCGTCCGTAATCCAGTCCTTGTATCTGTCCTGCAGCGCTTTGCCCTCATCATGATCCGCCGTCGTGAGCAATGGCCCCCACGATTTGGCGTAGACCACATCCGCGTCTCTACATCCAGCTTCCATACTGTCAACGATGTCAAAGCCGACGCCGTGCTTGCACGCCAGCTCGCGCGCTTCGTCCACAATCTCTGGCATTAACGGGAACTCCGGCGGATGCGCTAGTACCACATCCATGCCAAAGCGCGGCATCTGCAGAATTAAAGATTGCGGCACGGAAATTGGCTTCAAGTAAGATGATGCATACGCCCACGATACTGCTATCCGCTTGCCGCGCAGGTCGCGCCCTTTCTTTTCAATGATGGTCATCAAGTCCGCTAGACACTGGTGCGGATGATAGATTTCGCACTGCATGTTCAACACCGGTGCGCGCGAGGATGACGCCACCCGGTTTATGTAGCCATTTCCGTCACCCCAGTCGCAGTGCCGGATGGCAATGCCGTCAAAATAGCGCCCGTAAATCTCGCCCAGTTCTTTCTCAGTGTCGCCATGAGATATTTGCGTGGTCTTGGGTTCGATGAATGCCGCATGCCCTCCCAGCTGCGCCATGCCGGCCTCGAACGAGCCGCGCGTGCGCGTGGAAGTGAAGAAAAACAGCATCGCCAACACTTTGTCGCGCAGCAGCGGGTGCGCTGTGCCCGCCGCGCGTCCCTTCTTCAAATCCCACGCCAACTCCAAAATATGTTCAATTTCCGGCTTGCTGAAATCCAAATCCCCAATGAAGTTGCGTCCACGTAAATCAATGTCCATGTTTGCCACTCCTGATTCTGCCAAGCGCTTGTTTTACTCGCCCGCCAGTGTTCTGATTTCAGTCGGTAGCAACGCGTAGAACTCGGTTGCTTTGACCACATCCTCCAGGGAAACCGAGTCTTGCACCGTGTGCGCGGTCTCTTCGTCTCCCGGTCCAAATCCGATGGAAGGGATGTTCGCCTTGCCTGCCCAGTATATCCCGTTGGTCGAGAAATCCCATTTGCCTGTTAGCGCCTCCGGCAGCCCACATAGGCTGCGCGCGGTCTGCCCGCTGCGGGCGAGCACGTGGTCATCTTCAAGTACCCACGCGGGGAAGTACTTCTCCACCGGAAAGACAAACCCGGTGTACGATGGCTCGTCATAAAACAGCGTGCGCAATGTAATTGCGCTCTTGTATTCCTCCGGAATGAGCGCCTCGATCTGCGCCATCACGCCCTCGCGCGTTTCGCCGAAGGTCATGCGTCGGTCGATGGAAATCGCCGCCTCGTCCGGCACAGCGTTGATGCTGGGAGTCTGCACGTGCAAATCAGTCACGGTTATTTTCCCGTTCCCCAGAAACTCGTGATCGCCGAGCTGTGGTTCCATATCGCGAATAGCGGCGATGACGGGCAGCAATTTGTAGATGGCGTTGTCACCGAGATGGTTGCTGGCTGCATGTGCGCTGCGCCCTTTTGCCACCATCTCCATTTCCAGGCGTCCCTTCTGCCCCCGATAGACCTGCATTTTAGTCGGCTCGCCAATGACCACATAATCGGGGCGCACACCGGGGTCAACCTCCACAAACGCGTTCGGCGCGATGCCGTCGCACCACTCCTCCATATTACCGAAGTACCAGGCAGTCCAACCATCCAGCATGCCGAGGTCACGAGCGATGGCCAGGCCATACACCATGCCGGGCGTGCTGCCCTTCTCGTCGCAGGCGCCACGCGCATAAAGCACTCCGTCCTTGATTTTGCCTTCGAACGGATCCCAGTCCCATGAATCCGGCGAGCCCACGCCGACGGTGTCGATGTGGGAATCGTAGACCATTATTCTTGAGCCATTTCCAATCCGCCCGAGAATATTACCCATCTTGTCAAAGCGCACTTCGTCAAACCCGAGAGCGCGCATTTCCTGCGCAACCCGTTCTCCGACTGCGCCAATCTGCCCCTCTACCGAGGGTATGGCCACAATCTCTCGAAAGAAAGTTAGTATGTCATCACGGGAAGAAGCCACCCGTTCCTGCATTGCTTGAATGCATCCACTCATCGGCCCGCATTCTCCATTGTTAAGAGATTCCTTGTTCTCCCATTGCACCCATCAGTCGCGACCTTGCATCCCACGTAAAAACCGCCGCGCCACATAAACGCAGGCCTCTATCAGAAAGACGAGCGCGACAAAACCCAGTAGAAGCGCGAATTCACCAAGCC
>DASCOB010000208.1:0-2478 GCA_036011785.1 Anaerolineales bacterium | reverse complement strand
TGCCAGCAGCTCCTTCAACTGGCCAAGCGTGATGTTGCCACCGCTCATTATCAGCACCACTTTCTTTCCGGTCAGGCGCTTGCGTAATTTGCACGCGGCTGCCAGCGCGGCCGCCCCGGCGGCTTCCACAAGGTTGTGGGTTTGCTCGATGGCGAGAACCATGGCCGATTTCAGCTCGGCTTCGCTCACCAGCACGAAATCGTCTAGGTCTCGCTGCATGATGGCCTGTGGCATTTCAAATGAAGAGCGGGTCGCCAGGCCCTCCGCGAAGGTTTCCATTTTCGCGTCCACCCGCCGCTTTTCTTTCCATGTGAGATAGGCGGAGGGGGCCGCTTCGGATTGCACACCGATGACTGCAACATGCGTCTGCAGGCCTCCAGCCGCCAGGCAGACTCCGGCTGCGCCACTGCCGCCGCCGACCGGCACGATTATCACCTCCGCGCTCGGAAGCTCTTCAAGGATTTCCAGAGCGTAAGTACCAACTCCTGCTATAAGAAGCGGTTCATCACCTGAGGAGAGATAGCGCATGCCCTCACGCTTGGCGACCTGCTCTACGTGTTCGCGACAGTCGTCAAAATCCCGCCCGACGAATTGAACCTCCGCCCCCAAATTCTCGATTGCCCTCACCTTGCCTGGGTTCGCGCCGTTTGGCATGGCCACAATCGCGCGCACGTTGAACAGGCGCGCAGCGTAGGCGACGCTCTGCCCGTGGTTTCCCGTGGAGGCAGTTATCACCCCGCGTGCCTTCGTGTCCGCGTCAAGGTTCGCCATGAAGTTGATGCCGCCGCGCACTTTGAAAGCGCGGATAGGCTGGTGATTCTCGTGCTTCACCCAGATTTCGGCTCCGACCTTATTACTAAGGCCAGGGTAATGATAGAGCGGGGTGGGGCTCAGATAAGGGGCAATCGTCTCGCGAGCGAGCAGAACGTCGGTGAATGTTGGAAGGTGCATGGTGGACGCCCTTTTGGTGTTCTTTGAAACTACGCGGGAACGAAATGCACGTCCGTAGGCATTAATTTACTGTTGCGCATGAAGGGGTGACTATAGATAGTCTTCTTTCGGTGCTGGCGTGTCAATCCAATCCCGTCAGCCGCTTCTCCAACTTCTCTTGTGACGCCCGGTAATCAGCCAGTTTGTCGTGTTCTTTTTGCACCACCGGAGACGGGGCTTTTTCGGCGAAGGGGCTACCCAGCAAGTCCTGCAAACGCTTGATTTGCGCCTGCAGGGCGGCGATTTCTTTCTCCAGCCGCGCACGCTCGGCAGCGGGATCCACCATCCCGGCCAGCGATAGGTAGATTTCGCTGCTGCTCACGACGAGGGCGATGGCCGCCGCGGGCTTCTCCGCACGCGCCGCGCTGATCTCCAGCTGCTGCGGCGCAAGCTGCGCCAGCGCGGCCAGCGCTTCCCGCTGCTCGGTGAGCATGGCTGCGCTTTCCCCGGCGATGATTGTCGCCGCAATGCGCCGTCTGGCATCCACCCCGTTTTCGGAGCGTGCGTTGCGGATGGCGCGCACGATGTCCATCAAATGCGTAAAATCGGCAATGTCATCATCCCGTGGGGGCGTCGCCTCCACCTCGGGCCAGGGAGCGACAATCAACGCTTCCGGCCAGCCATCATCCGGAGCGAAACGCTCTCCGGCAGCGGCCTTCAGATGCTGCCAGATTTCCTCGGTCACAAAAGGAACATAGGGATGCAACAGGCGCAGTGTGGCGTCCAGCACGCTAACTAGCGTGCGCGCTGTAGTCCGCGCAGTCTGCGGCTGCTTCAATTGCTGCTTGGAAACTTCTACGTACCAGTCAGCGTATTCGCTCCAGATAAATTCGTAGGCGGCGCTGCCGGCCTGCCCGTACTGATGTTTCTCGATCAGGCGCGTGCAATCGGCGATGGTGTGATCAAGGCGCGCCAGTATCCAGCGGTCGGGCAGCGTGGGCGGGCCGGCAGCCGCCTCCGCGGGCAGGCTGTCCAGCTTACCAATTACATAGCGGGCTGCGTTCCAGATTTTGTTAGCGAAATTGCGGTTGGCCTTCACGCGCTCCAGGCTCAGATTCATATCGTTTCCCGGAGTCGAGCCGGTGAGCAAGGTGAAGCGCAGAGCATCGGTGCCGTATTCGTCCATCACCTGCAGTGGGTCGATGACGTTTCCCAGCGTTTTGCTCATTTTGCGCCCGTGCTCATCGCGCACAAGCCCGTGCAAGTAGACCTCGCGGAAGGGCACCTCACCGGTTAATTCCAGCCCCATCATTATCATGCGCGCCACCCAGAAGAAGAGGATGTCGTAACCGGTTTCGAGCATGGCGGTGGGGTAGAAATAGTTAAGGTCGGCGGTTTGCTGTGGCCACCCGAGCGTGGAGAAAGGCCACAAACCGGAGGAGAACCAGGTATCGAGCACGTCTGCATCCTGCTCCAGGGTGACTTCCGCGCCGAGTTTGGCGCGCGCCTGGGCGTAGGCTTCCGCTTCGCTGCGCGCGCAGAACTGGC
>DASCOB010000207.1:0-38017 GCA_036011785.1 Anaerolineales bacterium | reverse complement strand
TCATCCCATCCGCCTGCAGCAATTCCGTTAAGCTCGCGGCGCGAATATGCTCGAGCGAGCCAAAATGCCTGAGCAGCGCTTTGCGCCGCGCCGGCCCGATGCCCGGCACGCTGTCCAACCGCGAGGCTAGGCCAGATTTGCGGCGGCGCTGGCGGTGGTGCGTCAACGCGAAACGATGGGCCTCATCGCGGATGCGCTGCGCGAGGAACAGCGCGGGTGAGCGCGGCGGCAAGGCCACCGGCGCGGTCTGATCGGACACGAACAATTCCTCATTCTGCTTTGCAAGAGCGGCGACGCAAACAGAATCGCCGAGTTTGAATTCGCGTAGCACCTCCAGAGCGATTCCCAGCTGCCCCTTGCCGCCATCCACCAGCAGCAGGTCGGGCAACCGCGCAAAGGCCTCGTCTGGCTTTGGCGCTGCAGTATCCCGCTCGCAGTCTGCCTGCCAGCGGAGGAAGCGGCGCATAAGCACCTCGCGCATGCCGGCGTAATCATCCGGCCCTACCACGGTGCGGATCGTGAAACGTCGGTAGTTCGATTTCTCCGGCGTGCCCTGATGGAAGACCACCATGCTGCCGGTGGCGGCCGTGCCCTGCGTGTTGGAGATGTCGAAACACTCGATGCGGTTGGGTGGTTCCGGCATCCGCAGAGCGTCCTGCAGCTCGGCCAGCGCGGCTTCCTGCTTCAATGTGTCGGCCTGCCATTGCGCTCTCATCGCGCCGAGAATCTCGGATGCATTTTCTGTCGCCATGCGCACGAGGTTGCGTTTCGCACCGCGGCGAGGCACTGTGAGTGCCACCTTGCGGCCGCCGCGCCGGTCGCGCAGCCATTCCTTTATTATCCGGGCTTCGGCCAGCGTGCCCGGCAGCAGCACCTCCTGCGGCACGAAAGTGGCCTTGTGGTAAAACTGCTTCACAAAAGCGGTCAGTATCCTCTCGTTGTCCTCGTCGGCCGTGCCCTCCAATAGGAAATAATCGCGCCCGATGAGCTTGCCGGAGCGGATGAAGAAGACCTGCACACACGCGTCATTGGCTTCGTGGGCGAAGGCGATGACATCGACGTCAACGTTCTGCGGGCTGATGACCTGCTGCTTTTCGACGATGCGTTCAATGGCCAGCAACTGGTCGCGCAACCCGGCTGCCCGCTCGTAGCGCTGCATCCCGGCGGCGGCTTGCATCTCATCCTGCAGCCGCTTCATGATTGGCTTGGTGCGGCCCTGCATGAATCGGCACAGGTCGGCAATCATGCCTCGGTACTCCTGCTCGTCGCAGGCGCCGATGCAGGGCGCGCTGCACAGTTTGATGTCCCAGTAAAGGCAGGCGCGCGTGCCCTCGCCGGTAATCACCCGGTCGCAGGTCAAATATGGGAATACTTTGCGCAGCACATCCAGGCTTTGGTGTACCGCCCACATGCTCGTGTACGGCCCAAAATAGCGGTGGTCGTTGTCACGCTGCGCCTTGCGCCGGGTGACCGTGACCTTCGGGAAAGGGTCTCCCCAGTGAACTTTGATGTAAGGATAGCGCTTGTCATCCTTCCAACGCACGTTGTATTTTGGCTTGTAGCGGTTTATCAGGTTGTGTTCAAGCAGCAGCGACTCAAGCTCTGTTTTTTGGATGATCCAGTCGATGTCCGCGATTTTGCGCACTAGCTCACGGGTGCGCGCGCTGTGATTGGCCGAGACGTGGAAATAAGAGCGCACACGCGCGCGCAGGTTTATCGCTTTGCCCACGTAGAGCACCGCACCGTCGCGGTCCTTCATCAGATAGCAGCCCGGCCGGTTGGGTAGGTTTTGCAGCCGCAGCTGGATTTGCTTGGAACGGGTCATTACTACGATTGTAGCACGTGGGCCCGCGAGAGCGCGGCACATTCAATCTGTTACGTGTGTGTGATATAATGCACATTCTGCACTGCCGTGTAGTCTGAAACTCGGCGGTTGCAGGGCCGAAATGCCGGAGCGCGGCGGCGCTGCAGACTTTGAAATTGGCGTATGCGATGATTGGGATCAGAAGCACACGGGTGCGATTGCGCTGGGCGTTCGCATTGGCTGCATGCGGGCTGCTGCTGGTAACCATGCTTCCGGCGGCCTCGCTGGCAGCGCCGGCCCTGCAAACCAATCTGCTCACCAACCCGGGATTTGAATCCACTTTTGACGCTGATGGTGTCGGCAGCGGCTGGCTTAAGTGGGTGGTTTCCGGCACGCCCGTATATAGGCAAATCACCAGCAGCGTTGATTCCCGGCGGGTGAACGAGGGCTCTAGCGCCCAGCAGATGGAAGGGATTGACGTCTCGTACGTGGCCGGTCTGCAGCAGACTGTTGCCGGCCTGACGGTGGGGCAGACATATCGCTTCACCATCTATGCTCATGCCTGGGCAAACACGGGCGACAATGCGGATGCATCCACCGGTACAATCACCCTGAAAGCCGGCATTGGGCCGGGCAGCACTTATGCGGCCGACGCCAACATCACCTGGTCGGATGCGTACACGTACGCGGACAGTTTTGGCCTGTTGAGCGTCGAAGTGGTGGTCACCGATACTACGGTGACGGTATTCACGCACGCGGCCACCACGGCCTCGCTAAAACACAACGATGTGTACTGGGACAATGCATCGCTGATTGAGGTCGGCGAGGCGACCAGCACGCCGGCAGTCACGTCCGTGGCAACCGCCGAGGCGACTCAAGCGGCGGGCGAGCTGGTGGCTCCCACTGATTTCCCGCTTCCCACGCCTGATGACAGCGGCCAGATTATCTACTATGTGCAGCCGAACGACAATCTGGTGCACATCGCCACTGTCGCCTGCGGAGAGACGATGGAATGCGTGGATAAAATCAAGCTGGCCAATGGCCTCACCGGAGACATTATCTATCCCGGTCAAAGGCTGATCATTGGTCCACTGGATGGCACTCCCTTTGCGGTGGCGGTCGTGGAAGCCGGGGAGACTCCTGCGCCGGCCGAAGCCGATGATAATGGCAGCGCTGCCGAGGTGGCCGCTGAGGAAGGTGCGGTTACGGATGTGGGCGAGGTTGAAGCAATGGCCGAGGAAGCCACCCCGTCGCCGGAGGCAACCGGCGAGATTTGCGTCACGCTATACTCTGATGCCAATGGCAATGGCGTCCTCGACGCGGGCGAACCACTGGTGGCGGAGGGTATATTCAGTGTGGTCAATCTGGACAATGGCGAGACGCTTGACAGCTACGTCACTGACGGCTCCAGCGAGCCGTACTGCTTTGCGGATCTGGCGACCGGTACCTTCCGGGTGATTTCGGCTGCGCCCGTTGGTCACACGCCGACCACGCGGGTTGACTGGGACCTGACGCTGGCGGCGGGCAGCACCGCCAACCTGGAATTTGGCGCGCAGTTTACTGCCGAGGAAGTTGCCCCCACTGAAGTGCCCGAGAGTACTCCACTACGGCCGGCGCTGATCGGGGCTTTCGGGGTGGTGTTGCTGCTCTCGGCGGCAGGAGTCGCCGGTTATCTGGTGCTTACCCGGCGCGGATAATTACGCAAAGCACCGCCTGATTTAATAAGGTTCTCCACAGCGAAACGGAGGACCTTTTTTTTTCGAGCTAGTCGGGCACCGGCTTTCCCTCAGCGTCGCAGAACTCGACCGCTTGCTCAGCAAAGCGCTTGCGCATCACGCGGATGGCAGCCGGGTTATGGTCCATTAGTATGAATCGTCTACCCAATTCAAGGGCGGCCGCGCCCGTGGTGCCGCTTCCGGCGAAGAAATCGAGCACCAGGTCTCCCGGTCGCGAGGAGGCCTGCACGATGCGGCGCAGCACCCCGAGCGGTTTCTGGGTGGGGTAACCAGTCTTCTCTGTGCCGGTCGGACTGACGATTGTGTGCCACCAGGTGTCGGTGGGCAGCTTGCCGCGCGCGGCTTTTTCCTTCCCCACCAGGCCTGGCGCCATGTAGGGGATGCGCTCCACCGCATCGGCGTCGAAGAAATAGTCCTTGCGCTCCCTGACATAAAGAAGAATGTTGTCGTGCTTCGGTGGCCATTTCTTCTTTGGCCGGGCGCCGTAATCATACGCCCAGATAATCTCATTGAGAAAATTCTCTCGGCCGAATATCTGGTCGAGCAGCACCTTGCAATAGTGCGCCTCGCGGTAGTCGATGTGAAAGTAGAGTGAACCGCTGGGCGCGAGGATGCGCTGCGCCTCCATCAGGCGGGGTGTGATGAACGCTTGAAAATCCTCGAAATTGTCCTCAAAAGATTGGCTTCCGATGCGTTCAGTGCGGTACTTCTCACCCTTGAAACCGGTGCGGTCGCCGTGCTTGCTGCGGGTGGTGCGCACCTGCGTCCGTTTTTGTGTGTGGCCGGTGTTGAACGGAGGATCAATGTAAATCAGCTGCACAGAGCCGGTGTTTAACTGCGCGAGCGCCGGCAGGTTGTCTGCGAAGATGACCTTGTTGAGTTTTGGTTTGGCGCTCATGTGGTCATGTCTAGTGCGACATCGCCGCCGGCGATGCTATAATTTTCTTGTGCCCCGGATTGGTCGCAACTTCAACAACACGGCAATTTTACTCTCACTTGGTGCATTTGTGCTGCGCGTGGTGCGTCTGGATTACCGAGCGCTGTGGTGGGACGAGGGGCGCAACATCTTCTTTTCTCGGTTAGATTGGATCAGTGCGGCCGAGATTGCGGTGCGAAGCGGCGACACGAATCCGCCGATATACCGGCTGTTTCTGGGAGGCTGGATGCAGCTGGCGGGCACCTCTCCATTTTCTGTTCGCTTGCTCTCAGTGTTCTTCGGGGTGCTTGCGGTGGCGCTGCTCTATCGCCTTGCGGCAGAACTATACGGTGAACGCGTGGCTGCCATCGCCGCCGCGCTTGCTGCGGTCGCGCCGCCGCTGGTTTATTATTCGCAGGAAGCCAAAGGATATCCGCTGGTTGTGCTGGCTGCTGTCTGGTCGGCTTGGCTGTGGCTGCGGCTGCACCGTCGTTCGGGGGTTACACGGAGCAGTGCGTTGTGGGCGTGGTTCGGGATTGCCACTCTGCTGGCGGTCGGGGCGCACTATTTTGCACTGCTGTTTCTCTTTGCGCAAAATCTGTGGACGGTTGTATGGTGGCGTGACAATGCTGCCATTCGGGTAGGCGGCGGGAGGTGGCAGCATCTATCCAAATGGTTGAGCGTGCAGGCTCTGGCGCTGATGCCCCTACTGGTGTATGCGTGGTGGTCTGTGGCGGCGCTGATGGGCTCTTCCGGGCTCGCTTTCCTCGGCGTCAGTGTGCCGGTTTTACCACGACTGACGGATGTGGCGCGCTGGGGTGCGACCACAACTGCGCAATGGCCGCACCCGACCGCGCATTTGCTGATTTTTATGCGCGCGTTCGGGCACGAAATCGCAGGTGGCCCGGCGGCGGCACCTGCAATGGCTGTCGGCGCAGGGTTGGCGCTGGCATTGCTGCTCTGGGTGGGCTGGTGCGATCGTATCGCGAGCACGCGCGTTCGCCGGGTGAAAATGGCGCTTTGGCTGGGCGCGCCGCTGCTGTTGAGCGCGGGTTTTTCGCTGCGCTTCAGTTATTATTTTCCCCGATTCCTGATTTTCACCCTGCCGGCAGTGCTGCTTTTGGCTGCTGTGGGAGCGGAGCGGTTGTGGCGGCGCACTCGGGCAGCGGCGCTGCTGCCGGGGATACTGCTATTCGGTTCATGGGCCGCGGTGTTGGGCGGTCATTACACCGACCCCGGCGATCCGGCGGAAGACTGGCGCGGGTTAGCGCAGCGCTTCGCGCGGCTGCAGCGGCGCGGCGATATTGTCGTGCATTCCTATGATTGGATACAAGGATACTTGCACTCGTATCTGCCTGGGACTGCCGAGCCGGATTATCTTTTCTTGGTCGGTGCAGGATCCACGGAGTTGGAGCGCGCTGCTGACTCGCGCTCAAGGGTGTGGTTTCTGGATTATCGGACCACGCCCTTCGCGGTCGGCAATCGGGCCGGCGAGTGGATGCGGACGCGCTACGGGTTGGCCACAAGCGAGGCGTTCGGTAATGCGCAGCTCACCCTTTTTGCGCGGCCGCTGGAAACAAAGACAATCGATGAGAGTGCGCAATTCACCAATGGAATCGGATTGCGCTGGGGCGCGATTGCAGCCGAGGCGACACCGGGCGATGCGCTCGCAGTGGAGCTTATCTGGCGCGCACCACCAACACCGGCCGGCACCTATCAAGTATTTCTTCACCTGATGGATGGAGATGGCCGGTTGCAGGCGGGGCGCGACGGCGGGCCGGTGAATGACCTCAGGCCCACCGTCATGTGGCAGCCCGGAGAAAGGGTGCGCAGCGCGCATGCATTTTTGCTGCCGTTCGAGCTGCCGCGCGGGGAATATCAGCTGCGCGCCGGCATGTACAGTCTCGAATCCGGCGCGCGACTGCTGACCACCGAGGGCGCGGATTCTGTGCTGCTCGGTCGAGTGCGGGTGTCATCCCCATGAAGCAGTGCGTTCACCATAGCCATGTCATCAGATGGATGACGCCTATCTGCGCCGGTATGCAGTGCGGTGAAGCGTGGTGCCGATGCGCGATTTTTGTGCGCTGCTGGCGGTCATATCTGTTTGTAAACGCGCTGGAATCATGACCTCTGGGTAGCCGCCGCCTGCCGCCGCAGGCTAGATAGGTACTTGACAGTTATCGTGGCGCTGGATATTCTATGGATAGTTGCCCTGGCGTGGCCGCAGTGTGCTGGGGCATTTTGCTCTGAACTCTGTGTAGACAATGTGGAAATTGACGCGCGACACAGGAATTAGTTTCCCCAACCGAGCAGCGGCGTGGATGTTGGCGCTGTGCGCTTTGGCGCGACCTCTCGGCGCTGTGCGGGCGACGCAACCGGAGCAGCGTCTGGACGCCGGCGAGCAGTGCGTCAGCAGCGGATCGGCAGCGCAGGTGCGCTCCGGGCCGGGCACCGAGTATCCGCAGGTTGGCTCGCTCGCCACTGGAACGGCGGTGAATGTGGCTGAATCCGCGAGCGGCTGGTATCGGCTAGCGCAGGACAGCGCGGCGCAGGGCTGGGCGGCTGCCCGCCTTTTCGCGCCGTGCGACCCCACTGCTAGCCCCATGCCCGGCGGAAAAAGTGAAGGGGACATGCGCAGTGAGCTTGCCGCGGCCGGATACCCTTTCGCCGGCACGGCTTCCGTGGAGGAGGTCCAGCGGGTGTATGCGCAGACGGCCGTGGACTATGCTGGTGGCGCGCCAGCTGCGCTCAGCGGCTCCGGATATCAGCCGGCGGACGGGCCGCTGTTCACGCGCTGGTCGGCGCAGGTTTCGCCGACGAACTCACTGCCTGAATACCCTCGCCCACAGCTAGCACGCACGCAGTGGCTGAGCCTGAACGGGATGTGGGAGTTCCAGCAGGCACAGGCCGGTGAAGGTCCGCCTGTTGGCCGCGCTCTCGCGGAAGATATCTTGGTGCCTTTTCCGATCGAATCGGCTCTCTCCGGGGTGATGCGCCATATTGACCGCGCCTGGTATCGGCGCGTGTTTGAGACCCCCTTAATCTGGGCCGGGCAGCGCGTGCTGCTGCACTTCGGTGCCGTGGATTGGGAGGCAAGTGTGTTCGTGAATGGGCAGCCGCTGGGAATCCATCAGGGCGGTTATGACTCCTTCAACTTCGACATCACCGATGTGCTTCGGCCGGTCGGCCCGCAAGAGATTGTGGTAGGCGTGTTTGACCCGACCGACAGTGGCGAGCAACCGCGAGGTAAACAGGTGCACGAACCGGGCGATATCTGGTACACGGCCTCCACCGGCATCTGGCAGACGGTGTGGCTGGAGCCGGTGCCGGCAACACGGGTCGAGGGCCTGCGCATCACCCCTGATGTGGACCGGGGCAGCGTCCATGTGGAGGTGGACGTTTCCGGGGCTGCGCCCGCGTGGGCGCAGGTGCAGGTCACCGCCGGCGGCCGCGCGGTGGCAGTGCAATCTGGCAGCACGGGTGGCGTCTTTTTCCTGCCAATTCCGAACGCGATTCTGTGGTCGCCGGGGAACCCGCACCTTTACGATCTGGAAGTAAAGTTGCTGGGAAACGGCGCGGTCATCGACAAAGTGAGCAGCTATTTTGGCATGCGCAAGATTTCAACGGCTCCAGTTGGCGGCGTGCCACGCGTGCATCTCAACGGGCAGCCGCTCTTTCAGGTGGGCGCGCTCGACCAAGGTTATTGGCCGGATGGCCTGTACACCGCGCCCGCCGATGAGGCCCTCCGTTACGATGTTGAAACAGCGCGTGCGCTTGGCTTCAACCTTATTCGCAAACACATGAAAGTCGAGCCGGCGCGCTGGTACTACTGGGCGGACCGGCTGGGGATGCTAGTCTGGCAGGATATGCCCATGGGCAATAATTGGTCCGAGTGGGGTCGCGCGCATTATCGCGATGAACTGGGGCGCATGCTGGCGCAGCTGCACAACCATCCATCGGTGATTACATGGGTGCTCTTCAACGAGCGCTGGGGCGAATTTGATGTTGCCAACATGGCTGCCACCGTCAAGTCGCTGGACCCAACCCGGCTGGTAATCGGCGCAAGCGGCTATGCCGATCAGGGCGTAGGCGATGCGATCAGTTTCCATTCGTACGAGCGCGTTGAGTTTCCCGCGGTCGGGAACGGCGGGGCGCGTGTGCTGGCTGAGTGGGGCGGGCTGGGTTGGCCGCTGAGCGCGCATCTGTGGGCGACTGACAATCTGCGCTGGTCCGAGCCCACTTATTTGGAATCGGAGTCAAGCGCAGCCGCGCTGCTGGCACGATACACAGAGTATGCCTATCAAATCAGAGCGCTGCGGGATAATGTCGGCTTGAGCGCGGCGGTGTATTCGCAGCTCACCGACGTGGAACGGGAAACCACCGGCTGGATAACATACGACCGGGCGGTGACGAAAGCCGCTCCTGAACAGGTGCGCGCCATCCACAATCTGTTGCATTGAGCGACAGCGTTAACTAGCGGCGTGCTGATATATCCGCGCGGTCTCGCGCGCGGTCTGCTCCCAACTGAAGAGCGCAGCCTGTTTGAACCCGCGCGTGCGTAGATCGCTTGCGAGCTCGGTGTCAACAATCACGCTGATAATTGCCGCGCCCAGTTTGCGCGCATCGGTCGGGTCGGAAACCAGATAAGCGGCGTCACCGACAACCTCGCTCAGCGAACCGGCCCCGGTGGTGATGACCGGCACTCCGCAAGCCATGGCCTCCAGTGGCGGCAGGCCAAATCCCTCGTAACTGGAAGGAAAGACAAAGCAGGCTGCGCCCCGATATAGCGCTGGTTTGTCGGCCTCACCCACCGCGCCGATGAAGCGTACGCTTTCGCGGATGCCATGCCGGACAGCGATGGCGGGCAGGTCGTGAAACACGCGTCCATCCGCGTGTGCCGGCAGACGTCCGGCAATCACTAACTGACACCCCTCGGGCAAGCCCAATCGCGCCCACGTCCACGCCGCCAGCAGGTGGCGCACGTTTTTGCGCTGCTGGAAGCCGCCCAGATAGAGCGCGTAGCATTCGGGCAGCCCGTGTTTCGCGCATAGGCTGTCGGCGGGTGTCTTGCCCGCCGCGGGCGCGAAGTGCTCTGCCGCTGCCAGATGCACCGTGTGCACGCGCTCGGGGGGCAGCTGCAGGCGCGCGATGATATCACGGCTTGAGCTGCGCGAGTCGGTGATGACCTCAGCCGCGCCCCGAGTCGCCGCCGCCGCCAGCGCAGTGTAGATACGCATCGGCAGCGAACCGCGATGCTCCGGGAGCAGCAGCGGGATGATGTCGTGAACAGTGACCACCAGTGGCGCGGGTGACCGCAGTGGCGGCGCCCAGTAGGGGATGTGGACGATGTCGGCATGTAGCTGCCGCGCTGCGCGGGGAATCGCAACTTGCTCAAAGCGGACTTTGGCGAGTGGATGACTGCCCGCCGCGCGCACATGCAGCTGCCAACCTGAGGGCTGTGGGGCGGGCAGCGGCGCGACTAAATGCAGGTCGATGTCAGTCGCTAGAGCGGGTAGTTCGCGCAGCAGCGCGTGCAGATATTGCCCTGAGCCTGTATCTGTGTGGGAAAGAAACCAGCCGCTGACGATTACCCGCATCGCGGTCACCCGGGGGCGAGAGTGGATGTGCGCGGCCTAGACAAAAGCACCACCCTTGGGTAAAATTAGCGTCTCACAAGAATAGCTGCAGTTTCGATTGAAGGGGTAACAGTGGCCAACATTATATCTGCGAAAAAGCGCATTCGCTCCGACATAAAGAAAACCGAGCGTAACCGTCGCCGCAAAGCACAAGTGCAAACCGCGGTGCGCCGCGCGCGCGAGGCGCTTGCCGATAAACAGGCAGAAGCGGCGCGGGTGGAGGTGCTCAACGCGGCTAGCAAACTGGACCGCGCCGCTGAAAACGGCGTCATTCATCGCAACAACGCCTCCCGGCGCAAAGGCAGCCTGATGCGCCGGCTGGCTGCGCTCGAGGCTGAAGACTGATGCCGCCACGGTGAATTGCGTTCTTTCATACGGAGAAACCCGCCAAAAGTGTTGGCGGGTTTTTGCATTAATCCCGCGCGCAGCGCCGGCCAGGCACGCATCTGACGGGGTTTTTCTGGCACTCAGGCAGTGGTCTCAGGCGGCCGGAGTGCCAGAAAGATCGAGGCGATAACCCTGTCCACGCACGGTCTGTAGCAGGTGCGGCCGCTGCGGGTTCTTTTCAATTGCGCCCCGCAACCAGCTGATGTGCACATCCAACGTGCGCGTGTCGCCGAGGTAGTCGGTTTCCCACACATGTTTTATCAGGTACTTGCGAGAGACCGTGCTGCCGACGCGATTCAGCAACACTTGCAGTAGTCGGGTCTCTTTGGGTGTCAGCCGTTTTTCTTCGTCCCAGCATTGCACGCGGCGCTGTTTGACGCTAACCCGCAGCGGCCCTACCTGACGCCAGTCGCCGTCAGGGAGCGGGCGCAGTCGCTTCACCGCGTTGAGTACCTTGCGCCCGGTGAACGGGTGCACAAGTGTGATGTGCGCGCCCCATTTCGAGTCAGGTGTGATGTGGTTTTCTACTAGGTGGATTAAGCGGCACGGGTTGTAAGCGCTGCGGATGCGGCGACACATGCGGTTGCCCACCGTGCGCATGGAAGCGGCGTCCAGAATGATTATGTCGGGCTCAAGGTGGGGCGCACGCTCAATCGCGGCAGCGACCTTGTTTTCGACGCGCACCGTGTGCCCACCTTTTTCCAGATCAATGGCAAAGGAAGGTGCAGTTACCCTGTGCGTTTCAATCAAAAGGAGATTGGCTCCCGTCATATGTAAACCCAATGTGTTAACTAGGTCACACTTCTTGATGCCGCGCCGAATCTGGGTCGCCACGCGGGATAGGACTGGCATTATACAGAACCATCGTGGGGGCTGCAAGTTGCAGCGCGGGTGATTTCTGGCGGCGAGCTGCGCGCGGCAGGGTGTATAATCGCGCCAACAGGGCAGAAAGCAGCCTATGGGCGACGATTTGCGCAAAACTAGAATAATCTGTACCATCGGCCCGGCTTCGAATTCTGAAGAGCTGCTGGCGGCCATGATGGCGGCCGGCATGAACGTGGCGCGGCTCAATTTCTCTCATGGGACGCATGAACACCATGCGCGGGTGATTGATCGAATCCGCACAGTGGGCGCGGCCATGGGGCTGCCGGTTGCCATTCTGCAGGACTTGCAGGGTCCGCGCATTCGCATCGGCGCGTTCGCGCAGGGTTCCACGGTGGAGCTGCAAACGGACGCTCGTTTTATCATCACCACGGAGGCGGTGGCGGGAGATAGCGAGAGGGTGTGCACCACATATGCGCGCCTGCCCGCCACTGCGCAGCCCGGCGACAGGCTGCTGCTCGATGATGGCAATCTGGAATTGGAGGTCGAATCCGCCCACGAAACAGAGGTGGTCACGCGCGTGAAAGTGGGCGGCACGCTCCATGCTCGTAAAGGCATTAACCTGCCGGGCGTGCAGATGGATATTGGCCCGTTGACGGAAAAGGACCGCGCAGACT
Organism: Anaerolineales bacterium; assembly: GCA_036011785.1. Classification (GTDB taxonomy): domain Bacteria; phylum Chloroflexota; class Anaerolineae; order Anaerolineales; family UBA11657; genus CAJWGI01. The sequence goes on along the minus strand of DASCOB010000207.1, from coordinate 26,039 downwards.
TGACTTTCGGCCTGCAACAGGGAGTGGATTATGTGGCCGTCTCGTTTGTGCAGTGCGGGCAGGACATTGATACTGTGCGCGCCACCATGCGCGAAATAAACGCGGAGCGCGTGAACACGCCCATCATCGCCAAACTAGAGCGCCCGGCTGCCCTCGACAACCTGGAGCAGATACTCGACCATTGCGAGGGGGTGATGGTGGCGCGTGGAGACCTCGGGGTGGAAATCGGCGCCCAGAAGGTGCCCTCGGCGCAAAAGCGAATCATCGAGCTGGCGAACGAGCGCGGCAACATTGTGGTTACGGCAACGCAGATGCTGGAGAGCATGATTAGCACGCCTCGCCCCACCCGCGCGGAGGCTTCCGATGTGGCCAACGCGATTTTCGATGGCACCGATGCGGTCATGCTTTCAGCTGAAACTGCTGTGGGTGAATATCCGCTCGAGACTGTGCGCACAATCGCTGAGATTATCCGTGAGGCCGAGCAACACGAGGATGAATGGGGGCAGAGCAGCCATCGGGCAATGCTGCAGACGACGCCCGTCACCGCAGTGGCGTTGGCGCGCGCGGCACGCGAGCTGGCGCAAACGCTCGGGGCGGCCGCCATCGCCGTGTTCACGCGCAGCGGCCGCAACGTGCGCCTGGTTTCCAAAACGCGTCCGCCGGTGCCCATCATGGCCTTCACTTCGGATGCGGAAACATACACGCGCATGGCTCTGTTTCGCGGGGTGGTTCCCTTTCAGGTGCCGCGCGTGATGACGCTCGAGGAGATGACCAGATCGGCGGAACAAGTGCTGCTGCAGTCGTCGCCATTGGATGTAGGGGATCAGATTGTGATTATTGCCGGAATCCCAATCGCGGACATGCGCCCGGCGAACATCGTGCTGCTGCACACTATCGGTGGCGACATCTGAGCGGAACGGCGTCCGTAAATAAGGAAAATGGGACAGGTATGTGTCCCCTTGCTTGTTAATTCAGGTGCGACGTCAGCCCTGCGGGCTCTGGGCGGCCTCGATGCGGAAGCGCATCAGCTGCGCCTCAATCATGCCATCAATAAGATCTGGCGGCACGCGGATACCGTGCTGGGCGAGATAATCCGTGGCGAGGTTGACAGCATACGTCTTCTTTTCCTCGGCCAGGTTCAAGCCAGCTTCCAGAGCGCGGCGTTTTAACCCGCTTTGCTCAGCGGCCAGTACGGCGGTGCGCATGGCTCGGGCGAGCAAATCTGAGCGTACTTGGGCGGAATCAGCCGATCCGGCCGCGTTGCGGAACTGGCGCATCACTTCTGATTCAATCAAGCCGGCAATAGAAGCCGCGTCCATCTTCACGCCGAGGCTGCGGAAATAACCCCGCGCCATATCCATCGCGAATTTCTTTTTCTCCGGCCCAGACACCAACACACCGGTATTGCCATTTTGCTCGGCGGCGCGCACCACCAGTTCGGCTACGGTCTGCACCATCTGCAACTGCTCGTTGTTTAGGCGCTGTGAGAGCTCCTTTGAGCGCGCGCGCAGCCAGGAGGCAATGGAGGCCACTACAAACGGAAGCGCCGCCGTAAGCAACCCGGCGGCAAGCAAACCGACAAAGCTCATCACTGTTTCGGAGAGATTCTTAGCAGTCTCAGCGTTCATTGTTGTTCAGTAGCGCCTGTGCCAGTGAGATTATAGCCCACTCCTGCATCGGGTTGCAATCATTGCGACAGGTTGTGTGCTCTTCAATTGGAGCGGCGGGAAACCGGGGCGACATCCTCGCATCGCGGCTGCCTTGCTTTGCAAGAACTGTGCCCGTCCACGCTCAGTTATCGAAGGGAAGTGCTGTGACTGTCGCCCGCAGCGCGGGTTCTGAATCTCCCACCGCCAATTCCGCGCCCGGCCCGGCTGCGGCGGGTTTGAGCATGCCGAGCCCGATCCAACCTAAGCGCGGGGAGTGTACGCTGCTGGTCACCGCGCCGGCGCTGCTGCCGGCTGCGCGCAGCGTCGCGCCCACGGGCAGCTGCTGCTGTGCCCGCAGGCCGACAATGGTCTTAGCCAGCTTGCCGCGAGTATCCATGCGCGCGATGATTTCCTGCCCCGTGTAACAGCCTTTGGTGAAACTGATAGCCTCCCGCAAACCGACTTCGAGAGGAATAAAGGATGCATCGATTTCGTGACCTGCCCCGGGCAGCCCGGCCTCCACGCGCAGCAGTTCATGCAGGCCGGCGGGTGCCACAACCGCGCCTGCTTCAATTGCTCGCGCAATACAGTGTTGCATCAGTGGCGGCGGTGCGACCAGCTCGTACCCGAAACCGGCTGGCGCCGCGCCGCGCAGCAGCCACGCGTTCTCGCCGAGCGGAAGGGCGTGATGGGGCGGCAGCTCGGCAGCCGCGCTCGCCAGTTGCGAGGCCACGGCGGACGCCTGCGCGCCATAGAGACCATGCTGGCCAAGTTCTGTGGTCGCAGCTTGCAGCGTGACGTCATCTTGAAAGAAAATGAAGCCGCGTAGCCACTGCTGGACCGTTTCTGATTGGTCCGAACTAGTAAGAAGCAGTGCGCGCTCGTCCAGATTCAGCACCAGCAGATAATCGACGATGCGCCCGAGTGGCGTTGTGAGCACGGTTGGGCGACCCTCGTGCTGGGTCATTCCATTGAGGTTGTTTGTGGAGAGGCGGTGCAGCAGGTCCAGCCGGTCGGGCCCGTGCGCCCAGATGCGGCCCACGGTGCTGCGGTCGATGATGACGCAGCCGGAGCGGGCGCGATGGTAGCTCTCAGTAAGGTCTTCTGGTGATGATCGAACCATCTCTGTCTGTGATACCCGCGTGTCGTTACAGGCCGGCCATTATTTTGTGGAGGGATTCTTCCGAGGGCCGCAACTCAGCCTCCGAAAGCTGCGCCAGCGGTACGTCGGTCAGCCGCTCGGCCTCAATCAGGTTGACGCGCCCGGGGTTGTAATAGAGCAGCCCGGTCAGTAGGGTGTGTTCCTCTTTGGCGTGTTCCAGTGCCCGCAGCGCGGCGACGCGATCTGTCGGGTCGTACGTCTCATCCAACTTCTTTAATATGATGTGGGAACCGTCGTGCAGGGTGACGGTGCTGGCATCGCCCGGGTCATAGTCCGCGGTGATTTCCTCGCGCAGCGGCACATAGGCGATATCGTGCAGCGGCGCGTCGTGGTCGCGCGCCCAATCGTAGCCTTTGGTGGAAGTGGCCGTGTTGTTGAAGGTCACGCAGGGGCTGACGATATCCAGCAGCGCGGTACCCTCGTAGCTGATGGCAGCCTTCAGCAGCGGTCGCACCTGTTTTGGGTCGCCCGCAAAGGAGCGCGCCACGAAGCCGCAATCCGCCACGATGGCCTCCAGGCATAAATCCATTGGAGGAAGCTCGTTTTTGCCATAATGTTTCAGCACTTGCCCTTCATCGGCAGTGGCCGAGAACTGGCCTTTGGTGAGACCATAAACGCCGTTGTTCTCAACGATGTACACCATCGGCGTGTTGCGCCGCATCACATGCTTGAACTGGCCGAGGCCGATGCTGCCGGTGTCGCCGTCCCCACTGACGCCGATAGCTATCAGGTCTCGGTTTGCCAGCATGGCCCCGCTCGCGACAGCGGGCATGCGGCCGTGCACCGCGTTGAATGCGAATGATCGACTCATGAAATATGCCGGGCTCTTGCTGGAGCAGCCGATGCCGCTGAATTTGACCACCTGCTCGGGCTGCAGATCGAGTTCGAAAGCGATGGTGATTATCTGCGAGCCAACGGAGGTGTGGCCACAACCGGCGCACAGCGAGGATTCCGCGCCCCTGTAATCGTGCTTTTCCAGCCCAACGGCGTTCGTTTTATTGCGTGAGGGCGCCATCTTGATCGGCCTCCTTTTCCACAACTTTTGCTGCAATCCAGCTTGCCGTCAGTGGCAGGCCGTCACAGTGCGCCAGCGACTGTAGCCGGGTGGCCAGTGCAGGCATCTGCAGCTGGATTATTTTGTGCAGCTGCCCATCAACGTTCATTTCTATTACGTAGATCCGTTCATGCGCGGCGACGAAATCGCGCACGGCCACGCTTGCTGGCAGGCCACGCAGGCGCAGGTAGCTGCTTTCAATGCCGACGGCAGCCAGCCGGTCGCGCGCTTCCGCAATTGCCGGGTCGGTTGAGCCGAAGCCAATGAAGCCGATGCGCGCGTTCTGCGTCAGCTCTGTCACCGGAGGCGGTAACTGCCGCCGCGCGGTCTCCCACTTCCTTTTCAACCGCGCCATGTTTTCGAGATAGTCTTGCGCATCCTCGCTGTACTGTGCTGCCGCGTTGTGCCCGCTGCCGCGCGTGAAATATGCCGCTCCGAGCTGGCGGGTGCCGGGCAAGGTTCGGTAAGTGATGCCGTCGCCGTCCACATCCATATAGCGCTGGAAACTGTTGGCGGCGACCTGTTCAGCTGTGAGCACCTTTCCGCGGTCCATGGGCTGTTCCGGATATTCGAAAGGTGCGGTCATCCAGATGTTCATGCCCAAATCAAGGTCGCTGAGAACGAACACCGGGGTCTGAAAGCGCTCGGCAATGTCGAGGGCGCGCCAACCGAATTCGAAGCATTCGGCCACAGTGCCGGGCAACAGGCAGATGTGTCGCGTGTCGCCGTGGCTGGCCCAGTAGCAAGCGGTCACATCGGCCTGCGAGACGCGCGTGGGCAACCCGGTACTCGGGCCCATGCGCTGCACGTTCCAGATGACGGCCGGAATCTCTGCGTAATAGCCGTAACCGGCGAATTCAGACATCAAGCTGATGCCCGGTCCGGATGTGGCCGTCATCGCGCGCGCGCCCGCCCAACCCGCGCCAAGCACCATACCGACCGCCGCCAGTTCGTCTTCGGCCTGCACGATCGCGTAAGTTGCGCTGCCGTCATCAGAGTTGCGCAGCATTTCCGCATAGTGGGTGAGTGCGTCTGCGAGGCTGGTGGATGGGGTGATCGGGTACCAGGCCATGACGGTCATGCCGCCGTAAATTGCGCCGAGCGCGGCGGCAAAGTTGCCGTCAATCATTATCATGCCTTCGGTGGCGCTGCTGCGCTCCACCCGGTATGGGTCGGTTTTGGAAAGGTTCCGTGTTGCCCAATCAAAGGCGGACTTGACGACGGAAAGATTGGTCTGAATCAACTTCTCGCGGCGCGCGAACTGCCAGCGCAGCGCTGCCTCAATCTCTATCAACTCAATACCCAGAACGTGCGCGAGCACACCGACGTACACCATGTTGGCTATGTATGGCCGCATTGAGGTCGAGACGCCCGCCTGCTTCGATAGCTGCTTTACCGGCATGTGGTAATAGGTCAGGTCATCGCGCGCCAGCTCATGCTCGGCGCTTTCGGGGTAAAAACAGACTCCGCCCGTTTCTACTTTAGCGAGGTCATCCGCTACTGTTTCAGGGTTCATCAGCACCACTATTTCCGCGCGCTCCCGGCGGGCGACATAACCATCCTGACTGCAGCGGATCGTGTACCAGGTGGGCATGCCCTGAATGTTGGAGGGGAAGAGGTTCTTCCCGCTGCTGGGGATGCCCATCTTGAAGAGCGCGCGCAGCAGCACCAGATTGGAAGTCTGACTACCAGACCCGTTGGGCGTGGCAATCTGGATGGAAAAGTCGTTTATCAGCGGGCCGGCGCGTTTCGCGATGGCGCTGCTGTCGGCTGGAATCTCTGTGACGGCCATATGTTCTCCGATGCTTTATGTGGTTATGCGCGCCCGCGCTCAGGAAACCTGCGGGCGGGCAACATCGCGGGCCCGGAGCAGCTCGGTGTGCTCGACCAGTGCGCGCTGAGCGAATTCGACATCACCGCTGATGATGCCGGCGATTATCTGAGCGTGGTAGTCCCACACCTCCCGCAGATAGTCGATGTCCGCATAAACATTAAGCTCGACCGCTTCGTAGGCGTCCCAGTATGCCTCCAGCAGGCCTTGCACGAACGGGTTTTCCAATCGTTGGAAAATCCCCAGATGCAGGGCGCGGTGCTCCTGATGCGGAATGCGGATGGGCGCGCCCTCCAGTTTGCGCTGCGCGGCGCGCACCAGGCTTTGTAGGGCGGCTTTGTCGCCGGCGGATAATTGCGCTACTGCCTCGGCAAAGAAGCTGACTTCGACATGATGCCGCAGCGCGCTGAAGGCGCTGAATAGGTTGCTGTCCACCGCCAGCGCGAAAAGCAGACTGTGTTTGATGGCCGGTAGAAAGGTGTATTCGGCGCAGCGAATGCCGGAGCGCGGCTTAATTTCCACCAGTCCGAGGTGGCGGGCTACCTCAAGCTGCTCACGCAGTTTGCTCATGCTCAATCCGAGCTGGATTTTGAGTTTTTCCAGCGGAGGCAGGCGGTCTCCGGGGCGGCAGCCGTTGGCGACCAGATAGCGCAGGAAGTCCGAATCAATCTTAGCGGCCATCATCTTTCTTCAGATATGCACGTGCATCCGTATAATTTGATTATTCTGATTATATCGTGGTGTTTCCGCTGCTGTCAATCTACACACCAGCGCCACGATCTCGCCGGGAGTGACAGCGTGGTATACTCGCGGGCGCGCTGAGTACTGTGGAGGTGCATCGATGGTGAGCGAGGAACTGCTGGAAATTCTGCGTTGTCCGGCCTGTGTGCAGCAATCCGAAGGCATGCTGGAACTGACCCACGACACTTGGCTGGTGTGCCAAGAAGATGGTTGTGGGCGCAAGTACCCGATCCGGGATGACATTCCGGTGATGCTGATTGATGAGGGTGATAAATGGGCGCAAACGGCCGTGTCCGACCTTCCGGTGCCGCCGCCGGCCGACTGATTGCCACGTCAACAACTTCGTACGCTTGGCCGTGAGGCGGTGATGATGAGCCTACAGAGGCTGCTGGCGCAACTCAATTGTGGCGACGATGAATTGGCGGAGGCGGCCGCGCAGGTGCTTCCTGATTTTGGAGAGCGTGCGCTGGCCGTGCTGACTGAGATGTGCGCCAGCGAGAATGTAGAATCACGCTGGTGGGCTACGCGCACGCTAGGTGATTTTCCGGGCTCGGCAGCGACTGAACTTCTGGTCAAGCGGTTGAAAGATGAAGATGCTGAGGTGCGCGTCGTGGCGGTACTAGCACTCGGGCAACGGGCCGACCCAAGTGCCGTGAATCCGTTGGCCGTCATGCTGCGGAACTCCGGCGGCTACATTGCGCGTCATGCCGCCGAGGCGCTGGCCCGTCTTGGCGATGTGGCTGCGCCTGCGCTTGTTGATGCGCTTGGCGGTGGCGATGCCGGCGTGCGCGCAAATGCCGCTCGCGCGCTGGCGCGTTTGAACGACAACGAAGCCGTCCCTGCTCTGGTCCAGGCGCTCGATGACGAATCTGCAGTGGTCTCTCACTGGGCCGAAATCGCGCTCGAGCAGCGTGGGGTGGGCATGCTTTTTTTCCAGCCGTAGCGTTGTCTCATTCCGGCCATACCCAAACTATCCACATCCCTACCATCACGAGCGCGGCTGCGACCTCGAGCAGATAGCCAGCCCCGAACCCGAGCAGCACGCCGTGGGTGGCCTGCCAGGCTTTCGCTTTGTCCTGCGTGCGACTGTATTCCGTGAGGTAAATACCGAGCACGCCTCCAATCGGTGCGCCGATGACTGGCAACACGAAGAATCCTATCACCGCCAATGCCAGCCCGAGCAGCATGGACTGGCGCGAGGCTCCGCCACGGCTGGCGCCGGACTTTGCCAACCACAGCCGCGCGGCGCCGGAAGCTACTGCCAGCAACGCCATCGTGGCCAGCAGCTGACCGCCGTTCTCTCCGAAGCCGGTCAACAGGCCATAACCGGCGACCGCCAATAGGATGAGCGTCGGACCGGGCAGCACGGGCACAATCGTGCCCGCCAACCCGACCAGCATCACCAGTCCGGTGAGAATAAGTATCAGCAATTCCGAGATCGGCATTGTGCTCTCGCTATGCGCTGATTTCGCCCTCGCCCGGCATCCACGGGCGCAGCACTTCGGGGATCACCACGCTTCCATCGGCTTGCTGATAGTTCTCCAGCACGGCGATGAGTGTGCGCGGCAGGCCGAGACCAGACCCGTTCAGCGTGTGCACGAATGCCGGTTTGGCGCCTATCTCGGGCCGGAAGCGCGCGTTGGCGCGGCGCGCTTGGAAGTCGCCGCAGTTAGAGACCGACGATACTTCCAACCACTCATCGCAGCCCGGCGCCCAGGCCTCGATATCGTACGTGATGCGCGACCCGAATCCCAGATCCCCGCTGCAAAGCTGGCGCACGCGGTAAGGCAGCCCGAGCTCGGCGCAGGTCTTCTCTGCGTCGGCGACCATTTTCTGCAGCGCGTCAGCGGATTGCTCCGGCTGAGTGAAGGCGTACATCTCTACTTTGTCAAACTGGTGGCCACGCTTGATGCCGCGCACATCCTTGCCCGCGGCCACCTTCTCGCGGCGGAAGCACGGTGTGTAGGCGGTGTAGTAAAGTGGCAGTTCGTCCGCGGCGAGGATTTCATCGCGGTGCAGATTGGTTAGCGGCACCTCGGCGGTGGTCACGAACCAGGCATCGTCCTCGGCGTCGTGGTAAATGTTGTCCGCGAATTTGGGCAGCTGCCCGGCGGCTTCAAAGTTGACCTCCTTCACCATGAACGGCAGATAGCGCTCCGTGTAGCCCTGCTGCGCGTGCTGCGCTAGCATGAAGCTGATGAGCGCGCGCTGCAGACGCGCGCCGGCGTCATTGAGCACATAAAACCGCGAACCGCTCAATTTAACGCCGCGCTCGAAATCGATGATGCCCAGGCCTGTGCCAATCTCCCAGTGCGGTTTCGGCGCAAAATCGAATTCTACTCGCGCGCCGACCTCGCGCACGGTCACGTTGTCATCGTCGCTCTCACCCGGCGGAGTGTCGGGCTCCGGCATGTTGGGTATTTCCAGCAAGAGGGCGCGCAGGCGGGTTTCGACGGCGCGCACCTGTTCATCTAGGCTGGAGATGCGGTCACGAACGGAGCGCATTTCCGCGATGCGCTCCTCGCGGTCGGAGGCGGCCTTCATGCGGCCGATTTCTCTGGAGACGCGATTGCGTTCAGATTTAAGCGTCTCGGTTTGCTTCAGAAGCTCGCGCCGCTCGCGGTCCAACGCAAGCACGCCCTCCAGGTCTGCTTCGGCGCGGCGAAGCGCGAGCGCGGCCCTCACCTCTTCCGGGTTCTGGCGGATGAAATTGATGTCAAGCATTGCGGCCTCCGTGTGTTCAATGAATGCGAACGGCCCCGCATCCGTGGTAGGACGAGGGGTCGCTCGTGGTGCCACCTACCTTTATCAGGCGCTGTGCCTGACCTCATTGTGCGCTAACGGGCGTTCCCGGCTAGCCTTTCGGTGGCGGCTTTGATGGAATAGAACCGCCCGACTCCCCACTGCCTTACAGCCACCGGCAGCTCTCTGCAGGGGCATTTCCGCGGCGATGGGTCTTCATCGACCTTTCTATGATTTGAACCGGGCTGATTCTATACGCATCTTGGCCGGTTGTGCAAACTGCGTCGGAGGATTAAGGCCAGCCGGATTTGCGCAAGCGGGCTGTACTCTGCATGCGCATGCGATTGAAGGTGTAGTGGAATGAGTCATGGGCGCACTCCGCTCCGGCCAGCAAGAGCTGCTCTTCAAACGGGCGCGCGATGATGTCGTCTGCCTCCATTGGCATGACTATCTCACTCTTTGCAAAACTGCAGGCAGTAATGGTGAAAGGTGTTGCTCACCCAGGCGCTGCCCATGCCGTAAGGCGCGAGATGTTGATTGTCCTGACACCAGATACGCTCGTCTTTGAGCGTAAAGGTTTCACCCAGGAGCCGGGCCATGTCCCAAGCGAGAGGATAAATGCGGCCGCCTTTCTTTATATTTTTCACGATGACGGTCAGATACGCGCCTGCCTTCAACAGCGGCTGCAACGAGGCGTATATGGCGCAGAGCTGTTCGAGGAAATGATCGTAACCCGCTAGGTTTCCCAGATCACGTGAGTCGTCAGAGTAGACAACATCCAGGTCTGCGGCGGCACGCCGCTTCTTCTGTGTGCTCGCGCCGCGCATGTGCAGCATGTCCCAGTATGGCGGCGAGGTGATGACGTAATCAAAGCGCGGAAGCGATTGCCGGAGCGCCGCCCGGCAATCAGCATGGATGACACGCGCGGAAAGCGCGCCGGCAGCTGAACCCAGAGCCTGATGCTCGGCAGCGACCGCCTGTCGCTCTATTGCGGCGTATTCCTCGTTGAGTTCAATGCCGATGCCGTTACGCCCGGAGCGTAGGCAGGCAACTAGTGTGCTTCCGGTGCCGACCATCGGGTCGAGCACGCTCTCTCCCGCTTTGGTAAAAAACTCGATGAATGTCTGCACAAGCGTCTCCGGGAATTTGGCCGGATGACGCAGCACGCCCGTCTTTCTCGGCGAGGGGTTGTGGATGAACCATGATTTCTGGAACTGCAGCCATGCCTTCGGGTCGAGGTCGTTCAGCCGGTTGCGGAAGGGCCTTTTTGGCATACGAGAGGCGGGCTGGTCAGGCGCGTGTGCTTGGGGAGAATTGTAGCATGGTTGCCAAGCGCGCGGCTATAATGCGGGTGTGGTCAACGCCGAGTTGAAACGCAAAGCCGAGCGAGTGCTTCGCACGTTGTTGAAAACCTACGGGCAGCCGGTGTGGCGGAAGCCGCTCCCGCCGCTGGATGAACTGGTTTCCACCATCCTTTCGCAGAATACCAATGACAGTAATCGTGACCGTGCTTTCGATGCGCTGTGCAGCGCTTTCGTAGATTTGGATGCAGTGCGCGATGCGCCGACGGAGGCTGTGATAGCGGCCATTCGGCCAGCTGGATTGGCCAACCAAAAAGGCCCGCGCATTCAGCAGGTGCTGCGCCAGATTACCGCGGAACGGGGCGAGCTATCGCTTCATTTTCTCGGCGAGCTGCCGATGGAAGAGGCGCGGCGCTGGTTGCTGCGCTTTAAGGGTGTCGGGCCAAAGACGGCGGCGATTGTGCTACTCTTTGCTTTTCGGCGACCTGCTTTTCCGGTGGATACTCACGTCCACCGCGTAACTGGGCGCCTCGGCTTGTGCCCGCACAGGATGAGCGCAGCGGGCGCCCATCCGCATTTGGAGGCCTTGTTCCAGCAGCAGCATTATTACGCGGCTCACCTGAATCTTATCCGGCTGGGACGGGAAACATGCCGCGCGCGCCGCCCGAGATGCACGCAATGCGTGCTGCGCAGTTTCTGCGATTATTGGAAGGTGTCCCGGGCTGCTGTCATGGACACGTGAGTTATCCGGTGAACAGAGGCAGATGGCCGAGTGCGTATATGTGCTCCCATTGCGAGCGCTCGCCCTCGGTCAGGATGGCAGCTTCGGCAGCCACCTCCGCGCCGGCTTTGGACATGAGCAGACGCATCGCCTGCAGGGTGGAGCCGGTGCTGATTACATCGTCTATCAGCGCGATGTGTTTGCCCGCAATCAGGGCGCGGTCTTTTTCATCCAGATAGAGCGTCTGCGGTTTGCCGGTGGTGATTGAGAGTGTCTCCGCTCGCAGGCTATCGCCCATATAGGGTTTGTGCGTTTTGCGCAGCACCACATACGGTTTTTCCGCGGTGAGGGCCAGCGCGCAGACGAGCGGGATACTCTTTGCCTCTGCGGTCACCAGCACCGCGTAATCCACGGCGTGCAGTTTTTGCGCCAGCGCGGCGGCTGCGGCCTGCACCAGTTCCGTGTCGCCGAGTATGTTGAGCACCGCGATGCGCAGGCCGGGTTTGACCTGCATAAGCGGCAACTCTCGACGCACGCCGGCCACTTCTATTGGATACATTCTTTCGTCAGTACTCATGTTTTCTCCCTAGATAGCAGCGGTTCCTTGAAGTCGTATATGCCGTCCTTGATAATACACACGCGTCCGCAGTTTGGACAGGCGAGTTCGTTCCCGGTCTCTGTGAGTTCGGTGCCGGCACAGCGCGGGCAACGGAAGAAGGCTTGCGTTGCCGCGACTGACCCGTTCGGGTGCGCGTCGGCGCGCAACATCACGCTCGGAGTGAGCTGCCAACGATCACCGCTGGGCTGCAGGGCTGCGTCGATGGCCGCCAGCCACGCCGCCGGTACAAAGCGCTTCAGGATCGGCAGCCGGAAATGGGAAAGGCTGCGCTGGTGTCCGACAGTGTACCCCGCCTCGCGCAGCCATCTGCGTATACTGCGCGGGTGAAAATTGAAATTGAGTCTGGCGAATTCCACCGGTTCCGGGCTGAACGGGCTCCAATTCTGCCGACCGAGCCAGTAACGCATAATTGCCTTCGCATTGCGCTTGTTGGCGAACTCCAACACCAGTGCGCCACGCGGACGCAAGGTGGCGCGGATGCCGGCAAGCGCGGCGGGAGGGTCCACAAGGTGATGGACGACACGCACCATCAGGGCGGCGTTGAAGAGACCGCCAACGAACGGCATCTGGTAAATATCGGCGGCCACGTAAATGAAGCGGGTGTCACGGCCCAGGCGCTCCTGTGCTTGCCGCAGCTGCGTGCGCGAATAATCCAGCAGCGCCACGCGTTCAAAGCGAGCAAGTTCGCCCGTCAGGCGACCGGCGCCCGCGCCGATTTCTAGACAGAGCGCGCCGCTCTGCGGGAGTAGACGGCGCAGCGCTATGCGCTCGACGCGGTCTTCGTATTCGCGGGCGCCCTCGTCCCAGAACTCGGTCTGGTAACGCGAGCCCTCGTAATCACATATGGGCTTGGTTGAGGAAGCATTCATCACGAGGACTTATTGGAATCGGCCTCTTTCTGCAGCGCTACCTGCAGCACTGAACGAACCACCTGTGGGTTGGCTTTGCCGCCCATAGCGCGCATCACCTGCCCGAAGAACCAGTTTGCGAGCGTCTCTTTGCCGGCCAGAAAACTCTCCACCTGCTCAGGATTATCTCCCAGCACGCTTTCGACCGCCTCTGAGATGGCGGCCGTGTCGCTAACCTGTTCCAGCGCGCGCTCCGTGATGATGGCCTGTGGTTCCGCGCCGGTTTCGAGCATTTCGCGCAGCACCCGCTTTGCGCTGCTGGCGCTGATGCGATCGGCTTGCTGCAGCGCTAACAAGGCCACCAGTTGCTCCGGGGTGATTTTCACCTCATCGATGCCGATTCCGGTCGTGTTCAGCATCCCGAAGAGCTGACTGCTCAACCAGTTGGCGATTGTTTTGGCCTGCACGGGTGGGTTTGCCTCTGCGCCGCTGCGTACTGCCGCTTCGAAAAACTCTGCCACCGGGCGCTGCGCCACCAGCACGCGCACATCATACTCGCTCAGCCCCATGGCGCGGAAGCGCTCGGTTTTTTCGGCGGGCAGCTCGGGCAGATCGGCGCGGATTTCCTGTACCCAGGCCGGGTCAATTTGCAGCGGCGGCAAATCTGGCTCGGGAAAGTAGCGGTAATCGTGGGCGTGTTCTTTACTGCGCTGCGTGATGGTCACGCCGCGCGCTTCGTCCCATCCCAGCGTTTGTTGCTGCACCGTCTCGCCGGCGTCACGCGCGGTGGTCTGTCGCTCGATTTCATATTGGGTGCTGCGCTGCAATGCGCGGAATGAGTTCAGATTCTTGATTTCGGTGCGGGTGTTCAGAGTTTGACTTCCGGGCGCGCGCACCGAAATGTTCGCTTCAAAGCGGATGACGCCCTTTGCCATATCGCCGCTGTTCACTCCCAGATAGCTGAGGATGGCGTGCAACTCCCTTGCACAGGTTTCTGCTTCCGCGGCCGAGCGCAAATCTGGCTCGCTGACTATTTCCAGCAGCGGCACCCCGGCGCGGTTCAGGTCCACGAGCGAGGAGCCGCGCTCATCACCCCCGCTTTCGCGGTGCAGCAGCTTGCCGGTATCCTCCTCAAGATGCACCCGGCGGATGCAGATTTTTCGCTCTGTGTCCGCAGTCGAGATGGAAATGTGACCATCCGTCGCCAGCGGCCGCTCGTATTGTGAAATCTGATAACCCTTTGGGAGATCGGGGTAAAAGTAGTTTTTTCGCGCGAAGATGCTCTCCGCCGCCACTTTGCACTTTAACACCAGCGCGACCATTAGCGCTAACTGCACTGCACGCTGGTTTGCCACCGGAAGTGCGCCTGGCATTCCGGCGCAGACCGGGCAGGTGTAGCGGTTAGGCTCGGCGGTGGTGGAATCTACCACGCGGCAGCCGCAGAACATCTTCGATTGCGTCTGCAATTCAGCGTGAACCTCCAGCCCGATGACTGCCTGATAATTCATTTCTATCCGTGGCGCTGCATGAAGCGCCACATGCGCCGGAGCGCCTCTTCAATCTTTTCGTGCGCGGCGGCGTATGAGCAGCGCACGAACCCGACGCCGCTTGGCCCGAAGGCTGAACCCGGCACCACGGCGACGGATTCTTCCTCCAGCAGCCGGGAAGAGAAAGCGTTCTCGCCCATGCCGCTTTTCGTTATGGAGGGAAAGGCATAAAAAGCGCCGCGCGGCTCGAAACAATCCAACCCGAGGCCGTTGAGCCCATCGACAATCAGGCGGCGGCGGCGATCGTAGCGCAGGCGCATTTCCTCGACGTGCTCTTCTCCGTGCTGCAAAGCGTGCAGCGCTGCCGCCTGTGCCACCGTCGCGGCTGACATGATGGTGTACTGGTGAATCTTGCGCAAGCTAGCCACGATTTCGGCCGGGCCGACCACGTACCCAAGTCGCCATCCAGTCATGGCGTAATCTTTGGAGAAGCCCCCCAGCGTGAGCGTGCGCGCCTGCATTCCCGGAAGGCTGGCGAAGCAGATGTGTTCAAATCCGTACACCAGCCGATCGTATATCTCGTCGGAGATGACCATCAGGTCATGTTTCTCGGCAAGGCAGGCGAGGGCCAGAAGGTTCTCGCGCGTCATCACCGCGCCGGTCGGGTTGCACGGGAAGCCAATCAGAAGCGCTTTTGTCTGCGGAGTGATGGCAGCCGCCACTGCCTCGGCTTTCACCTGAAAATCGTTTTCCGGACCGGTCGGAACGGTGACCGGAATGCCGTGGGCCAGCGCTACTTGCGCTGTGTAGCTGACGAAGCACGGCTCCGGCACGATGACCTCGTCGCCGGGGTTCAGAGTGGCCGCGAAGGCCAGATAAAGCGCTTCCGATACCCCGACTGTGATAAGTACATCGTTCTCTGGGTCATGGTCGATTGCATACTTGCGCTGCAAATGAGACGCAACAGCACGGCGCAGCTCGATGGTGCCGGCGTTCGCAGTATACTGCGTGTCGCCACGCTGTAACGAGGCGATGCCGGCCTGCACGATTGGCGGCGGGGTGACGAAATCCGGCTCGCCAATGCCGAGCGAAATCACGTCATCCATCGTGGCGGCGATGTCGAAGAAGCGCCGGATTCCTGAGGGCGACAGCGCGTTCACATGGTCGGCGATGAAAGTGGTCATAGTGCTTTCTCGTGGCCGTGGCAATGGCGCCGTGCGAAAGGTTTAGCCATGCACAATCTCCCGTTCCATTTAGTGGATGTTCCCCGGGCTGTCGCACGCGTCTGGTTCTATCTTGCAGGGCGAAGCCGCCCGCATTATCACCGTTTTGCAGAGAGAAAGCAAGGATACGCTCAGCGGGAACGCAGGTAAGTCATGTATACTTCCGGCATGCGGCCAGCGCACTCGCACTCAAACTGGGCGGAAATTGACCTTGGCGCCATCGCGGGGAACGTGCGCCATTTCTGCGCGCGCAGCAACGCGCGAATGATGGCAGTGGTCAAGGCAAACGCGTATGGCCACGGGGCAGTGCCGGTGGCGCAGGCCGCCCTGAATGCCGGGGTAAGCTGGTGTGGGGTGGCGCAGGCTGAGGAGGCACTTGAGTTGCGCCGGGCAGGCCTGGATTGCCCGATTCTGCTACTGGGATTTGCCCCACCGGCGCGGCTTGCGGAACTGATATCCGAGCGCGTCTCGCTGACTGTGTGGGAGGCCGGGCAGCTGCATAAGGCCGCCGCAGCTGCCCAAGATTCGGGGCAGCCCGCTCGGATGCATTTAAAGGTGGATACCGGCTTGGGCCGCGTGGGCGTCAGTCCGGAGCGGGCGACGGCGCTCGCGCACAGCCTGACGGACACTGATGGGCTGCAGTTCGAGGGGTTGTTGACGCACTTCGCGCGAGCGGACGAGAAAGATCTTAGGCCGACGCTGCAGCAGGAACGCCGCTTTCGTGATGTTCTCGATGCGCTGGAGGCGGGCGGGCTGCGGCCGGGATTGGTACATGCCGCCAATTCCGCGGCCACGCTGGTGCGGCCGCAATCTCACTTTGACATGGTGCGCGTTGGCATCGCCATGTACGGGCTTGACCCCTCGGCGAACTGCCCCTGCCCGGGGGAGCTGCGTCCGGCGCTGGCGTGGAAATCGCAGCTCACCCATGTGAAGACTGTGCCAAAGGGCTCGGGCCTAAGCTACGGCCACGAATACATCACCAGTGGGGAGGAGACCATCGGCACGGTTCCGGCCGGTTATGCCGACGGTTACCGCCGCGCGGGCGAGAAAGTGGCTCTGGTGGGTGGAGAACCCGTGCCGGTGCTGGGGCGAGTGTGCATGGATCAGTTTCTCGTGCGCCTGGACGATGTGACTGGCGCGGCCGTGGGCGATGAAGTGGTGCTGCTCGGCCAGCAGGGTCAGGCGCGGCTGCCCGCTGAAGCACTGGCCCTGCGGTGGGGCACCATTAATTACGACTTGGTTTGCGGTATCGGCGCGCGCGTGCCCCGCGTCTACGTCTAGCGCTCTTCCGGCTCGCACAGCGCTGTGGCTGCTGCTGCAGATTCGGGTACCGGTCGGATGCACCAGCGGTCGTGCGAGCGCGAGTAGCTCAGTTCGATCGTCAGGTTGCCCTCGGTACGCACGCGGAAGCGCGGGCCGGTTGGGTTTTGCCAACTAGCTAGAACAGTCTGCACCTGATGGCGCTCTCCGTTCCAATCGAAAGCGCGCGGCCGCTCCCCGAAATCTGCGCCGGAATAGCATTCGACAGTTTCCGTCATTCAAAGCCTAATTCGGATTCGTCGCCCACATTGAAGGTGCGGAAACGCCCTTTCACCCGCGCGCCGCGACCGATGAGTGATTGCGCCAGCACCGCGTCGGTGATTCGTGCGCCCTGATCGACAATCGAATCGCGGATGATGGAGCCATCGATGTGGCAATCCGCGCCGATGGTGGCGAAAGGCCCGATGACCGAATCCCTTATCTGTGCATCGGCGTGGATGTTCACGGGGGGCATCACCACGTAATCGCGCGCGACCACCGCAGCGCTGTTGTCGTGCCCGTGCTGCAACAGGTGTTTGTTCGTGTGCAGGACGCTCTCCGGCTTGCCGCAATCCTCCCAGATGTCCACTTCCTGCACGCGCATCTGCATGCCTTCATCCAGCAATATCTGCATCGCGTCGGCGAGATAATACTCGCCCTTGGTCTGCATGTGGCCGCCGACCTGTTTCTCAATCGCGTCCATTAGGCGAGCGCCATCCTGTAGGAAATAGAATCCGACCACAGCCAGATTGTTGCTCACTGAATCCGGTTTTTCGATAATGCGATTAACGTAGCCGCCCTCGCCGCGCACAGCGACCCCGAACCGGCGCGGGTCCTGCACCTGTTTCACCCAGGCGACCGCATCGCAAGCCTCGGCGTGCATCCCGGTCAGGTCGGTTTCCACGATGGTATCCGCGAAGCCGATCAGCAGCGGCCCGTTGACGAAATCCCTGGCCAACAGCACCGCGGGTGACTGCCCGTTGAGTTCCTTCTGTTCCAGAAAGCGCGCCTCGATGTCGGGGAATTCCGCGTTGATGTAAGCCTCAATCTGCTCGCCCATGTACCCAGTGATGAGGATGAATTCCTCCACCTCGACGTCGCGGAACATCGCTAGCACATGACCGAGTACAGGGGTGCCGGCCACGTTCATCAGTGGCTTCGGTTTGCTGAACGTGTGCGGTCGCAAACGCGTTCCGAATCCGGCCAACGGTATGATCACTTTCATCTTAATTCTCCAATGAGGGGGCGTGCCACTGCCAGTCAGTGGCACGCTGGAAAACATGCGCCACGTTTAGCAGGCGCTGCTCTGCAAATGCCGGGCCAAGCAACTGCATCCCGATAGGCAGCCCGTTGGCATCCAGGCCGCAGGGCAGTGAGATCCCGGGTAGCCCAGCCAGGTTGCATGACAATGTAAAAGCGTCGGACAGGTACATCTGCAGCGGGTTGTCCGTTTTTTCACCCAACTTGAAAGCGGTGGTCGGGGTGGTCGGCCCGGCGATGACATCGACATGCTCGAATGCAGTGTCAAAGTCTTGTTTCACGAGAGTGCGTACTTTCTGTGCCCGCCGGTAATAATCATCGTAATACCCGGCAGCGAGGGCATAAGTGCCCAGCATGATGCGTCGCTTGACTTCAGAGCCGAACCCGGCGCTGCGCGTGCTCACATAAGTTTCCCACAGGTTGTGGCAGCTGTGGCGTTGGCCATAGCGCATGCCATCGTAGCGAGCCAGGTTTGCGGAGGCCTCGGCGTTGGCAATGAGGTAATAGGCCGGTAGCGCATGTTCGGTGTGCGGCAGTCGCACCGGGACAATCTCTGCACCGAACTCGGCGAGTACCTCGATAGCGGCGCGCACCTGCGTTTCCACCTCCGGATGCACGCCCGCTTTGAAGTATTCCTCGGGCACACCGACGCGCAGCCCGGCTAAATCGGTTGCCTGCGAGAGCGCGCCGAGGTAGTCTGGCGGCGGCGTGGGCACGCAGGTCGCGTCGCGGGCGTCCGGCCCGGCCAAGGTTTGCAGCAGCAATGCTGCATCCTCTGCGGTACGCGTGAGCGTGCCAATCTGGTCGAAGGAGGAGCCGAAGGCAATCAGCCCAAAACGGGAGATGCGGCCGTAGGAGGGTTTAAGCCCGACCACTCCGCACAGGGCCGCCGGTTGGCGCACGCTGCCGCCGGTATCAGTACCGAGTGCGCCAAACGCCATGCGGGCGGCCACCGCGGCCGCGCTGCCGCCGGAGGAGCCGCCCGGAACGCGCTGCGGGTCCCACGGATTGCGGGTCGGGCCGAAACCGGAATTCTCGGTGGATGAGCCCATGGCGAATTCGTCCATGTTCGTCTTCCCCAGAAAGACCGCACCGGCCGCGCGCAGGCGCGCGCTGGCCGTGGCATTGTAGGCGGGCACGAAGTTTTCCAGTATGCGCGAGCCGGCTGTGGCGGCGAGTTCGGCCACGCAGATCACATCTTTGATGGCGAGCGGGATTCCATTAAGCGGGGATGGTTGTCGGCTGACCTTGCCGCTGTGCCAGGCGGCCCAGGCACGATCTGCACGACGGGCCTGCTGCATGGCGAGGTCTCCACTCACCGCCAGGAAAGCGTGAAGGTCTGGCTCAGCGCTCTCGATTCGGCGCAGGCAGGCCTCGGTCAATTCGACGCTGGATACCTTGCCGGTGCGGAGCATGTCGCCCGCGCGGCGCAGCGAATGCTCAATCAACTCCACGATGGAGATCCCCGGAGTGCGCCGGGCGCAAAGCGGATTTCAGCCTTCATCTAATATGGCCGGAACGCGAAAGCAGCCGGCCTCGGTTTCGGGGGCGTTGCGCAGCAGCTCTTCGCGCGGGAGGGACTCGCGCACCTCATCGGCGCGGAGCGCGCCGGGCAGCGACAGCACGCTGTGAGTGGGTGAAACGTCCGTGAGGTCGAGTGAGCTGATGCGCTCCACGTATTCCAGCACCGCCGAGAGCTGGCCTCTGAACTGCTCGGTTTCGCGCGCGCTGAGTTTCAGTCGGGCAAGCTCGGCGACGTGGGTGACTTCTTCGATGGTGAGCATGAGGGCCTTGCCTTCTGCGCGTCGCAAGTGGGTGTGGGTTATTCTACCACCAATCTCAGGGTGATTGCGGTTGCAGCCGGCGCAGGTTGCTGGGGAAGCGCACGCGAACGCGGTGCCCCGGGGATACGGACCGGGAGGTGGTGAACTCACCGCTGATGCCTGTGGCCGACCAGATCTCGTCACGAACGACAACGGGCGCGGGGAAGCTCAGCCTCGCGCCCATCAACGAACTCCGCATGGGTCGCAAAGCGTTGGTGCTAGGCGTCGCTCAGGCTGACATCACCGGCCACGATGCTGAGGGCGCGCCCGTCATCCGGCTGCAGGCGCAGCGCTCCGTCCGGGTCGAGCCCTAGGGCGATGCCCTCGATGGAAGTTCCCTCCGGATTGAGCGCGCGCACGCGCTTTCCGCGCCAGAGCATGCGCCGCTCCCACGCGGACAGCAGAGGCGCTTGCCCCAGCTCCGGGTAATGCTCCGCGAGCGCGCGCACCAGTTGCAGCAGTAATTCCACTCTGTCCGGCGCATCCTCGCACTGCTCCGCCAGGAACGAAGCGGGCTGACGCATCTGCAAAGACGCGGGCGGCCCCGCGTGGACGTTGACGCCAATACCTAGCACCGCCCACTCTGGTCCGGCTGCGCCGTGGCTGCTTTCCCCAAGAACACCGGCCATTTTTTTCCCGTCGACGCAGACATCATTGGGCCATTTCAATTGCGGATGCAGATTGCAGAGCGACTCAATTGCCTGCGCCGTGGCCACGCCGCCTAGCAATGCGAGGTGGCCAATGCAGTTTCCCGGTAACGCAGGCCGCAACACAAAGCTGACGGCCAGCCCGCTGCCCGGTGGCGTGAACCAGCGCCGACCGGCGCGCCCGCGGCCGGCGGTTTGCTCACCCGCTATCACCAGTGTCCCCTCGGGCGCGCCGGCGGCTGCCAGTCTCACGGCCTCGGCATTTGTCGAGCCAATGGAACGGAAAAAATGCATCCACTGCCCGAATGGTTCATTGGAAAGAGCACGCGTGATTGCGGCACGGGTAAACATGGCAGGCTGCCTATTTCTATTCTAACGAACTGCGCCGCGCCGTCAACCGCCGCCGCTCTGGTAGAATCGAGTTGTATGAAGAATCTGTGGGCGCCCTGGCGCATGAGTTATCTGCGCGGCGAGAGTGAGGCGAAGGGTGGTTGCCTGTTCTGCCGGACGCTGGAAGAAGCGCAGTCAGATGAAAGTAACCTGGTGCTGCATCGGGGCGCTCACGTGCTGGCTATGCTGAACAAATACCCTTACAGCAACGGGCACATACTGCTGGTGCCCGCGGAGCACATGCCCTCGCTGGAGGATTTGCCCGCCGAGGTGATGAGCGAACTGGCAGCCCTGAGCCAGACGGCGTTGCGAGTGTTGCGCAGCGCGTATTCTCCGGAAGGTTTTAACGTCGGCGTGAACATCGGCGCAGCCGGCGGCGCGGGCGTGCCGGAGCACGTGCACATGCACGTGCTGCCGCGCTGGGCGGGCGACACTAATTTCATGACCACCGTTGCTGAAATGCGCATCGTTCCCGAGGAGTTGGCGGTGACATATCGGCGGCTGCGCGATCTGATGACTGAATTGCGCCTGAAAGGGGATTTAGGCAGAGAGGCGTGATGACGGGCCACGCAAAACAACCCGATGATGTTGTCATTCTCAGCGGCGCGCACGCTGGTATGCGCGACTCGGCTGAGCGGCTGCACGCAAAGGGACGACTGAGTGATGAGCAATGCGCTGCCATTGCAGAAATCAGGATGGCAGAGGAACTCTCGACGGCTGCCGGGGGCGATATCGGGAGCGGGCATTGCTATGCAAGAATCGGCGTGATACGGTGAAGGCAAATTCTCCACCTCGGACGCTGTGACTCTGTACGAACAGTGGTGGCAGCCAGGCAGCGATCCGCGCGCAGTGGTGCTGATTGTGCATGGCATCGCCGAACACAGCGGCCGCTATGCGCACGTGGGCGAGTATCTCGTGCGGAATGGATTCGCGGTGTGCGCTTACGACCAGCGCGGCCACGGGCTCTCGGATGGTGAGCGGAGCTTCATCGAGCGTTTTGACGATTACCTGGACGATCTGGAGCACGTGCTTACCCGGGCGCGCGAAAAGCTTCTCGGCAAACCGGTCTTTCTGCTGGGGCACAGCATGGGAGGGCTGATTGTGGCCACTCTGGCGGTCTTCCGAAACCCCGCCGTGCGCGGAATGGTACTCAGCGGCCCGACGCTCATTGTCGGCGAAGATGTGCCCCCGTTGCTGGTCAAAATCGCGCCACTCATTGGCCGGTTGCTGCCGCGTTTGAAGGGAGTGAAACTGGACAGCACCTCCATCTCCCGCGACGCAGAGGTGGCGGCGGCATGTGACAGCGATCCGCTTGTCTATCGAGAATGCCTGTGCGCCCGCACCGGCGCGGAGATTAACGCAGCCGTGAAGCAGCTGCAAGCAGCCATGGAGCAGGCCACGTTGCCTTTCCTCATTCTGCACGGGTCGGAGGATCGTCTCTCTGGGCCGGATGGAAGTCGGCAGTTCCACGCGCGCGCGCGTTCTGACGACAAGAGCCTGAAGATGTACGCCGGCTTTTACCACGAGGTGTTTAACGAGCCCGAAAAACAGCAAGTGCTGGCGGATCTCACCGAGTGGCTACAGGCGCGGGTGTAGTTGCCGGTGCGGGCTGGCCGATGCCGCTCGGCGCCAGCGTGGGCGCTGAGGGCGTCAATTTCTGCGTTCACTCCGAGGCGGCCACGGCAGTCTCGCTGCTGCTCTTTGACCACCACTACGCCACGCGGCCAACGCGAGAAATCACATTAGACTCGGCACAAAATCGTTCGGACGACTGCTGGCATGTGCTGCTGCGCGATGTGACCGCTGGGCAACTTTACGGCTGGCGGGTGGACGGTCAAGATGCGCCTGAACACGGACAGCACTCGGAGGAAAGCAGCCTTCTGCTCGACCCGTACGCGCGCGCAGTAATGTACGCGCCCGACCGCGAACGGAATGCCGGTGAAAGCCCAAACGACACGTTCAAAGGCGTGGTAGTTGACGGCGGCTCGTACAACTGGGAGGGCGATGAACCGCTGCTGCGACCGCTCAACGAGACCGTGATCTACGAACTGCACGTGCGCGGTTTCACGCGGCACCCTTCTTCTGGTGTCACTCATCCGGGCACGTATTCTGGACTGGAGCAGCAGCTCCCCTATCTTCAGTCGTTGGGCGTGACCGCCATTGAGTTGTTGCCGGTGCAGCAGTTTGACCCCGGCGAGATTGGCAGAGTCAACCCGGTGACCGGCGAGCAGTTGCGCCAGTTCTGGGGATACCAGCCGGTGGCGTGGTTTGCCCCGCATCGAGGCTATTGCGTCAATCAGCGTGACCCACTGGCCCCGGTGACCGAGTTCCGCGATATGGTCAAAGCCTGCCATCGCGCAGGAATTGAAGTCATCCTTGATGTGGTTTTCAATCACACGGCGGAGGGCGGCGCTGCCGGCCCGACATTCAGCTGGCGTGGATTTGACAGTGACAACTATTACCTGAGCGACCCGCGAGACCGCGCTGACTACATGGATTTCAGTGGCTGTGGAAACACTGTCAATGCGAACCATCCGGTAGTGCGGCGCATGATTCTCGATTGCCTGCACTTCTGGGTACGGGATATGCACGTTGATGGCTTTCGGTTTGATTTGGCCGCGGCGCTCGCGCGCGGTGAGAACGGGAAACCACTCGAAAAACCGCCCGTGCTGCTAGAAATCGAAAATGATGCGCTGCTTTCCCAGACCAAAATCATCGCGGAGCCGTGGGACGCCGCCGGGTTGTATCAGCTCGGCAGCTTTCCCAGCGGCCGCTGGCTGGAGTGGAATGACCGCTTTCGCGACGATGTGCGCCGCTTTGTGCGCGGAGACGAGGGCATGGTGTCGGCTCTGGCCGATCGGTTTCAAGGCAGCCCTGACATCTTTCACGGGCAGCGGCCGCAGCGCAGCGTCAATTATGTGACCTGTCATGACGGATTCACGCTCAATGACTTGGTCTCCTACAATCAGCGCGACAATCACGCTAACGGCGAGGATGACGCTGATGGCAGCGCAGCCAATCACAGTTGCAATCATGGCGCGGAAGGCCCGACCGCGGATGTCAGTGTGCAGGCTGTGCGCACCCGGCAGGTTAAAAACGCCCTTGCGCTGTTGCTGCTGGCGCAGGGCACGCCCATGTTGCTGGCCGGTGATGAATTTCGGCGCACGCAGCAGGGCAATAACAACGCCTACTGTCAGGATAACGAGATCTCATGGGTCGATTGGGGCATGCTGCGCGAGTATTCGGGGCTGCAGCGTTTTGTGCGCATGTTGCTGCGCTTCCGCGCGGAATGGTCGGCTCTGCGGCTGCCCGATTTCCCGATGGAGGGGCAGCTTCACTGGCACGGGGTGGAGTTGCTGCAGCCTGATTTGGGGCATCATTCCCACACGCTCGCTTTCACTTTGCGGGCGGATGAACAGGCTCATGCGCTGCACATGATGGTGAATGCTCATTCGGAAGCGGTGCAATTCCGCTTGCCCGTGCTGCCCGAGCGCGGCTGGCGCCGGCTGCTGGACACCGCCCGCGCCTCTCCGGACGACATCAATACTGCGGCGCATGCTTCGCGCGTGGATGACGAGCATTATTCTGTGAGCGCCCGCTCGGTTGTGGTTGTAATCGCGCACTGAATTCAGCTTGACGCGGCTTCGCAGGCGAGCTTGTGCGCCTTTGCGCTATCCTGCGGGCGCGCGCCAGACTTTACCAGGTGCCAGTGAACTTCACTTTCCGCGCAAGCGGCCGCGATTTCCTGCCACAGATCACGGTTCTTCACTGGCTGGTTGGTTCTGGTTTTCCAGTTGCGCCGCTGCCACGCTGGCATCCACTGCGTGGCGCCGCGCTGGACGTAATCGGAGGGCGTGCACATGTGAATGCGCCTGTGCCCGTGAGCTCCGCTCAGGGCGCGCGCCGCTGCCAGCAGCTGCAGGCGATTGGCCGTCGTCTTTGATTCTCGCCCCGAAAGCGTTCTAAACTCGTCCCTCTGTCGCAGCACCGCTGCCCAGCCACCGGGGCCGCGCGGGCCGCTGCAGGATGCGCCGGTGAACATATGAACAGCGGTTGCATCAGGCAGCGGAAAGTCTACTCGCGGGATTGCCTCCCGCGCCAGGCTGTCTGCGCGTTCGTTTAGTGGGTGACCGGCGTGCCCTTTCACCCAGTGCCAGCCCATTGTGTGCGGCTGCATCGCCTCGGCCAATCTGCGCCAAAGGTCCTGGTTGGCGACCGGTCGTTTCCTGCGCGTGCGCCATTTGTGCGCCTGCCAGCGAGGGAGCCATTCCGTTACGCCTTTTCGCAGGTATTCCGAATCCGTGTGCAGTTCAACCCGACACGGACGTGTCAGTTCGGCGAGGGCTTCGATGGTGGCACGCAGCTCCATGCGGTTGTTAGTTGTGTCCGCTTCGCCACCGTGAAGCTCTTTCTGGCGCGCACCGTAACGTAAGATCGCGGCCCAGCCGCCCGGCCCTGGGTTGGGGTCGCAGGCACCATCGGTGTAGATGATGACGACTGTTAGCTCAGTGTTTGGCACGGCTGGAGTGACCGCTTTAGCGCGTGTCAGGCATCAGATGATTCTGGCTTGCGGGCATCTGTCAGAAATCCCAGCGCTTCTTCGGAGGAAGCGTCCATCACCACACTCAAGGTCTTCCCGCCGCATGTCGCCGGCAGATTGTAGACCTGTACCACGTCGGCGAAATCGGCGTCCTTGGGGCTGAGCTGCACGAGCAGGTTGGGCGCACCCGCGAAATGCGCGGCGTGGAAAAAACCTCTCTCATCACCCACGTTAATAGCCAGCGGGAAAATGTTCGCCTCCACCAGGTCTTGGAAGAAGTGAGTTCCGTAGGAGGGCTCACCGCTTTCGGCGCCGCTGCCCGGCACCAGTTCGATTAGCATGCGACTGTTGTAAACGTCCGCATAGGTCACTTTCACGCCAAGGTTGGGGTTGTTGCTGCCCCAGCGGTGTGGCCCAATCAGCACAAAAGGCTCTCCCTGAAGGGCCTGGTTTAGCCGTCCAATCACGCGGCCGATGCCGATTTTCTTGACGGGATCTGCCAGCGTTTCGTACTGGTTCAACGGTACCACTACAACGAAGGTGATACCGTCCACGCGACCATCTGGCACCATGCTGGCCGTTCCGAGAACCTTGTTAGCTTCCTCAATGTCCTGTGGGATGGCCTCCACCGCGCGGTCGGCGCGGAAGCTCTGGGGGCGGCACTGCACCAGACAGAGACTGACCTTTGGCATCTTGCCCTCG
>DASCOB010000206.1:0-4547 GCA_036011785.1 Anaerolineales bacterium | reverse complement strand
CACCTGCATTTTGTCCAGCGCCAGCAGGCCGCCGTGAATGACTTGCCCACCCAGACTGAACTGCGCGCTTCCGCTGACTACCGGCGCGGTAGTGGCCGTGGGCGCAGGCGGCTGCGTCGGCGCCAGGGTGGGAGTGGGCTGCTCGCTGGGAACAACTGCAGCCTGGGTGACAGCAGGCGATGTTGTCGCCACTTCGGTTGGCGCCAGTTCCATCGCGGTCGGCTCCAGTGGCATTTCGGTCGGAGCCGGCTCCGCTGTCGGCTGCACTTTCGTGACAACCACTTCGGCGGGCGCGGCGGGGTCCTGCGCGACGATTTCAGGCGCGCTCTTCTGCACCTCAGCACTACTGTCAAAACCCCCCAGTGCCCAGAAGAGGCCGAAGAACGTCCCCACCCCGACCACGACGGTGAGTGATGCCCAGATGACAACCAGGCCGCGCACCTGACCAGTTGGCACGCGCCTATTAGGTGAAGCAGATGGTTCGGACATTGGAGTACCTGTGTCTCGCAGTGTTTACACCGGGAAAGAACTCAAGGAAAATGGCGGCATCAGCTGCGCAACCGCCAGGGACGTGCTCTCAAGCGAGCGGATAATAACATGGTGGCTTGTTTTTGACAAATAACCCTCCGCGCTT
This sequence comes from Anaerolineales bacterium, assembly GCA_036011785.1. Classification (GTDB taxonomy): domain Bacteria; phylum Chloroflexota; class Anaerolineae; order Anaerolineales; family UBA11657; genus CAJWGI01. The sequence continues at coordinate 3,913 of DASCOB010000206.1, read as the reverse complement.
CGCCGGAGTATAATCGCTCCCGGTTTCCTTGCCACCGCTGCACGGGAGAAAAATTGTGCTGCCACCCATGTCTGTTCTGACCAGTGCACTGCTCATTTTCGGGCTGCGTATGGCCAATATCACCTTGGACACGCTTCGCCTGATGCTTGTGGTGCAACGGCGGCGCGCGCTGAGCGCACTGGTCGGGTTCTTTCAGGCGCTCATCTTCGTGCTGGCCCTCGGAACTGTATTACAAAACCTTGACAGTCCATGGAATATTCTCGGGTACGCAGGCGGTTACGCAGCGGGAATTCTCGCTGGAATGGCACTGGAAGAACGGCTGGCGATCGGATTCAGCCATGTGCGCATCGTCTCCACCGAACAAGGCCCGCAGCTGGCCGCCGCCCTACGCGCCGCCGGTTATGGCGTGACTGAGTTGCTCGGGCGCGGAAAAGAGGGTCGTGTACGCGTGGTGATCTGCAGCGCGCGTCGCCGGGATTTGCGGCGGGTTGAGAGCATCGCCACGGAAATCGACGCGCGCTGCTTCATTACGGTGGAGGAGATTCGCCCGTTGCGGCGTGGCTACTGGCGCGGAGTATGAGCAACGTGGCCATTCCGCGTCTGCTCGTAATCGCGCTGTTGCTGGCTGCCCTGCTGCTGGGCGGCACCGCCGGCTACCACTGGCTGGAGGGTTGGAGCGCACTCGATTCGCTCTACATGACGGTGATAACTCTTACCACTGTAGGTTTCAGCGAGATTCAAACTCCCTCCCCGGCCGGTAAAGTGTTCACCATTCTTCTAATCCTAGGCGGCGTGGGCACGTACGCCTATGCCTTTTCCAGCCTTTTCAATCTCTTTCTATCCGACGCGGCGCGCAACAATCGCCAGCGTCGCCGGAGGTTACACATGATCGACAAACTGAGCGACCACATAATCGTATGTGGTTACGGCCGCATGGGCAGCCAGATCTCCGCCCGACTGGAGGACGAACAGCTTGCGTTTGTGGTAATAGACGTTGACGAAAAAGCGGTGGAACTTTGTGAGCGCAGCGGACGCCATGCATTGCAGGGCAATGCCGCCAACGAGGAAACCCTGAAACTGGCAGGTATCAACCGCGCCTGCAGCCTTATCACCGTCACCGATGCCGACGCAGAGAATGTGTTCGTTGTGCTGACCGCGCGCGGGTTGCGTCCGGATCTGCAAATAATCGCGCGCGCGAATTACGAGGATTCCGAGCCGAAGCTGCTGCGCGCCGGTGCCAACCGCGTAATCATGCCCTATGCCATTGCCGGACGCAGAATGGTGAGCCTGGTGACGCGGCCCGGGGTGGCAGACTTCCTCGACGTTGTCATGCACTCGCCGGAACTGGAATTATGGCTGGAGGAAATCGTGCTCTCCAGGGACTCGCCGCTGGAGGGGCGATCGCTGGCGGAGGTGAACCCGCGCAGTGAATTCGGGGTCACCGTGCTGGCGATCTATCCGCCCGACCAGCCGCTGCTAACCTATCCGGATGCGCCCACGCGCCTGCAGGCTGGCGCTCGACTGATAGCCATGGGCACGCGCGACGGTTTACAGCGCTTCGCTAAGCACGCATCCCCGGCGTAGCGCTCACCATTGAGCGCGCAGCGCTGCGTTCACATCGGGGAAAACGCTCGCGCCCACTTTCTCCAGATTTGCGCACTTCTCCGGATGCGTGGCGATACCTTTAGACGTCAAGCGGCAATCGGCCCCGGCTGCGCGGAGCATTTCCGCACCTCGTTCCACAGCTTGCACTCCGCACGCAGAATCCTCGAACACGGTCACGCTTATGCCCTGGTCCGCCACTTCCGCGAATGGGTCCTGCAGCCGCCCTTCTTCCCACAAGGCGTGCGCACCCAGCAGCCCTGCTTTTTCATCACCGCACAGCGCCGCGCCGATGACGGCTAGCGCGTGAATCGGCGCCGGCTTGACCCACAGATCCGCGTCACCGCCGCGCTCTTGCGCCAGCCACTGCAGGCGCCCGAAGCCAATCATCGGCAGCGTATCCAACCCGACCAATTGCACGGCCAACTCCGCTTCGGGAGTAAAATAACCCGTGCCGTCCCGCGTTCCGCGCGGCGGCAGCGACGGCCGCGCGGTGAAGACCGCCGCTTTTATTTCGCCTGATCCGGTCGCGCGCAATAGCCTTTGCCGGTTATCGCGCGAAATGAGTGGGCGGTCGTTCTCCTCTATCGTTGAAGCGGTCTCGAACGGCGGCGCGAGGGAATATGTCTGCTCGAAAACGGCGCTGCCGAGAACGAGGGTCTGGAATACCGGCAGCGTATGCGAACGGTGAATATCGCGGGTGGTGAGCAATATCTCATCCAACAGAGCCGTCAGCGCTGCGCGGCCCGCGCCGCGCGGTGAGGAATTCAGCGCGCACGAAAAGGCGCGCGGCGCAGCCAGCGCCGGGTATTCACCAGGACGCATTTCCGCCGCGACATTCCGCGCTGTCTGCGCGAAATCCACGCGCTGCGGCGGGACGCCGCGCCCGCGTACCAGCGCGAGGGCAGCCGGCACCGAGCGGGGCAATTGCAGGCCGGGATCATGCTGCCAGGCGGCCCCGAAAAGCGCGGCGAGGCAGATCGCGCTCATATCCCATTCGTTGATAATCCCATTAGCCTCGAACACCAGCGCTGTGGCGTCCTCCGGCGCGCAGTCGCCCCACCCCATCGCCTGCGAAAAATGATTGATAGTGCGGTTCAGCGCCTCGCGATAACCGCCCGGGTGCAGCAACACGCCGTCAACGTCAAGAAGATATACGTTGGTGCTCACCGATGGCGTCGCTCCAGTTCGGCTTCCACCTGCGCCAGGCTCAGATCACGCTCCGTCAGCAACACCAGCACGTGGTAGAAAAGGTCGGCGGTCTCGGAGATAACGCGTTCATCGCCCTGGCTCTTTGCGGACAAAATGACCTCCATCGCTTCCTCGCCGATTTTCTTCATTATCTCGTCTTCCCCGGCTGCGAACAGACTGGCCGTGTAGGAATCAGGCGTGGGTCGCGCTTTGCGGTCTAAGATTATCTGCTGCAATATGTGTAGAAAACTCATTTTAGTCACCTGATGAAGTTGACGCCGCCACCGGAGCCGCTCGGTGACGCGAATATGTCTCCATGCGGAACAACCGAAAGGCAGTCTGCACCCCGGACCCGATTAGCAGCGCAAAGAGCACCGTACCCACGCCCAACGGCCCACCCAGTAGCCATCCCCCCAGCACAACCGTGGTTTCGATTATGACCCGTGCTGAGCGCACATCCAGCGGAGTGGTGCGCGCCACAGCCATCATTAAGCTGTCGCGCGGCCCGGCGCCCGCATTGATGCCAATGTAAATCGCGCTGCCAATGCTCATAGCAATCAAGCCGGCCAGAAGATAAAGCAGCTGCAGTGGCAGGTTCGCTCGGGCGACGGGGATCAGCCAGAGAAAGAGATCCTCCCACGGTCCGATGCTGAGTATGTTCGCCACGGTACCCCACCCGACCGACTCGCGCAGCGCCAGCGCCATTAGGAGCACCACCGCTCCGACCAGCACCGAAGCCGTACCGGGCGTAATGTGGATAATCTGCGCGAGCGCTACTTCCAGTACGGCCCAGGAAGAAGCGCCCAGATTGGCGCGAATCACAACCGCGATGGCAAAAGCAAACACGGCGAAGCCAAGCTGGATTACAAAAAAATCGCGCCAAAAACGCTGCCGGTTGACCGTTCTAAACAGCATTCTCAACCGTCCAATTCCGTGAAGAAGCAGGACTGCTCGCCGGTGTGGCAAGCTGGCCCGGCCGGGTCCACCTGGAGCAGCAGCGTGTCCCCATCGCAATCCACGCGGATTTCCTGCACGCGCATCACATTGCCGGAAGTTGCCCCCTTGCGCCACAGTTCCCGCCGACTGCGGCTCCAGAGGTGCGTTTCGCCGGTTGTCTGCG
>DASCOB010000205.1:0-3991 GCA_036011785.1 Anaerolineales bacterium | reverse complement strand
GCAGCCCTAATGCCGCCAGACAGGCCGTGTACCGCTTGGCGGAAGAAGACTTGGCACACAGGAAGAATGATTGCGGTAAAGGGAAGGTGGCCATTTATAGGCTTACGGAAAGAGGAAAAGAAGTTGTTGAAAGTAAGTTGTACTGTTGTCTCTCTCCATAAAGGGAGAGAGACAACAGTACAACTTCAACCAGTCTTAGAGATATCTCGGAGATATCTATTTACAACTGGTGATGTGAGGGTGTGGGTAGTATCTGGCGATTATGAAAAATTATGCACCCAATGCTTTTGAAGCAGGTGCGTTGAATATCATACAAGTTATGCGAAACGGACCATGGAGATAAAACGAGCAGTGAACGATTATATCGCAGACCGAGAGGCTGAAATAGCCACGCAAGCGATGAATAGCAGGACCCACAGCGCATATTCGTATCCAGCCGGAAGCGCCGATAACTAGCCCATATCCGCCGATGTAGCACGGGTAGAGGCCGAGGTTGTGGGTGATGCAGATGAAGGCGGCAGTATCAGTCAGGTGAGGCAACAGGCTATCAGATTCCAAACCCCAGCCGAGCTACTCTGGCGGCATATGCAAGGCAACCCGGAGCAGTTCAAGCCCTATCTCAAGAGCTGGGGCTGGCTACGCAACAGCGCCATCAGAGCATGGCGAGAAGTGGAATCACTGAGGCGCTCAGCGGCTGTGGATGATATGATTGTCGGACAGGTATTGAAGGCTTACGATGATGACAAGGCCTAGGTCACATCAATGAGCAAGACCGAGCAACTACTCCATTATCTGCATCTCCAGCGTGTAGACCTCGCCGCGATACTTGTCGCGCTGCACTTTCACCACGTCCCCGATAGAGATGACCCCTATCAGGTTGTCCTTGTCCTCCACCGGAAGGTGGCGAAATCGTTTCTCAGTCATAGTGTTGGCGACCGCCTCCAGATCATCCTGTGGGCGGCAAGTAATCACATTCGTGGTCATAACCTGACTGACCGGCTGCGCGAGAGGATTATCGACTGTGGCAGCTGCGCGCACAATGTCACGCTCAGAAAGAATACCGAGCATCCCGCCCGCATCGTCGGTCACGACCAGTGCGCCAATGTTGTGCTCACGCAGCAGGGAGACTGCATCCTTGATTGATTTTTCCTGACCGATCGTTATGACGCGCTTCCCCTTGGTAGCTAGTATTGCACTGACCTTCATCATCTAATTGCTCCTTTAACTAATTTATGGAGGCATTATGACCCCAATGACCAAGACTGAGCAACTAATCCAACGCTGGCGCGGCCCATCTCCAGCAGACCCGTACTGCGGCAATAATAGCACGGCCATTACGGGGGGGGGCAACTGTCTCGACTCAAGGCAGCCGGCAGTGCGCGCGAAGCGCGACCTTGCTATTCTACGATGTTTTGCACATGGCTTACGCGTGGCAGAGCCCGGGTTGTGGCAGGGCGGCCACGATTACTGGGTCATGAATGTCGACTAACCAAGGTCAACGGGCGAAAAACGCTAATCGTCTCGTCGCGACGCCAAAGTCGAACAAATGCATTCTCATTTCTCCACTAGTTGAAGCTGGGTCGGCCTGCTGGCCATCTTCGTTGGTTGATGATGAGCCCTCCTGCAATCATGGACATGCTTGCCACCATCACGGAGATTATGCGCTCATCGAGAAAAATCCCACCAGCGATGGCCGTGACAATCGGAACCAGGTAAGCGGCTATCGAAACATCCGTAGCTCCAAAGTGTTGGACGATGTATAACGACAACCACCTCCCTATGACACTACCAAACACGGTTGAAAAGCCAAGTGACAAATAACCCATAGTATCAGCATGGCGAAAAAGTGTTTTTACGTAATACCACCAATCTGGATGAAGATGACCAGCATACGAGCAGCCATCTGGTGAGTAAACTGGATTTTCGCTAGGTGGCAGAAACACTGTGCAACATCCAAGACCATCTCAGCACATATCTTAGAACGCATGCAAGTAGTCAAAATGGCTGTTCCGATTTCGGTTTCCCATTAGGATTTTCATACCCAGCTTGAATTCAATCAGTACGAGTACCAGAACAACAAATCGTTCACATTTGTTCCAGTCGGCCCCGTGAATATCAAATCTCCTAGCGCAGAAAAGAAAGAGTACGAATCGTTGTTCTCCAGATGTTTTCGCGCATCCAAACCAGCCGCGGCGGCACGTGCCACGCTATCGCACTCCACCAACGCGCCCGCCGCATCCGTCGGCCCGTCCTGCCCGTCAGTGGCCAGACAAACAAGCCGCGCACGCTCATCGTTTCCCGCCGCCATCTCCACCGCCGCTGCCAACGCAAGCTCCTGATTTCGACCCCCCTTTCCATCACCGCGCACTCTCACCGTGGTTTCGCCCCCAGCGACAAGGCAAATCGGCCTAGAGTCCTCCTCCGCAGCTGCGCGCGCGCTGCGTGCCTCTTTCACAATCCAAGATGCTGCAGTGCGCGCCTCTCCTTGCAATCTGGAGGTAAGCAACCGAGTGGCAAATCCTAGATCATTGGAACGCTTGAAGGCTGCCCGTGCGGCCAGTTGGTTGTCACCCACAACAAGGGCCTGCACTCGCCCAAATGCCTGGTCTCCCGCAGACGGATTCTCCGCAATCTCTCCGCGCAAACCACTTTGCAAATGCGCGCGCACCGCCTGCGGAATTTCGGCGCGCAACCGGTATTCTCCAAGCGTTTCCCACGCGTGCGCAAAGGTGCTGCGGTCTGGACTAAACGGGCCAGAGGCAATCACGCCCTTGTCATTGCCCACTACATCCGAGAGCAGCAGCGCAACCACACGTGCCGGGTACAACCTCCGCGCCAGGTTACCTCCCTTCACTTGCGAGAGATGTTTTCGCACTGAATTAAATTGGTGAATATCAGCGCCGCTTCTCAACAACAACTGATTCACCACCTGCAAATCCTGAAGGGAGATTCCGGGCACCGGCAGGGTTAGCAGCGCCGAGCCGCCGCCGGATATCAGCGGAATAATCAGGTCACTTTTGGTGGGATGCCCGACAAGTTCGAGTATCTGAGCCGCACCAGCCAGGCCGTTCTCGTCCGGCAGCGGATGCCCGGCCTCCACGATTACAATATCTTCCAACGGCCGCGCATGCCCGTGTTGAGTAATAACCAACCCGCCCGTAAGCCAGTCACCGAGCACGTCCTCAGCAGCCTGCGCCATCTCCACCGCCGCCTTGCCGAAGCCCAGCAACAGCACACGCCTGAAGTCCGGTAGATGATATTTTTGCGGGCCAACCCACATCCAATCGCCCTCACGCTTCAGGTGACGCCGCAGCGCGTGCTGCGGCGCGGCCGCCTCTAGGGCAGCATCAATCATTTGCCGCGTGTTCTGGGTACGCTCCTCCCACCGGGGACGGGTTGACATACGATTCACATCAAGCAAGGTCCGCTGTTGTCCTGTCGGAGGATACTAGAGCCGTTCTGTCCAGCGTTACGGGTTGAGATTTCATGTCTTACAAGATGGATGGTATTTTCCATCGATCCTATTCGTAATTGTGATGCTCCGCATAGGTGTCTTCACTGGTATAGATCACCTCTTCTGCACAAACAAGTAATTGCATTTGGAGTGCAGAAACGCGACCGCCACAAGTATGGTTCACAACCTATGCGGTTTTGGTTATGTACGGTATTGTCTGAGGTCCCTCAGGTAAAACACATAGTCGAGCATCTGGCCCGTACTGTTGAAGGCACTTAGCTGTTGCCGCACCGATATCATCGATTGGCTTCATATGTGCCGCACGAACTTCTTCGTCCGTGAGTCCGTCTGATTTCAAGAACACTTGGGCACGTTGTTGAATCTGTGCTTGAATTTGCACTTGCCATTGGTCATGACGGTTGTACCCTGAAGCAGAGACCATCTCTAGTAGCGCTCCAGGACTATTACGTTCTTGCAAGATGCTTCTATATTCACCATGGTCGGGAATTCCATCGTCACAAGCTGAGGCACACAGAA
>DASCOB010000204.1:0-4178 GCA_036011785.1 Anaerolineales bacterium | reverse complement strand
CAAACCAGAGAGTCCCGATGACCAGGACCTCCAGCGTGTTAAAGAATGCGATGATGATGTAGGGGATGAGCTTGCCGACTACCAGTTCCCAGGCGCGCAGCGGGGTGACGATGAGTTGCTCGATGGTACCGCGCTCGCGTTCGCGCACGATGGCGATGGAGGTGAGCATGGTGGCCTGCATCTGCAGAATCATGCCGATCAGCGCCGGAACCATAAAATAGGCACTTTCAAGGTCGGGGTTGTACCAGACCTGCGTGCGCACATTCACTTGTGATTGGAACACGTCGGGTTGCCCGCGTTGATTCAGTCGTTCCACCAGCAAATTGATTGAGTGGGATTCACCGATGAGGGTGGCAGCCGAGAGCGCGGTGGCAGCCACAGTCGGGTCGGAGCCATCGAGCACGAAGGCGATCTGCACTGGCTGCCCGCCCGAAATCTGCTGCCCGTAATTGGAGGGGATGATCAGTCCGGCGCGCGCGTCGCCGGTATCGATAAGCGCGCGCAATTCATCTTCCGAGTCGACCACATATGTTAGTTTGAAGTAATCGGCTGCGCGGTAAGCATCCAGCAGCCGGCGTCCGGCGGCGGAATGGCTTTGGTCGAAAACCGCCAGCGGCACATTGCGTACATCGGTGTTGGCTGCGTATCCCAGCAGGAAAAGCTGCACCACTGGGATAGCGAATGTGATAACCAGCGTGCGCGGATCGCGCAGGATTTGGATGAATTCTTTGCGTATGAGCGAAAGCAAGCGAGAGTTTCGCATCAAGTCTCCGCTTTCAGCGCGCCGTGCAGAAAGATGTCCATTAAATCATCGGGGTCACCGGTCGTGGTTATCGGCGTGCCAGCGAGCAGCAATTCCGTGAGAAAAAAGGCGTAGATTGAGCCGATAAAGGCGCGTATTATCATCGGTGGCGGAGCTTTGCGCAGTTCGTCTTGCTGCAGGGAGATGCGTTGCATGAAGCGCATTACGTGAGGGAAGAGGCCCTCGAAGAGCTGCGCGATGTGCTTGCCATCGAACTCCACCATCTCGATGAACATCAACTTGACCGTAACCATGCCATTGCCCGCCCCGAGCTGCGCGACCATGCGCCGGGCGGCGTTGCGGAAAAGAGCCTCCAGAGTGACTCCGTCCGAGTCGGCCAGGGCCAGCGCAAGCTGATTGACCGGATGGTGGATGCGCACCACTTCAGTGAATATCTCTTCTTTGCCAGAGAAGTGGTTGTATATGCCGCCGACGGCCTTCAGCCCCGCGCGCTCGGCAATCAGTCGCATGGAAGCGCCGTGATAGCCGCTTTCGGCGAAGCACTGCAGGGCGGCGTTTGTCAAGGCTGTGCGCGTGCGCGCTCCTTTGGTCAGTGTTTTCTTATTCAAGTGGTCATCCTAAAACGGACGAACGTTCGTTTTTATTAACACAGCAGGAATGATTTGTCAAGTGGGAAACAGAAACGGATCTTCAGAGGGAAAATCAGTCGCGTCTGGCGAGGCCGCCTATCCGGCGTAGCAACTTGACCAGTTCCATGCCTAGCGAGATAGCCTCTTTGGCAGAGAAGCCGGGCTCTTCGCCAGTCTCCTCGTGCCGGCGCGCGAACATGTAGGCTGCGCCCAGCCCGAGCAGCGCACCCAACAGCGCGCCGATGAGGACGACCCTCTTTCTCACGCCATTAGGCATCCACTCGCTCGCTTTCGGTCACCGGAGTTTGCGCAGCCTTTGCCGCAATGAGCGCAGCGCTCGTGCGGGTGCGCTGGCCAGCCGGTGAATGCGCTCGAACTGCATCTCGATGGTGCGCGCGTAATGCAGGACTGAGCGGTTGGCGTCGGCGCTGAGGCGCTGGCCGTCGCGCAACAATGAGGCGACCCCTGAGGATGCACGTGACAGGCCGAATGCCAGCACAACGACAAGCACCAGCTCCAAAAAGGCAACTATCAGAGCGGGCGAGAGCATCAATATCACCAGAGTATCGGCGAGCAGGGCGTGGTCTATCAAGCCGGTGAATGCGCCGTAGCCGAGGGCAGCCGTTACGAGAATGGATGCCAGTCCGACGATCCCTACCGGTAGGTAAACCTGTATCCACAGCCCGCGCTGCAGTTCCCGCGCCCGCGCGCCGGCGACTGGCTCCAATTGAGGCGGCAATAGATTCATCGACCCAATTCTACCACTGCGGCGGGAGGTATACTTGGCGGCGATGGCGTTCGTCACCGTCGAGACCCATTGCCACACACACCACTCCGGCGATTGTCTGATGACGCCGCGGCGGCTGATAGAGCTCTGCCGCGCCCGGGGAATCCAGCGGCTTTGCGTGACCGACCACAACACCGCCCGAGGCGCTTTTGAGATGGCCGCTCTCGCACCTGATCTCGTGATTCCAGGTGAGGAAATTCTGACCAGTCAGGGCGAACTGCTGGCGCTATACATCGAGCAGGAGGTTCCGCCCGGTCTGGAGCCGAGGGAGACAATTGAACGCTTGCGGGCGCAGGGTGCGGTGATATCTGTGCCACACCCATTTGACCATCATCGTAGCGGCTGCTGGCGCGAAGATGAGCTGCACGCCGTGCTGCCCTTTGTGGATGCCATTGAGACCTTCAACGCGCGTTCGCTCTTGTCGGCCATGAACGAACGCGCCGCCGCGCTTGCGCGGGAAGTGGAGCTGCCTGCCGTAATCGGCTCAGACGCCCACTCGTATGGCGAGGTCGGGCGCGCAACCATGCGCATGCCTGCCTGCGCGGATGCGGAGCAGTTTCTGACGAACCTGCCGATGTCGGAGTTGTGTCCGCGGCGCTCCTCCCCGCTGGTGCATCTGGCCTCGCGCTGGGCGGCGCTGATGCATCGGCTGTAGTGGCCGGTCTGCGCCTATGATAGAATCTTTTCATCCGCCCCCGTAGCTCAGTGGATAGAGCGCTTGCCTCCGGAGCAAGAAGTCCCGCGTTCGAGTCGCGGCGGGGGTGCTCGATTTGTGCGCTGCGCCTGGACAGGTTGACCTGTGGCTCTATTCTTTCATCTGCAAGAGTAAACCCATCTTAACCATCTCGTCACGTAGATCCTGACGATAACAAGCATGCACCTGCACCGCGCGCGGTCCCAGCGCTTCCCCGAGATAGCGGCGCGTCCGCGGGTTCTCGCGCAGGGCGCGCAGCACGGATTCGGAGTCCACGCGCAGTACCATCATCTTGGTCAGACGCGCGGCCGGCCCCTCCTTGCCCCAGCGCCACAGTGCTTGCCGCAGTGATTGTGGCAGCCCATTTCCGCTGGCGCGCTTGAGAAACACCAATACCTGCTTTGTGCTGATGCCGGCTTCGCTGGCGCGGTGCAAGCTTTCGGCGCTCAACCGATAACGATACACTTCCGCGTTGCGGGCCGGCTCCCACTCTCCCATGCGAGCTGCCAGAAAGCGGTCAGCGCGGCTGCCTGCGGCAAATGCCAGCACAATGCCATCAGGGCGGATTGCCAGTGGGCGCGGTTTTTCCGCAATTCTCCATTCCACATCGTGCAGCAGTGCGGAGAAAAGCGGCGTGAGCCGGAACCTGTCGTGCGCCTGGGAGAGGTCCATCAAGCCCAGCCAGTGGAGCGGGCCAGTGACCAGATGGCGGATGAAAGCGCCGTCCACCCGTTCCCACGAAGCGAAACCGCGCAGGTACTCTCCTGTGCTCTCGGCGCGCACGTACCATGAATCGTAATCCCCGGCCGGACGCTGAAAGTCCGGAGATTGCGTTCGGATGAATGAAACGAACGCTTCCAGAGAAAACCAGCATCCCTTGTCCAGAGCGTTGAGGCGGGTAAGAATCTCGCCCCGCGCCTGCGCCGGTTCAACGCGCAGCGTTTCTGAATGGTCGAAGCACAGGCCGGGCACAGCGAGTAAATCCCTCCAGCGGGTGGAACCACGCCAGACGTGCGCGAGCGCGCGCAACTGTCCGGCACGCTCTCCGGCGAGGAAATGGCGTGTTTTCTGCGGGTCAAGCCGGAGTTCTGGCGCGGACAGTAGACCGATTTCCTGAAGCAATACCAGCAACATCTCCAACGCGCCGGGCAGTCGCAGATGTGGCTGTAATCGTTCAAAGGTCGTGGCCGATATTTCCCCGTCAGCGGTTGTGCTCACCGGCCAACAGCGTAGGAAAGCCAGGGCGGTGCATGCGTCGTCCACTAGGCTGTGCGGGGCTGGCACCGTTTCATCGGCGGCAGGCGG
>DASCOB010000203.1:0-7869 GCA_036011785.1 Anaerolineales bacterium | reverse complement strand
GATGCGGGCGGCGCTCGAGCAGCCGGAAACGGTTGCCAGCTTCCAGGTGCGTGAGGTCGCCCCGGACGTGCTGCTGCTGGCAAACCTGGGCGCCGTGCAGCTCAATTACGGCGTCGGCGCGGCGGGTTGTCGGCGCATTGTCGAAATGGCGCAGGCCGATGCACTCGTGCTGCATTTCAACGCGCTGCAGGAAGCCGTGCAGCCGGAGGGGGACACTGATTTCTCCGGACTGCTGGCGAAGGTGGAGTATGTGTGTACCGCTCTGGCGCGTGACGGAGTGCCGGTGGTGGCGAAGGAAGTGGGCTGGGGTTTCTCGGAGGATACCTGCCGCTCCCTGGCTGCAGCTGGAGTGGCCGCCATAGACGTGGCCGGCGCGGGCGGTACTTCCTGGAGCCAGGTGGAAATGCATCGAACCGAAGATCAAACCGAGAAAAAGGTGGCGGCAGCCTTTGCTGGTTGGGGTATCTCCACAGCCAAGGCGCTGCGCATGGCGCGCCGTGGCGCGCCGGAGATCATCGCAATTGCCTCCGGGGGGCTGCGGGATGGCGTTGAAGTGGCAAAATGTATCGCGCTAGGCGCGTCGCTGGCCGGTATGGCCAAGCCCTTCCTGGAGGCAGCAGTGCGTTCCCCGGAAGAGGTACTGCAGGCCGTGCGTGTGATTGAACGCCAGCTCCGCATTAGCATGTTTTGCGCGGGTGCTGCGGATATCGCCATGCTGCAGCGCACCCCGCTTTCGCATCGATAAATGACACCTGACATACTGGAGGCGCTCAGGCGGGAATGCCTGCCTGCGCTCGAGACAGCGCTTCACGAGACGCTGGAGTACCCGCCGGAGCGCATTGATGCGGCTGCACAGATGCTGCATTATCACATGGGCTGGGAGGTTCACGAGCGTCCGACAGGTGCTCCCGGTAAGCGTACGCGCCCGTTGCTCACCCTGCTGTGCGCTCATGTCGCTGGGGGCGAGTGGCGCGCCGCGCTCCCGCTGGCGGTCGCCGTTGAGCTAGTGCACAATTTCTCGCTCATTCACGATGATATTCAAGATGAGAGCGAATTGCGACGCGGCCGCCCCACGTTGTGGGCACTCTGGGGAATGGCGCAGGCTATCAACGCCGGAGACGCGCTGTTCGCGCACGCGCATTTGGCCGTGCAAAAGGCAGCCGCGCTCGCGCCGCAGGCGCGCCTGGAGGCTTTGAGTGTTCTTGATAAGGCCTGCCTTGCACTGACTACTGGGCAGCACTCTGATCTTGCCTTTGAGAGCGCGGAGCGCGTCGACGAAGAGGCCTACATGGAAATGGTGTCCGGCAAGACAGCCGCGCTAATTTCTGCCGCCGCCGAGCTCGGGGCGCTGGCAGGCGGCGCTTCCGTGGCGCGGCGCGAGAATTTCGGCGCGTTCGGACAGGCGCTCGGGCTGGCGTATCAGGTGCGCGATGACATTCTTGGAATCTGGGGTGAGAGCAGCCGTACCGGCAAACCGGCTGGCGCGGACATCCGGGCGCGAAAGAAAACACTGCCAGTTGTCTTTGGTCTGCAAAACTCCCTGGAACTGCGAACGCTTTATCGCTCGCCTGCAGAATGTGCCGTGGATGTGCCGACTGCGGTCAGACTGCTAGATGAATGTGGCGCGCGCGCGGCTGCCGAGAGCGTTGAGCGGGAACAGGTGGAGCTGGCATTCAGCGAGCTAGCTGCCGCTGGCCCTGCGGGAGAAGCGGGGGAGGCCCTGCATGCGCTTGCGCGGCAATTGCTGGGGCGGAGTATTTAAACATGGTGGCCGACTTAACCAACACGGTAACGATTCTCCGGTGGGGGCCGCACGCGCACAACCTGCGTGCGTCGCGAGAAACGGCGCACCAGCAGGAAGCCGGCCGCAAATCCGCCCACGTGCGCCCAGTACGCGATTCCGCCACCGATGCTCATGCTCAATCCGGTCAGTCCGTTGGAGAACTGAGAGAAAAACCATACCCCGAGATAAACCATGGCTGGGATTTCCACGAGCCATGGCAGAAAAAAAATGGGCACAAACGTGAGCACGCGCGCGCGTGGAAAGAGCATTATGTAAGCGCCCAACACACCGGCAATTGCCCCGCTGGCTCCGATCATTGGCATTGTGGATGTCGGTCCGGTGAGCACTTGAAGCAATCCCCCGACCACTCCGCTCAGCAGGTAGAACACAAGGTAACGTGTGTGGCCCATGCGGTCCTCCACATTGTCGCCGAAGATGTGCAGCGTCCACAGGTTGCTCAAAAGATGCAGCCAGCCGCCGTGCAGAAACTGGCTACTGAAAAGCGAAATCGCCGCCAGCGGGTGGCCGCTGAGGAAGTTCGCCGGAACCACGCCGAATGCACGGAACAGCAGCTCTGTCTGCTCGCCGGAGAGCCCACGTTGCAGCAGAAACACGCCCGCGTTGGCGATAATCAGCAACCAATTAATGGCAGGGAAAGTTTCCGATTTGTTCGTGTCGCGCAGCGGAAACATAGTTCCCCAATGATACCAAAACCCTCGGCGCACTGCCGACGGACGCCACTACACTTGAACTGAAGGAGGAGGGCCACTGTGTCTCAAGGAAATAACGTTTCGCTTGCGGGGATATTCCCTGCTGTTCCCACGCCTTTCAACGCCGCTGGCGGGGTCGATAGCGACCGCCTGCGTTCCAACCTCGAGTGCTTGAACGCCGAGCCTCTCTCCGGCTATCTGTTGCAGGGCTCCAACGGGGAGTTTGTCCTCCTTGACGCGAACGAACGTGTGGACGTGGTGCGCGCGGCGCGTGCTGCGATCTCGGCCGAGCGCCTGCTGATTGCCGGTTCCGGTATGGAGAGCACTCTGGCGACGATGGCGCTGACCAACCGCATGGCGGAAGCTGGCGCGGATGTGGCCCTGGTGGTCACGCCGCATTATTTTAAAGGCGCGATGACGGCGGCGGCGCTCGAAAAACACTATCGGCATGTGGCCGCTGCCGCGCCGCTGCCCATAATGCTCTACAATGTACCGGTTTTCACCGGAATCGATCTGCCCGTTGAAACTGTGGTCAATCTGGCCACGCACGCGAACATCATCGGCATCAAGGACAGCAGCGGCAATGTGGGCAAGCTCGGCCTGATGGTGCGTGAGACCCCGGACGACTTTCAGGTGTTGACCGGTTCGGGTAGCACTTTCCTGCCCTCGCTTGCGGTGGGTGCGGTGGGCGGAATGATGGCGCTGGCGAATATTGCGGCGGGGCCCCTTGCGGAGCTGCTGCGCTTTTTCCGGCAGGGCGACGTTGAGCGTGCCGCCGAGATTCAGCGCAGGCTGATAGCGCCCAACAAGGCGGTCACCGCAAAGTTCGGGGTGGCTGGTGTGAAGGCCGCGCTGGATATGGTTGGCGGTTGCGGCGGCCCAGTGCGCTCTCCGCTGCTGCCTCTGCAGGATTCGGAACGGAACGAATTGCGCGCGATTCTGGAGGCGGGCGGGCTGTTGTGACCTCCTGACGCGCTCCGAATCAAAAAAAGAAGCGCCCTGCAGTGCTCGGGCGCTTCAGGTTCTGCTTGCGGTGTTCGCGTTTACAGGGTCACTTCCGGCAGATGGGTCATGGCTTCTGCGACCGCCTCTTCCGGATATGCGTAATCGTGCAGCGCGCCCTGAATGTAGTCGTCGTATGCGCCCAGATCGAAGTGCCCGTGGCCAGAGAGGTTGAATGCAATTATCCGGCTGACGCCTTCCTCTTTGCACTTCAGGGCCTCGTCTATGGTTGCTTTGACCGCGTGCGCGGTCTCAGGCGCGGGGATGATTCCCTCCGCCTGCGCGAACTGACGCGCGGCCGCGAAGGTTCCCAGTTGGTGCAGCGCCACTGCTTCGATGTTCCCGTTGTCGTAAAGGGCGCACACATGCGGGGCCATGCCATGGTAACGCAGGCCACCGGCATGGATGCCAGGAGGCACGAAGGTGTGACCGAGCGTGTGCATCTTCACGATGGGCGCCATTCCGGCCGTATCCCCGAAGTCGAAGGTGTACTCTCCTTTGGTCAGGCTGGGGCACGACATCGGTTCCGCCGCGACCACGCGCGTGTTTGCGCCGTTGGTGAAGTTCTGATGCAGGAAGGGAAAGACGAATCCGGCGAAGTTACTCCCGCCGCCGGTGCACCCGACAACGACATCCGGGTACTCGCCCGCTATCTCGAACTGCTTGAGCGCCTCAAGTCCGACCACCGTCTGGTGCATCAGTACCGGCCCGAGCACTGAGCCGAGCGCATACTTAAGCTTGCCCTCAGAGGCGACGGCCGCCTCGACCGCTTCAGAGATAGCCATGCCGAGTGAGCCGGGGCTGTCCGGGTCTTCCGCCAGCACTTTCTGTCCGTACTGTGTTGTGTCTGAAGGGCTGGCGGTGATGCTGGCGCCATAGTTCTGCATAATTACACGACGATATGGTTTCTGCTGATACGAAACCTTGACCATGTAAACATGGCATTCGAGCCCGAAGAAGTTGCACGCCATGGAGAGCGCGCTGCCCCACTGGCCCGCTCCGGTCTCGGTGGTGAAGCCGGCGGTGCCCTCCTCACTGGCGTAGAACGCCTGCGGAACGGCTGTGTTGGGTTTGTGTGAACCGACTGGGGAAACGCCCTCATACTTGTAATAGATGTGCGCGGGGGTGTCCAGCGCTTTTTCCAGCCGGCGGGCGCGGAAAAGCGGTGAGGGCCGCCAGAGGCGGTACACATCCTTTACCGGTTCGGGGATTTCCACCCAGCGGTCCATGCTGACCGCTTCGCCGATGAGCTGCATCGGAAAGAGCACAGACAGAAACTCGGGCGTCACCGGCTCCTGCGTGCCGGGGTGCAGCACCGCGTTCCACGCGGTCTCTGCCGGGTTGACAGGCATGTCCGGATTGATGTTGTACCAGGCATTCGGCATGTCCTCCTCTGCTAATACGAATTTGGTATTCTCACTCATGGCTTTCTCCTGTCAGTTGCCTCACTATGGTTGTGTGTTGCTTCTACGGCCTAAACAGATTGTGGTGTAGCAGCGACTTTCGGTCACCCCCCGTTGGCGCCGAGTGCAAATTCACTCGCATTCTTCTTTAAGATGCATCACAGGCACGGCCATCAGTGTAGCAGCTAAATCATGCCTGTGCAAGCGTAGTCTTGGCAAGCCACGTGGTAGCCCTCAGGCCCCCTCATACTGCTCCACGGTCTGGCGCATGCGCTCCGGAATGGGGCGCATTTCGAATGTGTCCTTGTCTGCCGTTACCGCGGCAATGTGGCCCACAGCGATGAGCCGCTCGTCGCTTTCCGCGCGCACCTCGAACTCAAAACGCAGGCTGTGCCGCCCCATTTGCGCGACGCGCGTGTAAATGCGCAGTACCTCCGGCCACTTCGCGGAAGACTTGTATTCGCAATGTGATTCGGCGTAGAGGAAATCTGCCCCCTCGGCCAACATGGTCTCATATCCGTACCTGATTTCTTCCATGTACTCTATCAGGCCGACATCGAAATAGGCGTAATAGTGGATGAAGTTGACATGCCCCTGTAGGTCGGTTTCGTTGTAACGGACTTTGACCGGGGCATAGAATATAAATTGGTTCTCTCGCATAGGATTTTAACCCTCCCTTATTATGCGCTTTTGCACCTTGCCGGTTGTGCTTTTGGGCAAGGCATCTACCAGCGCGATTCTGGCCGGGACTTTATGAGTCGCCATGCGCGCGCGACAGTATTCACTCAGTTCGTCGGGCGTGATCTGCTGACCGGACTTTGGCACAATATGAGCCTGGACGCATTTGGCGCGCGTATCATCCGCCACGCCAATACAGCCGCTTCGTGGATGGCGGGGTGCTCATACAGGGTATGCTTGACTTCGGCCGGCCACACTTTGAAGCCCGAGACGTTGATCACATCTTTGGTACGATCGACGATTGAAAAATAGCCTTCGTCATCCACCACGCCGATGTCGCCGGAGTGCAGCCAGCCCGTGCGGATGGCTGCCGCCGTCCCCTCCGGCTTGTTCCAGTAGCCGTGCATCACAATGGGGCCTTTGATGCAAATTTCACCCCACTCTCCGGCCGCCAGCTCCCGCCCATCCTCGCTCATAATTTTCATTTCCGCATTTTCGATCGGTTGCCCCATACTGCCCAGCTGGTGGCGGAAATCATGATTGTAGCTTGCAAACGGCGAACATTCAGTCAGGCCATAGCCTTCGTAAATGGTGCGTCCACAGGCCTGCTTCCATCGGCGCGCGATTTCCCGCGCCCCACGGCGTGATAGGTGTGCGATGCTGGTTGACGTAACTCAAGATAGCGCTAACTTCGGCTGTGGTTGCCGGTCAGACAACCGCTGCCAGCGAGCTGGGTGGGTGTAAGGATTGATTCTGCGCGTGGTGCTCGTGGTCGGCGGCGGCTGCCGAGACATGCTCGGCGCCAAGTGTGACAGCCAGAAAGTCCACGTGCTGTGGCATCGGGCAGCCAGATCCGACGTTCTCTATCAGAGTTCCTCCGCCGCGATCTCAACGCCGTAGGCATCGCGTGCATGCTCCGGCGTCACAATCCCGGCGCGTACATCCGCCAGCACCGCCTCGCGCTCGCGCTCACGCGGGTCGCCAAAACCGCCGCCTCCGGCTGCATCCATCGTGACAACATCGCCCGGCTGCAAGCGGGTCAGACCAAAAGGGTTTCCCGCTTCGGCATTGACCAGAAACTGCGCGCGCGCCCCTGGTTCTCCGCCGAATAACCCCTCCGGCGGAAGCCGAAATCGCCCGGACTGAATCCCCAGGTTTACCGGCGGCAGCGGGGCATAATCGTCATCAGGCACGCGGAAGACAACCCGCCGGCCCAGCCCACCGCGATGATGCCCCGCGCCGCCGGAATCCGGCAGCAGCTCGCGTCGTTCCACCAGCAGCGGCGTGTCGCTTTCCAGAATCTCAGCCGGCGTGTTGGCGCCATTGGCGGGGAAGATATAACAATGCTCACCATCCGCGCGCGCGCTGGCGCCCATCCCGCCGCCGCGAATCACCACTGTGTGCCAGCGCTGCCCATCGTTGCGGCGCCCGTAAAGAACATTCATCGTCGCTGGAGTGCCGCCGCTGCCC
Organism: Anaerolineales bacterium; assembly: GCA_036011785.1. Lineage (GTDB taxonomy): Bacteria > Chloroflexota > Anaerolineae > Anaerolineales > UBA11657 > CAJWGI01. Next base: position 823 of record DASCOB010000203.1, on the reverse strand, counting down.
GCCAGAATCCGGTCGGGCAGCGCTTCGGCTAGAGCGCGATAGATTATCTCGGTTAGAAAATGCCCGATCTGCATGCGCGCCGCCACTGCTGCCGGGAAGCGACAATTCACCACGCTGTCCTCAGGCGCGCTCAACTGGATGGGCGCAGCGCAGCCTTCGTTGTTGGGAATCTCCGGGTCGAAGATGCTCTTCAGTGCCATGAAGACGTAGGCATAGGTGAAATTGAAAACCACGTTGCCACCCCAATCCACTTGCGGGGAGGAGCCAGCCAGGTCAACTTGGATACCATCTCCCGCGACTTCCACGGACGCTTTGATGACCACGTCCTCGCGTCCTTCCATTTGCTCGATCACGCCCTCAGCGTGATAGACGCCGTCCGAAGCGGCGGCGATGGACTGGCGCATGCTTTTTTCGGTGCGCGCGATGATTTCATCAGCGAGGTCGTCCAGTCCGACGAGGTCATTTTCGCCCAGCATACTGGCGACCTGCTCGGCGCACACATGGTTGGCGGCAATCTGTGAACGAATGTCGCCCACCACTTCTTCCGGCGTGCGCACGTTCGAGCGGATCATCTGCAGCACCGCTTCATTCAACTCGCCGCCCGCATAAAGTTGCAGCAGCGGGATGAAAAGCCCTTCCGCAAAAACGTCGTGATTGTCCGCAGCCACGCGCCCGCCGATATCGGAGTGGTGGAAGACGCAGGCCGTGAAGGCGGTCAATCTGTCGCGATAGAAAATCGGGCTGAGCACGCAGATATCATTCAGATGCCCGGCCAGCGCCCACGGGTCATTGGTGATGTACACATCCCCCGGCTGGAACCCCT
>DASCOB010000202.1:0-1769 GCA_036011785.1 Anaerolineales bacterium | reverse complement strand
TTGCCGGTCTCCGGCCGGAAGTAGCTGCTGATGTCGCCATCGGATGTGTGGTAGCCGTCCTTCTCGAAGTCGAAACCCGGCGGCGAGGGCACATGATGAACCTCATGCCGCAACGCTTTGGTCTTGATATTCATGCCTTCCTCGACGCCGGCCATGCGATTGATGACGAAGGAATGCGGACCAGCCACGTTGACTACAACGTCAGCGTCAATCTGATCGCCGGATTTCAGAGTCACCCCCAGTACCCGTCCCTCAGCGCGGCGAACTTCGGTCACCTGCTGCCCGAGGAGAAGCTCGCCGCCGTGCTGCTGCGCGGCGCGCATCAGGTTGCGGGTCGCCAGCTGCGGGTCGCTCACGTATCCCGATCCGGACGTGAAGACCGCGCCCTGCAGCTCTTCGGTCGGCTCGTCCCAGAAACGCTCGTCATCCGGCCGCCGCGCCGGGTAATAACTCATCACCGAATAAACCGGCATCTTCTCGCGCAAAGTTTCTAAATCCCACTCCGCGTGCTCCACGCCAATCTCTCGGTAAAAGCGAAGTACCTTGCGGTGGTGCCCTCCTTTTGTCTTCAATAGGATGCTCCCGCAATTCATGTAGCGGGCAAGGCCTTCCTCATCCTGATATCCGAGGTAGTCTTCCCAGTCTTTCCAGTAGGAGAAACCCTCGTAGGCCATGGCCACTCCATCCCACGTGGAATAACTGGCGCGCACGATCGCGCACGAATTGCCGGTCGACCCGGCCCCGGCAGCATCCAGCTTGTCAATGTTCAGGGTCTTGTATCCGCGCTTTGCGAGCTCGAACGCGATGGCACATCCAATTATCCCGGCCCCAACAATTATGGCGTCCGTTTTACTGTTCATTTGCGCCTCACCTAACGTACCCTAAGTACATTTCAATCATTTGATATATTTTCAGTATATCTTGATTGAAAGTATATCAATAGGAGGCATTAAATGTCAATGCTAGAGCGCAATAGTTTGCGTTCCCATCAGGTCGGAAAGCGCTCTGCTAGGTCACTACAGCCTGAACGATCCACGTAAGCGCAGCAGACTTGCAAAATGAATGCTTTGTGATATACTCGGCTTACATCAGTCAGATTACATTATTCAGATGAGCTGTTTTGTACCCCGCTTTGAGGTCGGTGTAGGTCCGGGTTAAGCCGTATTCGGCAGCGGAAAACCATCGGATTGCCCACATTAAAACAACACTCTGGTGATGAGTGGCGGGCTTGCATATACTGTCAAGGAGATGAAAAGCAACCGATACTTAATTGATGGAGTTGTTGGGAGATTCCTGAAAGTGAAGAGGGTTAAGCAAAGTGGACAATCTAGGTTAGTTGTGGTACTGGAGGAAAACAATGAGATATGCTGAAGAAGGTCTTCACCCAATTGTACAGAAGGCCCGTGAAAGTCTGTATGAAGGAAGAGTAAGCCGGCGCGAGTTCATAAGGCTCGCATGCTTATTGGGTACTTCGTATGGTGCTGCACGCTTTTTGGCCGCCTGTGGCGCACCTACTGCGACCACTGGTGGAGGTGCTGCAGCTGAAGAAATAGTGCGAGGCGGTACCTTGCGCTGCGCCTCGCAGGTCCCGGCAGTCGACCACCCCATGCGCTTCTCCTGGATTTACGACGCAAATGTGTTCCGCCACATCTTCGAGTACCTGAATTGGTACGACGAACAGGGTGTAACCCACCCCTACCTGTTGGAAAGCTACGTGCCCAACGACGACTTGACAGTGTGGACGCTCAACCTTAAACAGAATGTCACGT
>DASCOB010000201.1:0-21441 GCA_036011785.1 Anaerolineales bacterium | reverse complement strand
CCATTGACCGCCACCTCGAAGACGCCGCCGCTGGAGGGCACGATGCGCACCGCGTCGATCTCAAACTGGAATTCCTGCAGAAGTTCGGCCACCAGACTGGTGGCGCGTTCGGTGTAGTTTCAAGCCGCGCAGTAGGTTATCTCGATGTCTATTTTCATCGTCAGTGCCTCCCGTTGTGTTTTACCAAGTCAGTTTACTATTGTTGCCTGCAAACGGCAATTTCACATTCGGTTCCTTTTCTTGACTATGGTACTGCGGCCTTTTCTCGATCCTTTGTGCTGTTCTCGGCACGGAGCAGTGTGGTGACGAACCGTGTGCTGGAGCGTCCAATGAATGTCCATCCTGTCGGCAGCAGTACAGTAGCAAGCACTATCTTGAGTGCATCACCGGGTAGGAAGGGCAGGAATCCAGTGCGCAGGACCGCTTCCCATCCGACAAATCGCGATAACCAGAGAATACCAGATGCGTATATGATGGCATTGCCAACAATCATACTGGTAGCGGCAGTCCAGAGTTTCCGGTCCCAGCCTCTCTCGCTAAGCAAACCTACAACATAAGCTGCCGCCAGAAAACCTACCAAGTATCCGGCTGTTGGACCTACTAGCCGCATTATGCCGAATGCGCCCCCAGCGAAGACTGGCAATCCCCATGCGCCAACCGTAAGGTATGTAGCGACAGTGGCCGAGCCACGCTTACTGCCGAACAGAGCTGCTATGAGCAATACAGCGAAGGTTTGAGCAGTAATTGGTACTGGAGAGAACGGCAGCACTATCTGCATTTGGGCGGCAGCCGCTATGAGCAGGCTTCCCCCGAGTACGAGAGCAGCCTCGCGGACAAATCCTGCCTTCAGCCACACTACCTCGACCATAACGATGAAACGTGTATCAGTAGTGTGTATCAATCAGACCCCCACGTCACACGGTGTTTCTCATCATCTGAAGAAGGTTTGCCATCCAATCGGGCTGTAAGTTATGCAGGATAGCCTGCACCTGGTTGGGGAGCGACATGCACGGTCTGGGTGGGGAAGGCGAACTCGATGCCGGTCCGCTCGAAGCGGCGTACAAGCTCCAGATTGACGTTCTGCTGAACATCCATGTACACGCCATAATCCGCCGAAGTGACGTAATACACCGTTTCAAAATCTAGTGAGAAATCGCCAAAAGCGCTGAAATGGGTGCGGTCAAAGCGCACCTGCTGCTGCGCGCTGACCACCTCGCACACTATTTCTGGGATGGAAGCCAGTTTGGCCGCGGGGGTGTTGTAAGTGACGCCGATGGTGAACACCACGCGTCGTTCCTCACGATCCTGGAAATTGCTCAGCCGGCTGCCGAGCAAATCGTGGTTAGCGAATATGAGTAATTCGCCGCTCAGGCTGCGCACGCGTGTGGTTTTCAGGCCGATGCGCTCGACCGTGCCCATGCGGTCATCCACCACGATGAAATCACCCATTGTGAATGGGCGATCGAGCATTATCGATACGTAAGCAAGCAAGTCACTTAGAATGTTCTGTACTGCCAGCGCCACAGCAATGCCGCCGATTCCCAGCCCGGTCAGTAGGCCGCTGATTTCGACGCCTAAGTTATCCAGAGCCAGGAGCAGTATGATGCTCCAGAGTACGATGCGGCTGGCAAGGCCGAGGATGGCGACCGTGTTCTGGCGGTCGGATTCGGCCTGTAGCGTGTGGCGAGCGTAATGCTGCAGACCGTACTCGACAAGCTCATTTGTCCAAAGGGCCGCCTGCAGCAGCAGGGTGAATACGGCTGCCAACCTGATGAAATTTTGCAGCGCGGTCGGCAGGGCGAGCGAGAGAGACCCGATGTACAGTGCTATTGCCAGGAAAAACCAGGAGCGGCTGGAGCGTAGCAAGCTGATAGCGAGGTCGTCCAGCTGCGTTGCAGTGGCGTGGGCGACATGTTGCATCCGCCGCACTATCAGATTGCGCAGGCCGCGCAGCAAGATAAGCGCCGCCACGGTCAGCGTTAGCGCCAGCAGCCATGTACTCAGCGCGTTGCCAAACCAAGTTTGCGAAAGGAGGTCCATTATTACCTCATCGCGGCCTTCTAGATTTCAAGGGCCGGGTGCTTATTATAACCACAATCCGCGCGGGCGCGGCTATACTTCGGTGATGCGCATACGCCTCGATGCAATCGGTTGTCGCCTGAACTCTGGCGAAATGGATGCGCTGGCGCGCGCTTTTGCGGCGGCCGGACATTGCGTGGCGCCCTCCGGAGAAGACGTCGACCTGGTGGTCTTTAATAGTTGCACGGTGACGCACCGCGCAGCTGCGGATTCCCGCCGGGTCATCCGAAAGTTGCGGCGTGAGCACGCACGCGCGATGCTGGTGGTGACGGGGTGTTACGCGCAGCTGTCCGCCCAGGCAGTGCGGGCACTGGGTGCGGATCTGGTGATCGGGAACCAAAAGAAGGATGCGCTGCCACAGTTATTACATGAGGCCGGGCTGCTGGCTCCAAAGGACCCGTTGCCGACGGACACCATTCCGATGGCGGGGGTCTCGGGGCGCACTCGCGCGTTTCTTAAGGTACAGGACGGTTGTGACAACCGCTGCGCGTTCTGCATAGTCACACTGGCGCGCGGCCGTGCGCGCAGTCGTGCTCAACGCAGCGTTATCGCCGATATCAACAGGTTGGTGGGGTTGGGATACCATGAGGTGGTGTTGTGTGGTGTGCACCTGGGCGCGTACGGTCACGACTGGGGGGACATGGCCGGACTGGAGAAGTTACTGATGGCCGTGCTGGCCGAAACAGATATTACTCGGCTGCGTCTTTCCTCTTTAGAGCCGTGGGATCTGCAGCCGGCTTTTTTCCGGCTTTGGGAGAATGCGCGCCTGCTGCCACATCTGCACCTTCCGCTTCAAAGCGGTTGCGAGTGCACGCTGCGCCGAATGGGACGCCGCACCACGTGCGCCAGTTTTCGAGAGCTGCTGCAGGTCGCCCGATCGACGATTTCGGACCTCGCGGTTAGCACCGACATGATGGTGGGCTTTCCGGGCGAGAGCGCCGCGGAGTTCCAGCAATCGCTTCAATTCGCTGAGAGCATGGCCTTCGTGCGCATGCACATCTTCCGCTACTCCCGCCGCGCTGGTACGCTCGCTGTGAAAATGCCCGCGCAGGTGCCGGCGTCCGTGGCTAAGCAGCGCAGCCGCCGTCTGCATTCCCTCGACGCGCGCATGCAGACACAGTTCCGGCGCCGGTTCGTTGGTCGTAAAATGGATGTGCTCTGGGAACGCGCGCAGGCGAATGGGGATCGACTGAGCTGGAGTGGGCTGACCCCCAATTACCTGCGAGTGGTGACGGACACGGACGGTGCGGTGAATCTGCATAACGCTGTGACCGAGACGGCGATGTTGGCCGCGGTCGAGGACGGTCTATTGGGCGAGGTGCAGCCCGGGCCTGCTCCAGTGGTATCCACGCCCGGTTCAGCGCTGCAGTACCCCCACCAGATGCACCCCCAGACCGTCAGGCAATAGATCCTCGAGCGCGATCAGCGCGCGAAACACAATCTCGTTGAAAGCGGCGTAAGTGGGGTCGCGCACCGCCTTCAGAGAGAGCAGCTGCAGCCCGCTTTCTCGCGCCACCTGCCGCAGTTTTCGAGGCGTGTTCGCGCGGTAATGCGCCGGAAATGTGTCCGCCAGACTGCGCCCGTACAGGCGCGGAACCAGCGTGCGCTGCAGCGCCGGCAGCGAGCCGCTCAAGCGATTGGCCAGCGTGATGGGGTTGAGACCATTGGGGGTGAGGAAGATGAAATGTCCGCCGGGCGTGAGCACGCGCCGTATCTCCCGCAATGTGGAAAAGGGGAGGCGAATGTGCTCCAGCAGCCATGCCGCGGTGATGAGCGGGAATGCGTCTGCGGGGAAGGGCAGGCGTTCGGCTTGCCCGACGCACACTCGCACGCACGCGTCTCGATAGTTGGTTAACGAGCGCCAGTGCGCGTCTATTCCGAATGTTCCCGAAATCTCGTTCGTCAGTTTCTCCGGCAGGCCACCGCGACCACAACCGAGGTCGAGCACGCGCATCCCAGCGCGCATGTGCTGACGCACGGTGGCCTCGTACACCTCGCCACTGGGCTGCCAGCCCGGGCACAGCTGCCGGTAGCGCTCACGCAATTGGTTCTGGTGGTCTAGAGGCAGCATTGTCTGCCCTGTGGGTGTGTCAGTTGTTGGGGGCGAAAAACAGTTCGCGCCACAGCTGCCAGTTGGGCGTGTGCGGCGGGGGCGGCTCGGCGTATGCCAGCGCAGTCTGCGGGCCAGTTCTTACAGCGGGAGTGATGACAACAATGTGCGTTTCCCCGGCAAGGCCGTACTTCAGGTCTGTGCGCAGTGCACGCACGACGAACGCATCCGAAGAGATGTATGCCTGCGTGAGTTTTAGGCCTGCCTGCTCCTGGTGCAGCGCGGTGACGGTGGCGACAAGCTGTCTTTCGTGGGCACGGATGGCTTGGCCGCGTTCCATCATGTGGCTGAAACTGGAGAGAAACCAGATGCCGACTGCCAAACCGAGCATAATCAGCACCTGATGGAGTGTGATTCGGAGTCCGCTGCGTCGCTGCGTTGCCGCTCTCATTAAGCTTCGTTGATCAACATCTCAGCTGGGGACTCTGTCAGGCGCACTAGTTTTGGCCTGCAACTCGTGAATGCCGAAGGTGGGATTTGAACCCACACGACCGGATGGTCACTACGCCCTGAACGTAGCGCGTCTGCCAGTTCCGCCACTTCGGCCGGTCGCCCGTATTCTACTGAGTTTCATTGAGATGTCAACGCGAATGTTGCAAGAGCTATGCCCACAGCCGCGCCGTTGGCGGCTCCGCGTGGTGCTATAATCGCGTCCCACGGTGCCAGAATGTTGATTATGAAGGCGGCCATTACGCTGGTCAGCGCGCCACCCGGAAGTTTCGTTTACCACATAATCGGCTTGTTTGCTCTGGAAGCGGCACTGGCCATTGCGCTCGGGCAACACCGGCGTGATTCTGATTCCGGGGCGGGGCGCCTGGCGCTGGCGGCCGGGTTGGCGTTGATGCTGCGCCTTTTGTTGGCGCTGCTGGCAGGTCTGGGCGCGGCCGGCGTGGTAAGCGATGACACGCTACTGCCGCCTCTGGACCGCGCCGTGAGTCTCACTACCCTACTGCTGCTGGGGTGGGCGTTACTTTCCCGTCCGGGGGAGACGCTGGCGGATGCCGTTTTGAGCGGTGGGCTAATTGTGATGGCGGTGGGTGCGTTGGTGGCGCTGGTTCTGTGGCAGCCGCTGGGCGTACTCGGGGTGGATTTCAACAACTCAACGCACGATTTGCTCTGGGCTGCGCCGCAGGTTGGAGTGTTGTTGGCATTGCTGGCCCTGCTGCTCTGGCGGCGTCCAGAAGAGTGGGGCATGGCGCTCGGGATGTTCACCTTGCCGCTGCTGGCCACTTTGGTGCATCTGGGGCTGGCCTTACGCGCGCCGGTGCTGAGTGGCCATATCTCGGCCTTCACGCGCATGGCTGACTTGGCTATGCTGCCCATGTTTGCGGTGGTGGTGTATCGGCGAGTGCTGCGCCAGGTCATCGTGGTGCTGGAGAGCGACCGGGCAGCCGCCTTCATCCCGCTGCTGGAAAGCCCGGTGGACCCGGGTCTGTCGCCGGGCTTGGCTGGCGCGCTGGCGGCGATGGGAGTTGAGACCGACCAGACCGGCGCAATCGAGGCGATATCGCGCGGTGTCGGCCGCGCGCTGGGGGCGGAATTCGCGCTGCTGTGGGAATTCGCGATCGGTGACGAGGCGGTGACCTGCATCGGCGGGTACGACCTTTCGCGGCAGAGACGGGTGGTCGGATTCACTTTGGCCGCCAATCAGGCTGAAGGTGTGCGCACCACCATCCAGAAAAACCGTGCACAGCAACTGCGCCCGGCCGCGAACGGAGATGAGTTGCGGTTGCTGGCGGATCAGGTCGGGCTGCAGTATGTCGGTCCGGCGTTGCTCGCGCCGCTGCCCTCCGAGCTGGAAACTCACCGCGCGGTGATGGTGTTTTCTCCCGACGCGCTCTCGGATTGGAAAGATGACGATGACCAATTGCTGCTGGCGCTGGCCGCGCCGGTGGCGCGGGCGCTGCGCAACGTGGTCGCAGATGGCGGCATTGGTCGCGGTGAGAACGCTGCAGAATTGCAACGGCAAATAGTGGCGCTGCGGCGTGAGCGTGACCGGCTTGGCGAGCGATTGAACGTGCTTGAGAATCGGGGCTGACCTGTCAGAATATATGTCCGTGCTTCGCGTCATCCTCTTATTGCTGCTAAACCTCGCGCTATACGCTTTTCTGGTGGCGCGCCTGCTCGGATGGCGTCCGCCCGGATGGCGCACGGAGAGCCTGCGCCAGCGCGTTCTCTCCGTGGGGCTGGCGGGCGCGTTGACGGCTGCGGTTGTACTGGGCGGCATGACGCTGCTGACAAGTGGACTGGTGAGCGAGAGCGGCAGCGTGCGCATCTTGCGAAGCGCTCTCTGGGTGGACGCCGGCATAATCCTGCTGATGCTCGTGCTCTGGGGATTGCCGCGATTACCATGGCCGGCGCTGCGCTCGGAGAGCACACGCCAGCGGGTGCTCGCTCTGGTGCTGGCGGCGGCGCTGACGGCGGGTGTTGCCCTGACGGCAGTGGCACTGCTCGGCAGCGGCTTGCTCAACCAGCGCGTGTTGCGCAGTGCGTTGTGGCTGGACGGTGCACTAATATTATTGTTGCTTGTGCTCTGGGGCTTACCGCGGCTGCCATGGGCGGCGCTGCGCTCGGAGGGTGCGCGCCAACAGGCTCTTTCTGTGGCACTCGCGCTGGCGCTGACGGCGGCTGCGGCGCTGGGCGGCATTGCGCTGGTGGCCAGCGGGGAGGTCAGCGGCGCCGGAAGCACGCGCCTGTTGCGCATCGCGCTTTCGGTGGATGCGGGCATGGCTTTGTTGTTGCTGGCGCTATGGATTTTCCCGCGGCTGCCGTGGCCGGTTTACGCTCGCACTCCGGTTCGGGCGCGGGCTGAATGGCGGCAGGCTCTGGGTGGTGTAGCCGCCGCCGGGCTGATAGTGGCCACAATCGCGGGCGGATTCATTCTTGCCTATGGCGAGATTGGTGCTCTCGATCAGCCTGAAGCCGTGGAAACGCCCGCGCCGAAGGCGCCAACCCTGGCAGTGGCGGCTGTCGTCGCCACGGATATTCCAGCGACGCCCAGCAGCAGCCTGACCGATCCCGCCGCGACGCCGACGGCCATGCCGCTGCCCACACGCGGCGGTGCCGAGATTCCTACCGTGACGCCAACGGCACGTTCCGCCACAGCGCCGACTAAAACCTTTGTGTCCACCCCCACTGCGACAGCGCGGCCCGCGCCCACGGCAACAGCGCAGCCAACCGCTATCCTGCCGCCGGCGCCCACTGCCACCTCCATGCCCACCACCACCTCGCCTCCACCGGCGACGGCGGTCTCCACCCCGACTGCGTGCGTACCCGGTGCGAGCGGCTGGGTGGAATACACCGTGCAATACGGCGACACGCTTTCCGAGCTGGCGCAGCAGGCAGGTACGCAGGGTGGCGCGGTGCTGCAGGTAAACTGTCTCATAGACGACCAGCTTGATGTCGGGCAGCGCATCTTTGTGCCGTTCACGGAAGTGGTCGCCGACGGTGCGCTGCTCGCTTCACGAAAAACCGCCTCGCCGGTGATAGACGGCGATTTGAGTGAATGGGGCGTACTGGAAAACACGGCAGACGCAGTAGTTTATGGGGCGGGAAACTGGAGCGGTGCCGGCGACCTGAGCGCCACTTTCTCGCTGGGCTGGGACGCCGCCAACTTGTATCTGGCAGTTTCGGTGCGGGATGATGTGCACGCCCAGACACAGAGCGGCGAGAGCATTTTCAGGGGCGACAGCGTGGAGTTCTTGCTTGATGGCGCGCTTCAGGCCGACCGGCAGTATGAGAAACTTAGCGGAGATGATTACCAGATTGGCCTCTCGCCGGGCGATTTGAGCGCGGAGACAGTGGCGGCGCAGGGGTACCGCTGGTTCCCGGCAGGGCAGGCTGGCTCGCTGGCGGCCGCACAACTTGCCGCCAGCGCCAGCGTGGATGGTTACGTTCTGGAAGCTGCCGTTCCCTGGGCTGCGCTTGGGGTTGCGCCCGCGAGCGGAGATGAGTATGGCTTTGTGCTCTCGGTCAGCGACAATGATCTTCCCGGAGTGGCCGCGCAGCAGAGCATGGTCTCCAGCGCGGCGGCGCGCTCGCTCACCGACCCGACTACGTGGGGCCGGCTGCGACTTGATCCGTGAGCGCGCTGCTCGCGTTGCGGCCCGGTGAAAAAAACCGGCGGAATTCGCTTGCGCGGCTCACGCTTTGATGCTATCTTGCAGCCACAGGCAGCAATTTGAGCCATGAGCCAGCAGCTTTCGCTGTTCGATCCCGAAAAACCACCACAGCCGCCGCGGCCGATAGCGCCGTCCTCCCGTCCGGTTGTGGCCATCGAGCGGCCGCCGGCCTCCACTCGTTTGAGCGCGAGCGCGCCGATTTCGGCGGCGCTGGTGGTGTGGATGGAAAGCCGTCGGCGCGCGGGGCTTTCAGAGAATACGATCAAGAATTACCGCATCGACATCCAGCTTCTGGCCGAATACGCAGGCGCCGGGGCCTCGGTGGGCGAGTTCACTACCCAGACGTTGAATGATTATCTGGAGTGGATGCGCCACAAGCGGCGAGTGCCGTGCTCCAGCAAAACGCTCGACCGCCGCATCACGGCGCTGAAATCCTTTTTCCGCTGGCTGACGCCGGCTGCCGCGCTGCCGGTCAACCCGGCCGAGGCGGTGGTGAACGTCTCCGTGCGCAGCCCGCTGCCGGTGGTGCTTACCGAGTTGGAGGTTTCTCAGGCGCAGCATGCGGCGCGGCAGCTGCGCCAGCGCAAGAAAAAAGCAGACATGCGCCCGCACATGCTGCTCACGTTCTTGCTACATACCGGCTTGCGCAAGGGAGAAACAGTGCGTCTGGTGACCAATCACCTTTCGCTGGACGATTCGGAAAAACCGCATCTTTATGTTCGCTACGCGGACAAGCGCCACCACCACAAAGAACGTAAGGTGAATTTGGACCCGGATTGGGTGCAGGATTACCGCAAGTACACGGAACGCTACCAGATAACCGAACGCGTGTTTCCGTGGTCGGTTCGACTGCTGGAATATCGCCTAGAAGATGTCAGCACTGAAGCGCGCCTGAATAAACATATCTCCTTCGAAATGCTGCGCTGGACATGTGCGCTGCGCGACTTCCGCGATGGCATGGAGCCCGAAAAGCTGCGTCGCAAACTCGGACTCTCCAAGGTGCAGTGGGGCGAGATGCGCCGCAAAATCCGCCGTCTGCTGGAATGACAGCGGGCAGCAGCCTGCCCTCACGACTGGCCGCGTTTCCCCGAACCAGGTATTAGTATCAATCACGCTGGTGGCGAGAGTTTTCGCACGTGCGCCACTGTGCGGACGCGAATGAGGAAAGCAGATGAAGGTATATGGCCGTACCACAATCAGTGAGGTCCTCGGCGATCGCGTGGTCTTTCGCAACCTGGAACCGTTGGATGAGCGCCTGCCCACCCTAGACGCGCTGCGCGAAAAGGTAGGTGTTGCACCGGGGCGCGTGCCGCGCAAGAGCGAGGCGGATTACGCGCGTGTCATTGTGCAAATGCTGCTGGCCGCGCAAGCCGTCGACATGCCCGCGGCCGAAATCGAGCAGCTGGTACTCATCGGCGACACGCGTTTAAACGATGGCACTGCCTTCGTGAACATATGTGTGGCCGGCGGCTGGTCGGGACGGGCATTCATCGGCTCGGAAAATGTGGCTCAACCGGCTGAGATGCAAAGGACTGCCACCGAGGGTGGCTATCAACTCCATCTGGCGAATCGCTGGGCTGCGCTGGCCGATTTTGACGACTACTGTGAAGAGCACGGCTCGCCGATTGCAGCGAGCTGCGCGGTCATCGTGGACCTCGACAAAACTGCGCTGGGAGCGCGCGGGCGCAACGCGCATGTAATCGACCGCGCCCGCGTGCAAGCGGTGCGCGACACCGTGGCGAACCTGCTCGGCGCGGCATTTGACCAAGCAACCTTTCGTGCTGCTTACGATTTTCTCAATCAGGTGGAATACCATTCCCTTACAGCCGATAATCAAGATTACCTCGCCTACATCTGCCTCATTCTCGGCAGCGGCATGTACACTCTGGCTCAGGTGGTGGCCGATATTGACGCCGGGCGGTTGCGTTCCTTCGCGCAATTCATAAAGGATGTGGAGCAACGCGCGGATTACCTGACCCCTGAGTTGGTCGCCATCCACCGCGACATTTATGCCAGAGTGCAGGGTGGAGACCCGACTCCCTTCAAGGCTTTTCGCTATAATGAATACTTGACCACGGTGGGATGCATGGGTCAGTCGCAGGGTGGGGACTCGGCTGAACAGCTGCTGGCGGATGAAATCGTGATTACGCAGGAAGTGCGCGAAATGGCGCTGCGCTGGAAAGAGCGCGGCGCTCTGCTTTTCGGGCTATCTGATAAGCCGGATGAAGCCTCGCTGCCCTCCCCTGCACTTGCGGTGCAGGGACATCTCCCCATCCACCGCGTGCAGGCCTGGGCGGTGGGCAGCTCCTAGTAAACCATCTGGCCACCCACAAAGGCCGCGACGCGCGCGTCTGTAGGCGCCTCGAAGAAGGTCTCTGTCGGGGCCACCTCTATCAGCTTGCCATCCAGCAGCAGCGCGCAACGCTGCGCTAGCCGGCGGGCTTGAAACACATTGTGCGTGACCAACACGATGGAGGCGTTGTACAGCAGGTGCTGTTCACCGATTAATGATTCAATCAGATTGACGTTGTACGGGTCCAGATTAGCGGTAGGCTCATCCAGCAGCAGCACCTCGGGCTGCAGCACCAGCGCGCGCGCAAGCGCCACCCGTTGGCATTCCCCACCCGAGAGTGTGCGCGTGGTGCTTTGCGCGAGCGCGGTCATGCCCACCCGCTCGAGCGTCTGGTGCACGCGCCCGTTGTCGGCCACGCTGCCGCGCAAGCGCAAGCCGAAGGCAACGTTTGCGCTCACCGAACGGTTGAGCAGCTGCGGGCGCTGAAACACCGTGGTCACCTTGCGGCGGGTGGCCAGCGGCGGGTCGGCCGGCATCGCGCGGCCATCAAAGTGCAATTCGCCTGCGCTGGCAGGCTCCAGAAAGTTGAGCAGTCGCAGCAGCGTGGATTTCCCCGACCCGCTCGGACCGACTACGGCCATAATCTCACCGCGGTTGATGGTGAGCGCGCCAATGTGCAGCACAGTGCGGCCGTTGTAATCCTTGCGGAGCGCCTTCATGCGGTAGAGGTCGGGACTCTCAACGTGGTTGTCCATTCCAGTTTCCAAAGCGAAGCAGGGCGCTATTAGCCGCGAACGTGATTATCAGCAGGATCAACCCGAGCGCTAGCGCGAGCGCGAAGGCGCCTTTGCGCGTTTCCAGCACGATGGCGGTGGTCAGCACGCGCGTCTTCATCTCGATGTTCCCGCCCACCAGCATCACCGCGCCCACTTCCGCCACGATGCGCCCGTACGCGGCGGCAATTGCGGCCAGAAGCCCCAGCCGGGTCTCGGTCAGCACAGTTGCGATGGTCTGCCAGCGGGTGGCGCCCAGAGCGCGCAGCTGCGGTCGCAGTTCCGGGTGTGCGCTGCCCACCGCGGCCATGGTCAGGCCAATCACAAGCGGGAGCGCGATTACGGTCTGAGCGAAAATCATCGCCGTGGGGGTGAACAGCCAGCTCAGCTCCCCCAACGGGCCGGAGCGGGAGAGCAGCACGAAGACAAAGAGACCGACCACCACTGGCGGGAGGCCCATGCCGGTGTATAGCGCGGCCATTAGCAGACCGCGGGCGGGCAGCCGACCCGTCAGCCCGAGCGCTGCCCCTACCGGCAGCCCGAGCAGTGTGCTCAGCGCCAGCGAGGTCAAGGTGATGCGCAGCGTCAGGGTCACCGTCCCGAGCAGGCGTGCGTCCAGCGTCAGCAGCAATTTCAGGGCTTCCTGCAGTGCTTCAATTAGTGTCTGCATTTTCTAATGTCCTGTCATTTCGCGCGAATGGTCCAGGTTCCTGTTGCCCTGCTGACCAGCCTGTTGCTATGTGTGATTTCTGCCTGCGCAAAGTCCATGGATTTTCCCCGCTTGATGACCTCGACGCTGAACCCGGACGTTGCGGCTCCCACGGCATTCAGGAAGTTGACATTGAATTCAACGCTGGCGCACCGGCCTCTAGGAAATGGCGTCATTGTGAATGCCCCTGTGGGCGAAAGAGGTGCTGCCCGAACTGCTCAACTCCGAATGCGGCTATGTACTCGCTAGTTTCCGTCGAAACGAGCCAGTCCACGAACTTCAGAGCGATCCGGTGGTTGATACCATCGTTTTTGTCTGGGTGCACCGGGATTAGCCCGTAAGGGTTGTAAAGCTCCGGGTCGACATTTGCGCTGATGTTATTTCCACCGACCATCAATGCCAGAAAGGGTAGGCGTTCGGATTGAGCCAGGTATGTGCCGCGGTCAGTCAGGGTGTAGGCGTCGGTCTCGTTCGCGTAGTTCAGTGTTGCGCCCATTCCCTGCCCGAGCGAGTAATACCAGTTCTCCGATGAGGGGGGCCGCAACCCGGATGCCAACCACAGAGCCTGTTCCTTAATGTGTGTGCCGGAATCGTCCCCACGGGAGGCCCATGGCGCACCGGTGGCGGCGATGGCCGCCATAGCATCGGCGGCGTGGCTCGTGCCGTGGATGCCGGCGGGATCATTCAGCGGGCCGACGATGATGAAATCGTTGTACATCACGCTGTGGCGGGCGGTGCCATGACCGGCGGCCAGAAATTCATGTTCGCGTTCCGGAGCATGCACCAGCAGCACGTCGGCGTCGCCGGCCTGCCCCAGCGCGAGCGCCTGCCCGGTGCCGACGGCTATCACCTCAACCGTGACGCCCGTTTCGGCCTCGAAGTGTGGCAGAATAGCCGCCAGCAGCCCGGAGTCTTCTGTGCTGGTGGTGGTGGCTAGCCGCATCGTGCGCGACTGCTTGGACGGTCGACAACCGGTCGCTGCCGCTGTAATCAGCAGCAGCGCCAGGTACAACCCTGTGCGCATTGCAGCTGGCACTCGCTGGCTCATGTGGGCGGCAGCATGCGGATACGCCAGATGCGGCGGCTGCCGCGCCGGACGCGCGCGCGCCAGTCCAATCTCCACCCGGGTATCCAGAGCACGCGCTCGCCGCTGACCAGCAGCGGAAACCGGCTGCGCGACGCGCGCGGGATTCTGGCGTTGGTCATGAAATCCGCCAGCGACTGGCTGCTGCCGTTCATCCCGAGCGGCTGGAAACGCTCCCCTCGGCGGCGGGGGCGCAGTCGCAATTGCCCCGGCACCCGGTCGGCGTCCACAAAAGCCTGCCAGCGGTCTTGGTTCGCGCAGATGCTCTTCAAGAGCACGTTCTCAGGAGCATCGACGCGCACGCGCCAGCCGCACTCACCCAGCGTCGTCTCTCCCGGGGCTGCAAGTGGAATGGTGTCTGTGCTGTTAAGCAGCGGAAGGCCGTTGGGCGGGCGCGGTTTTACCCCGGCCGGCGCGATTATCAGGTGCTCGTAATCCAGCGTCAGCGCTAGCTCTCCGGGTAGCGAGCGCTGCTGGCGCACCTCTGCGGTCGCGCAGAAATCCACGGCCTGCACAATTGGCTCGAACGCGATGTTGCGCAAATGCGGCCGCAATTGCATGATGGTGCATCGCAGCAGCCCCCGCTGTAAACCCGGAAGCAGTTTGGCGAACTCGCCGCGGCGCAGCAGCACGTGGTTTTCACCTTGGCGCGCGACCACCTGCTTCCAGGCTGCGCGAGTTGCCTGCTGCAGCACGCGGTGGTCCTCGGCGAACACGGCAGCCATGCGGCGCAGAGCGGCGCGAAGGTTTGGGGTCACGCTCTCGAGAAGTGGCAACACCTCGTGGCGCAGTCGGTTGCGGAAGAAACTAGTGTCAGCGTTGCTTGTGTCCTGGCGGGGCTGCAGCCTTTGCTCATTGCAATACGCTTCGATTTCAGCGCGCGTGACCGGCAGTAGTGGGCGACCCAGCCATAACTCGGCCGGCGCAGGCGTGGCGGTCGCAAGGTGCATTGCGGCCATGGGCGTGAGCGGGCGCATGCCGCGCAATCCGCCCATGCCGGTGCCGCGCAACAGGTGCATGAGCACTGTTTCCACTTGGTCATCGGCGTTGTGGCCGACCATAATCAGGTTGACGTGCTCCTCTTGCGCTACCTCGGCAAGGAATGTGTAGCGCGCCTCTCGTCCAGCCTCCTCAAGCGATAGTCTGCGCTTCGCGGCGATGGCAGCAACGTCGCGGCGCTCAATTGAGATTGCAAAACCCCATTCCCGCGCGATGCCGGCGACGAACTGCGCATCGTCGGCCGAATCGGGGCGCAGGCCGTGGTCAAGGTGTGCGACGTGCACCCGCTGTACCTTCTCTGTAAGCCTGCTGAGAAGGTGCAGCAGCGCCAGGCTATCCGCGCCGCCAGATACCCCCACCACCAGCCCGGGCGTCCAATCTGCAGCCCCAGTTTCACGCTCAAAATCATGCAAGTGATTGAGCAAATCCATGCGTGGGATTATAGCACGCGGGGCTTCGCGAGTGCGGCTTCGGACTGTATGCCTGCGTGGTATAATCGCCCGTCACATGAAACCCGGTCTGAGCAGGAGAGAATCGATTGGCATTTAGCCCGCTGAACTGGCTGCTAGGCCTGTTTTCACTGGACATTGGCATCGATCTCGGCACTGCCAACACTCTTGTGTATGTGCGTGGCAAGGGCATCGTCATTAACGAGCCATCCTGGGTCGCGGTGGACAAAAAGACGCGCCGTCCACTTGCCATCGGTGCGGAGGCCAAGGAACTAGTGGGGCGGACCCCAACTAATATCTTGGCTATACGGCCGCTTCGCGATGGGGTCATCTCTGAGTTCGAGATAACCGAGGCGATGCTGCGCTATTTCATCGATAAAGCACACGAGCAAAACTACGTTCCGATACCGCGCCCGCGGGTGGTGGTGGGCGTCCCTAGCGGAGTGACCGAGGTGGAAAAGCGCGCGGTGTACGATGCTACTCTCGCGGCGGGTGCGCGCGCGGCTTACCTGATAGAAGAACCTATGGCTGCCGCAATCGGAGCCGGGCTGCCCGTTGGGGAGGCGCGCGGCTCGATGGTGCTTGATATCGGCGGTGGCACTACCGAGATCGCGGTCTTTTCCATGGGCGGAATTGTTATTAGCCGCTCCCTGCGGGTGGCCGGGGATGAGATGGACGAGGACATCATCGAGTACGCGCGCTCGAAACATAACCTTGCCATCGGTGAGCGCATGGCCGAGCGCGTGAAAGTATCAGTCGGCTCCGCGTATTCGCTGCCGGAAGAAAAGATGGTGACATTGCGCGGTCGCAACTTGGTGACCGGACTGCCGCAAGCGGTCGAAGTCTCGTCAATTGAGATTCGGGATGCGCTAGGGGAATCGGCGCGCACTCTCATTAACCTCGTCAAAGAGGCCATCGACGAAACGCCCCCGGAGATCATCGCGGACCTGATGGAAACGGGCGTCTGCCTTGCGGGCGGGGTGGCGCAGCTGCAGGGGTTGGCGCAGCGATTACAGGACGAGATTAAGGTGAAATGCTGGGTGGCCGAAGACCCGCTGACGTGCGTGGCGCGCGGCGCTGGCTATATTTTAGATGACCTCGACACTCTGGTGCGTTTCACGGTGGGGCTGGAGCGTGGCAGCACACAGCACCACTGACTAAGCAAATGTCACTGGGTTCCCGGGCCGCGAAACCGTTAAGCGTATACTTGCCCCGGCAGGCGCTCGGGATGCTTACTCTGGGTGGCGGCGTGGCCGCGTTACTCGCGTTGACGCCGCTGTCCTTGGGAATTCTGTTTCTAGTCTGGGGAATTGCAATCGCGATCGCACTGTTCGAGCCCCTTTCCGCTCTCGTGCTGGCCCTGCTGTTTGGCCCTACGCGTGCGCTGGTGGCTGCCACGTGGCCGGGCGCGCCGTTATTCCCCGGTCAGGTTCTCTTCGGCCTGTTCGCGCTGGCGTGGCTGCTGCGCGGTCTGTTCCGGCGCACGCTGCGCTTGCGAATGCCCGCTTTCACCGTGCCGGCGCTGCTTTATGTGAGTGTCGGTGCGCTTTCTCTGTGGGGGGCGGCAGACCCGTTGGGCGGACTGGCCGAATTAATCAAATGGCTGCAACTTCTTGCGGTGGCATTACTGGTGTTTGACTGCTGCCGGCGGCGTCACGTGGGCTGGGTGCTGACAGCGGCTCTGACCTCGGGTGTGCTGCAGGCGGTGGTTGGCCTGTGGGAGTTCGGCCTGCGCGGTAGCGGCCCGGAGGCTTTCGAACTCGCCCCGGACTTGTTTCGCGCCTACGGAACCTTCGAGCAACCCAATCCCTTCGGAGGTTTCATGGGAATGGTATGGCCGCTAGCTGCCGGACTTTTCTTAGGGTTGCTTTCAGCAGCGCGGACGCCGGTAAAAGCGCCTCGCACCGGTCTGGGCGTGCTCGTGCTCGTGGCCGCTGTGCTCGCGTTGGGGGGGCTGATGGTTTCGTATTCGCGCGGAGCCTGGTTTGGCTCACTGGCCGCAGCCGGCGTGATGGGGGTGTTCTGGCCGCGTCGGCGCGGATGGGGAATTGTTATGGCGCTGCTCGGGCTGGCGGCTGTTTTTGTGGTGGCGCGCGTCGGCGTTCTGCCGGAGGATGTCGTGGAGCGCTTTGATTCGGTGGCGGAATTCACGCGCGTGCAAGATATGCGTGGCGCAGCCAATGACGCTGTGAATTTTTCCCTCATTGAACGGTTGGCGCACTGGCAGGCGGCCAGTCGCATGGCGTCCGCGCACCCGTGGTTGGGTGTGGGGCTGGGTAATTTCCAGGCCGCTTATCCTGATTATCGCTTGCTCAATTGGGAGCATGCGTTGGGTCATGCACATAATGTTTACCTGAACGCTGCGGCTGAGACCGGGTTGCTGGGGCTGGGCGCATATCTGCTGCTGTGGGGCATCGTGTTCGCTGTCACGTTGCGGACGCTGGGAGGCAGCACCGGTTGGCGGCGGGGGGTTGCGCTGGGGCTGCTGGGTGTGTGGACGCATGTGACGGTGCACAACCTGGTAGATTATCTTTTCGTGAACAACGTGCATCTGTACTTGGGGGCGTTGCTTGGCGTGCTTGCGGCAATTGTCCCGCCCACCGGAACCACGAACTTCAGTCAGGCGAGCGGGTGATTCGGTGAAATCAATCCTGAAAACGGCGTGGCTCAATCGCCGGGAGTTGAAACGCTTCGCGAAATTCAGTGTGGTGGGCGCGATCGGGTTTGTGATAGATACCGGCGCTCTGAACATTATGGTGGGTGTCCTCGGCATGTCCACCGGCTCGCTGCGACTGCTGGCCAAAACTATCTCTTTTTTTCTCGCGCTGACTAGCAATTTCATCTGGAATCGCTACTGGACATACCCGGAATCGCGTTCAAAGCGGCTGCGTGTGCAAGCGGCGCAATTCGCGCTCGTGAACGCAGTTGGACTGGCTTTGAATCTGCTCATCTTCGGTGGTGTCAGTTCGCTTCTGATTCCGTTGCTGCAGGGCTTGTACGGGGAGCGCTCTGGGTTGATGTTGGGAACAAATGCCGGCCAGGTGTGCGCGGTCGCGGTGGTGCTATTCTGGAATTTCTTCGTCAATCGTCATTGGACTTACAGCGACGTCGATTGAGGGCTGACAGGTGAGAATAGGCTTGGAGGTCACCGCCGCCGTGAGGCAGCGGGGCGGCATCGGCCGTTATGTGCGCGAATTGCTGCGTGCGTTAGCCGCGCTGGACAGCGAGAATGCATATAACCTTTTTTACGCCGCCGACAATTGCATCGCAGGAGCCTTACCGGCGCTGCCAGCCAATTTCCGCGCTCGCCGGCTTCCCTTCCACGACATCTGGCTGGCGCGCGTGTGGCAGCGTCTGCACGTGCCGCTGCCGGTTGAGATTATCACCGGGCGCGTGGATGTCTATCACTCGCCCGATTTCACCTTGCCGCCCACGCTCGGGCGCACGCCCACACTGTTGACCGTGCACGACCTTTCGTTTGCGCGTCATCCGAGTTCGGCCGCGCCCGGGCTGCGTGGCTATCTGGATGTGATGGTGCCGCGTTCGGTGCGTCGCGCCACGCATGTGCTCGCGGACTCGCAGGCCACCAAAGATGACCTCATGGCGCTTTACGGAACTCCGGCGGCAAAAATTACCGTGCTGTACGCGGGTGTGGCAGCCGGATTCCAGCCTGTGGACGACCCCGGCGTACATGCAGCAGTGCGCGGGCGTTATGGTCTAGGCGAGCGACCGTACGTGCTTTCAATCGGGACTTTGCAACCGCGCAAGAATCACGCCCGACTAATCGAAGCTTTTGACCGCGTGCTACGCGATTCTGAGTACAATCTGGTGCTAGCGGGAGGCGAGGGCTGGCTGTACGATGAAGTCTACGCGCAGGTGGCGGCGCGCGGGCTGCCGGAACGGGTGCTTTTCCCAGGCTTTGTGGCGGAAGATGATCTTCCGGCGCTGTACTCCTCGGCGGCGATAATGGCTTTCCCCTCTCTGTACGAGGGCTTCGGCCTTCCGGTGTTAGAGGCTATGGCCTGTGGTGCTCCGGTGCTTGCATCCACCGCACCATGCCTACCGGAAGTGGCTGGAGATGCGGCCTTGTTGATCGACCCGCGCGACGTCGGCGCGATGGCAGCTACAATTGAGAAACTGGTCAATCAGCCCGAGCTCAGGCACGCGCTGCGGGCAAAGGGCCTGGCGCGCGCCGCGCAGTTTCGCTGGGAGAACTCCGCAGCACACCTGTTGCGGATTTATCGAGAAATCGGAGAACATCCATGAGCGCACAATCTATCCGCGCAGGCAACGCGGACGTGAAGCAGCGGGAGCAGCGGTATGGGAAGGCGGCTGTAGCGTCGTGTGTGAGCATTGCGCAGCTAATGCAACTGGAACACGCCAATCCACTTGGCAATGTGCATGGCGGTACAATCATGAAACTGGCAGACGAGGCCGGAGGCCTGGCCGCGATGCGCCATGCTGGACGCCCGACAGTCACGGTGTTCATCGATTCGATGACCTTCGACAAACCGGTGCAGGTGGGCGCGCTGTTGCACCTGTACGCACTGGTCAGCTGGGTGGGTCGCACCTCGGTTGAAGTGCTGGTCACGGTGGAGGCAGAGAACCCGTTCACCGGCAAGCGCGTGGAAACAAACTCGGCCTTTTTCGTTTATGTGGCTCTGGACGACGATGGATGTCCCACGCCGGTTCCGCGCCTCATCTGCGAGACTGTGCAGGAACGAGAGCGCATAGCCGCGGGGGAAAAACGGCAGCGTCACCGCTTGTCACTTCGGCAATCGTGAGCGTTGCTGGGCATTGGGGTACGCGCTGATACAGATGGTAAGAGAGTAGCAATGGCAGCGAAACAGGGGCGATCACAGAGCGAGGAAAAACGAGAGTCGAAATCCGATTTCGTGCGCGCCGCAGTCTCCGAGGATGCACGCGCGGGCAAATTCGACGGGCGCGTGCAGACTCGCTTTCCGCCGGAACCGAACGGATATCTGCATGTCGGCCATGCCAAATCCATGTGCCTGAATTTTGGCATTGCCGCCGAACACGGTGGGGTGTGCAGCCTGCGCTTCGATGACACTAACCCGGAAAAGGAGGAAGCCGAGTTTGTAGAATCCATCATCGCGGATGTGCGCTGGCTCGGTTTTGACTGGGGCCGTCACCTGCATTACGCCTCCGATTATTTTGAAGACCTGTATCAATTCGCGCTACAGCTGATCCGCGCCGGGAGAGCTTATGTGGACAGCCTGAGCGCTGACGAAATTCGCGCGCATCGCGGCACCCTCACTGAGCCGGGTCGTGAAAGTCCCTATCGCGAACGCACGGTGGACGAGAATCTCGAGTTGTTCGAGGGTATGCGCGCGGGCGAATTCTCTGAGGGCAGCCACGTG
Source organism: Anaerolineales bacterium (assembly GCA_036011785.1). Classification (GTDB taxonomy): domain Bacteria; phylum Chloroflexota; class Anaerolineae; order Anaerolineales; family UBA11657; genus CAJWGI01. Next base: position 1,443 of record DASCOB010000201.1, on the reverse strand, counting down.
CTCCGCGCCAAAATCGACATGCGCAGCGGGAATTTGAATCTGCGCGACCCGGTGATGTATCGCATCTTGCACGCGCGCCACCACCGTACCGGCGACAAATGGTGCATCTACCCGCTGTACGATTTCGCGCATGGCCAATCTGATTCGCTAGAAGGCGTCACTCATTCCATCTGCACGCTGGAGTTCGAAAACAACCGCCCTCTTTACGACTGGTTTCTCCATGAGCTCGGCGTGGCGCACCCTCGCCAGATTGAGTTCGCGCGTTTGAACCTGAGCCACACTGTATTGAGCAAGCGCAAACTGGCAGCGCTGGTGGCTGGCGGGCACGTGAGCGGATGGGACGATCCGCGCATGCCCACTATTTCGGGGATGCGTCGCAGGGGTGTAACCCCTGCGGCCCTGCGCGATTTCTGTGACGTGATTGGAGTGGCAAAGCGCAACACCACGGTGGACATGGCGCTGCTTGAGCACACTCTGCGGCAGGACCTGAACCGCCGCGCGCCGCGCGCGATGGGTGTGCTGCGCCCGCTCCGCGTGCTGCTGCTGAACTACCCTGAAGGCCAGGTCGAGCAACTGGAGGCAGTCAATAACCCTGAAGACATCTCCATGGGCACGCGCAGTGTGCCGTTTTCGCGTGTGCTTTACATTGAACGTGATGATTTTCGCGCAGACCCTCCGCGTAAGTTTTTCCGGCTTGCGCCTGGTCGCGAGGTGCGCCTGCGATATGCCTACTTCATCCGTTGCGAGAGCGTGGTTAAGAACGCAGAAACCGGGGAGGTGGAAGAGCTGCACTGCAGCTTCGACCCGACCACGCGCGGCGGTTCTGCCCCGGATGGTCGCAAGGTGAAGGCCACGTTGCACTGGGTCTCAGCCGCGCATGCGGTGGATGCGGAAGTGCGCCTGTATGAACGCCTGTTCTTGGCGGAGGACCCCGGCGCATTGGCGGCCGAGGATTTGGATTCCAGTTTGAACCCGGAATCGCTGCAGATTCTGCGCGGTTGTAAATTGGAGCCCGGTCTTGCGCAGGCCGCCCCCGGTAGCCGCTTCCAGTTTGAACGCCAGGGATATTTCTGCGTTGACAGCGCGGATTCTTCGAAGCAACGGCCTGTGTTCAATCGCACGGTGGCGCTGCGCGACACCTGGGCGCGCATTGAAAGCGCAAGGAAGAGCGGGGGAAACACTTCAGACTGAGGGGAATCAGAGCGCCGCGGCCACTTCTGGCGAAGTGAGCCGCCGCGCTCTCCAAGCTATGTCTTGGTACTGCTAATTCTCCCCAGGTAGACGACAGGTCTTTTCAGGAAAACTTAGACGATCGATACATCAATGGCTTTTGGACCTCTGTCTGATGGCTCAACAGTGAATTCAACCTGCTGGCCTTCATGCAGTGTCCGAAAACCATCCGCTGTGATAGCACTGTAGTGAACGAAACAATCATCGCCTTCT
>DASCOB010000200.1:0-37110 GCA_036011785.1 Anaerolineales bacterium | reverse complement strand
CTACCGTCGTGGTAGTCCACTCGCCCACGCCGTCCACCGTCAGGATGGCCGCCTCCTCATATGGAGACGCAAAAAAGGCGCTGGCCGCGTGCGAAAGATGATGCTCGACAAAAAGCAATCTATCGGCAGCAACAGGCAGCTTTCCTAGAATCTGCCCTTTAAGCCACAACCTGTCGTTGAACCAGGTGATCATCGACTCGCGGAAGACGCCCCACGATTTAGGAAAAGTCCCCAGGGTAGTCGTCAAAATGCGCTCGAATTTGAGCAGTGGCTTCTCATAGAAGACGACGTAATCCAACTCGGGGGCAGTAATACCCGCATGCTCTAGACAGAAAGAAATCGCATTCGCGGGAAAGCCAAAATCATGCTTCTTGCGTGTGAAGCGTTCCTCCTCGGCAGCCGCGATCAATTCGCCGTCTCGCAGGAGCGCGGCCGCCGCATCGTGGTAGTAGCAGGATATGCCCAGAATATGCATAAGGGAGAACAGCCGACGTTACATGGTCTTATCGCGTTTCGTCATCGAGGAAGCAGCCCTGAAGCGATCGCCACAGTAATTCTTTGCGCTACCTTCAGTGATCTGAGCGATGGCGACGCAAACACGGTACCGCCAACGCCCAACGCGACGATGACAACCATCGCCCACAAACTATACCTCCCGAGGAGGACCGGGTAGGCACTTTTGTGCGAGATCAACGGCATTTCCACGGCTAAGGTGGCAATCACTATGCTGACAGCCACGAGCAGGGAGTATCTACTGGCCATCAGAACTGCCTCCGTGCATCACCGAGAGTGCGATCCCGCGTCTCGCGCTCCAGCCACCGGATGGAACGGTCGTGTGCCTTCACGTTCAGCGGATCACTCAACAGGCGCGCTCCGAGCGCAAACGGCACAAAAATCGTAAAGTAGAAAACGCTCAGGACAATGCGTGCGATCAAATCGCCAATCGCCTGGCCAAACTTTTTCCACGCACTCCAGATGCGCTGCGCTTTTCCTAATGCCGTCAATGCGGTGCTCCCTGAAGTGTGCGCCGACGCGACTCGAATTCCTCTTCGGTTTCATACAGCAGCAACACCGTTTTAATGGCGGTGCTTTCGCGCTGCGAGAATCTGTATTGCAGCACGGGCGCCCGCTCGCGGACGCCATAGCGGGGCGAAATCCAACCTTGCTGCAATTCCGCTGTCGCCACCGCCCGAGTGCCAGCGCTCAACGGGAAAACGGCCAGGTTGGCCCCGTCAGCACACATGGTACGCGCTGTCAGACCGTCTAATTCCACCGGCAGCGCCGCGAAATGAAAATACGCGCGCAATTCGCTCGGCTTCCCGGCGTCAGCATAACCAGCGGAATCCGTCAGCAACCAGTATCCGCCCACGCGAAAGAACTCAAACCGCCGCCGATGATACAGCATTTCGCGTCCGGCTGCGCGGCTGACATACTCAGCGTCCAGCCAGCTGCGGGCGTGGTCGCTGCCCCACTGGTGCACCCTGACGCGAATGTCATCACTCAGGCGAAAAAGGTCGCGCTCCGGAATGCGGTTCATTTCGTGCGCGTCAACCTGCACCGTGTTGTGCGCGGCGGTGGCTCGAAATGCATTTCGCGCCCGATAATCACCAGTGTACGCGTATGAGCCGGGGTCGACGATAAAGGCCCGTTGCTCGGCAACTAACTCAAAGCTCAGTGCGTCGTTATGGGCGTGTAGCCCCCACCCGCCAGCGCCGTTCTCACTCGCATTCACAGCCACATAACCATCGTCCACGCGCAGCACATACCAACCGGCGTCCGGGAACGCGGCCGAGCGACATTCATTTTGGAGCGGTCGCTCAATGGAAGCAGCAGCCGGTTCGCCGAAAGCCCAGATGACGGCCTCGCAACGTTCGGGTTTCAGTTCGGGTATAGCTGCGGCTGCCAGCCAGTCATCTCTATCAAAAAAAAACGCGCCGACCGCCAGCAGCCCGCGCGCATCTTGGCCCGTGCGTAGCCGCTCGGTGTCCGATTCAAGCACCAGCCAGCGTCCGGAATCACAATCACCAAAAAGCGGCATCTCCCCGTCCGGGCGCAGTAGCCCGGCGATCACGGTCAACATCCCGGCAAGCCGCTCGCGCAAAATTGCGGGCATGCGAATCTCGTTCAACTGGCAGTAGGCGCACGTCCACAACACCATTTCAGTGACGAGCAGATGATAGCTGCTGGAGGCTTCGTAATCGGCGCCATCGGCGTAAACCTGGGTGCGCAGTTCCCGTGCCAGCAACCGCAGGCCAGTGCGCAACCATTTATCTGCCTCCGGCGCCGGTCGCAGATAAATGCCCAACCAAATCAAACCACACAAATCGGCGACGAAATGATTGGAGCCGGGCCACCCAGCTTCGAGATTGCGCGCGATGAAGCGCCCGTGTTGAAGCAGGCTCTTCAGGAAAGCAAGCGTTAACTGGTGATCCAATTGCGGAGCTGTTCGCATCAGTTCATACGCCCAGATCAGGTTCACCGCGCGAATGGCTACTTCCATCGCGTTCGCCCAGTTAGGACCAAACCCGCACGGGTTGTCGACCCACCAGTCTTGCAGCTGCGCCGTGAATTCAGTCGCGTAGCGCGACTCACCCGTCAGCGCGAAGCATTGCCCCAGAGTGACTGCGTGGTGGAATCGGCTCAACTCCCAAGGCACCTTGACATCGAAACCGGCGTCCAAATCGACCAAATTCAAGCGGGTGAAATGCTGGCACGGCCAATCGTGCCCGGATTTGAAATCACGCTGCCACGGAATTGACGCGCCCAGTTCCGTCGAGCCAGAACCGAGAAGGTCAAAGCGATGGGCCAGCACGTCGTCTCCGGCTGCCTGCAGGCGGGCTGCCAGCCCGGGGGCGCAGGAAGCGACCATTGCTGCCCGCTTGGCCGCGTTTTCAGACCAGAAAAAACGCGGCGTGTCTCGTATGTTGAAATCGGCCAGCAGCTGCTCGCGGTCACGCGCCTGAAACGCCCGCAGCAAAACCCGCTCCTCAGATTCTGGCGGGATGGCGGGGGCGGTCGCAGCCGTCCAGCCTCGGCGGAGCAGCTGCCACGCCACGCGCGGATAGGCCGCCAGCGGCACGGCCTGTGCACGAGCGACAAACGAGTGTAGTCTCTCAGCAGCGCTCAAGTGCCTATCAGTTCCTCGTAAATGGAAAACGTGCGCGCAGCACTTTTCCGCGCATCAAATAATTCGCGCGCGCGCCGGCAACCGGCCTCGCCCATTGCCTGCGCGCGCGCCGGTTCGGACAGGATGGCGATGATGGCCTCAGCCAACTTCCGGGGGTCATTGGGTGGGATCAGCAAGCCGTTCTCATCATGGCGCACCAATTCACGCGGGCCGCCAAGGTCAGAGGCCACAACCGGTTTTGCCATCGCGCCGGCTTCAATGACCGGACGCGCAAAATGCGGAACGACCGAAGGGAACACCAGCAGATCTGAAGCGGCGAGCAATCGCGGCACATCGTCGCAGTCACCTAGAAAACGCAGTGCGCCGCTGGCTATGGAAGCGCCGGCAGCAGCCATCACGGCGCGGTCATAGGCATCGGCACGAGACAGGCGTTTGAGCAATGCCGGCATCGGCTTGCTAGCACCCACCTGCGGTTTTGGCCCCGCCACCAGAAAGCGCGTATTGGGGGTTTTCGCCCGCACCAGCGGCAGCGCGCGTACAAAGGGCAGCGTACCTTTCGGCGCGGAGCAGCCGCCTAGCATCGTCACCACATGCTGCGCCGGAGTCAGATTCATATGCGCGCGCGCCGCATCCGAATCAATGCTGTGATCAAAGACGGCGAAATCAACGAAGTTGTGAATAACGCGAATACGATCAGAGCGCAGCAGCTGCGCAGCATCATTCTCGGAAACCGCAACCACGCGCGTGGCATGACGCGCAATCCGCCGCCGAAGCCAGCGCCGCCGCAGCCCGAAATATCCACGCGCCAGCGGTTCGCGAATGTGCCAGACAACCGGCAATCTTTCCTGAAAGGCAGCCTGCGCCGCAGCTGCGAGCGTAGACGAATTCAGATGCACCAAGTCCGGTTGGAAATGCTGCAGATAACGCCGCGCGGCAGCCACGGAAGGCAAGAAGCGCAACGCTTTTCCAGGCAATTGCCACAGCAGCGTATTCCCATACCAAACCAGTTCCGTCTGACTGAAATCGCTGATGTCTGTCGCGACGTGAGTCTCAACCCCGGCAGCGCGAAAGCGTTCCACGACTGGGCCGGCGGCAAGGCAGAGTACAATCGGCTCGTAGCAACTACGATCCAATTGCTGCAGCAGAAGAAGCAAGCTCAACGGCGCCCCGCCCAACGCGCCGCCGTGATGGATGTAGAGAATGCGCTTCATGGCTTTTCGGCGTAGACAATCAAGAACCACCCCCAAAGCCGGTCGAGCCAAGCCAACACACGCCGAACTGCCCGCACCGATAAAGATGGATTCTCGTCGAGCGCCCGAAAACGGTTGGATTGAGTCACAAAGCGAAAATCAACAAGGCCGGAAAAGAGCCGTCGCGCCGAGCGCTTGGTGTACACCCGCGAAAGCGGATTGCGCAGCCCGCCGAAATCAGTGCCTGCCCGCACCACATCCGCAAAACGCAGCCGCTGCCCCGCCGGCAGAATCAGATCTCGCCACGCCAAGCGGGCAACCAGCAGGCGCTCACGGCTGCGGACCGGCAAGCTGTTCAGCAGCCACATCAGTGCGCCCAGCACAATTACGATGTTCCACCAGAACCAGCGCGAATTGCGGTTGTATACCATCACTGTGGCTGCGCCGCCCGCTTTCAGCACGCGCATGATCTCGCGTGCAGCCTGAACAGTATTGGGTGAATGATGAATCACGCCAGAAGAGAAAACTGTCTCAAAAGCGTCTGGCGCAAACGGCAAATGCTCTGCATCCGCGACCAGGAATGCTGCCGATAGATCACGCAGGAGCAAACGTTCGCGCGTCAATTGCACAGCGCGCTGCGCTAGGTCCATAACAATCAAGCGCGCACCGTGCTGCGCCAGCCGCTGCGCGTTGTAACCCATGCCGCAACCCAGTTCCAGCGTGCATTTACCCTGCGCGAGCGCAAAGCCATAGTCAGCATCCAGATTCGGGTAGAGCAGCCGGGTCTGGCGGTCGCGCTCGTTAAAGAAGTCGCGGCGGTCAGTGGCAAGATGCGCGACTTCTGCTTCGCCAGCGGGATGAGCTTGCCAGTAGGTTTGGATTTCATCAAGCGTTGGCATACGCGCTGCGCAAGTTATCGGGAACACATCAACAGGTAGTCGCTGCAGTCCAAGCAAACACGCCACTGTTTACGTGGCCGCTCACCTATCGGTCAGCGCAATGAAAACCCAACTCGCCAGGACCAACAGGAACGGCGCTGCCGGCAGCGAAAACCGATACGCGTTTTCGATGAAAATCGGAGAAAACAAGAGCACCCCAATCGCAGCCGGAGCGGCGCCGAACAAAACCACGGCGCGCGCCCAGCCAATTGACCGTACTGCCAGATAAAAACCCCACACCGCCAACAATCCCGCCACCACCACCACCACCGCTATAAGCGCTCCGCGCCCTAGCAGCGCTTGCGCCGCGTCCACGAGATAACTGAAAGCGACAATGTTCATTTCATGATTCTCGGCATAATAGGCTGTCTCCGCCATCACATCCAGCACCCCGAAATAAAGGTATCCAGGCAGCCAGGGATTGTAACCGGGAGTTCCGAGAACAAGCGACGCAAGCCGGTTGTAGAGCACCTGAGGAAGGTACAGCGCCGCTGCGGCGATGGAAAACAGCACGGCATGCCACCCGCGCCGCCGCAACCCGAGCGCCAGTGCCCCCAGCAATATGAATGCCGCAAAGTGCACCCGAAATAGCAGCATCACACCGAAGGCGGCGCCACTGAGAAGCGGCCAGCGAAGCTGGCTTGAATCCAGTGACAGCGCCAGAAAGTACGCCCCCAGCAGCGCGAAAAAAACCCCCGGGCCATCCGGCCCGCCCTGCAGCCACGCTACGCCGGGCACGTAGGGCATGCGCAGCCAATCCGCGCGCGGGTGCGGCCAGAAGAGCAGCCACAGCAGCCACGGCATCAGCGCCCACAGGCCGGCTGCGAGGTAGCCGCATCGCTCGCGCCGGGTCAATCGCGCTGCTAGCCGCCCGACCACCAACACTGAGAGTCCCCCGAGCAAAAAGCCATTCAGCAGAACCACCAAAGGCAGCAGGGCGGAGAAAGTTGACGCCCCCGTTACGCGGATTGCCAGCGCCATTAACGCGGGTGTTCCCAGATTGACGGAGAAATACCGCGCGAATGTTCCTCGCGCCAGCACATCACCGTAATCGAAATAATAGTTTTGGTCGCCGCCATGGTGAAAATACCATCCATCGTGCGACTCCAGCGGTGGAAAACCAACGATTAAGAGCACTACTATGAGCTGGCGCAACAGTGCAAAACCGATATACACCTGGTCGGGAGACCGGAGCCTGCGCGCCACGCGACTAAAGAAGTTCAACGGATATGGCTTTTCTTAAGAAGGCTGCCCTTGCGCGGTATTTAGCAGCCCGGGCTAATCTCTCGACCCACCTGATAGGTGAACTCGCGGGTGCCACGCTCGCGTATCAATCGGGCCGGGTTACCGCCCACAATGGTGAAAGGCTGCACGTCCCGCGTCACCACTGAACCGGCAGCCACCACCGCGCCTTCACCGATTGTCACGCCCTTAAGTATGACCGCCCGGGAGCCTATCCAGGCGCGATCGTGAATCTCAATCGGCGCGTCGCGGCGAGAAAAGGCCGGGTCATCCGGGTCGTGATCAGAAGTGTACAGTTCAACCGCATGCCCAAAGACGACGTGATTGCCGATGCTGATGCTCGCTCCGGCAACGAAAAAAGCGTAATGGGGAATGGAGCAGTGCGCCCCAATACGAATCCTGTTCATTGCCCCACCCATGAAGCGCACCCCGCCCCAAATCTCGGTACCCTCCCCGATGCTAATGCCACACACCCGCCGAAAGTACTCATTGCGCAGTGCGCTGCAGGGCACATTGCTGATTACAACGTTCAGCACCCAGGTGCGCAAAAAGCCAACGACCGGCACAGCCACCTGTAGGTTAAACCAGCTGCGCAAAGCTTTCAGCACGGTGCTAGCCGCGCTGCACCGAGGTTGTAAACCTGCCGGGAGGAAAGCTTTCGCTCACGACAGAAATCGCCAAAAGCATCATTCGCGCGCACATCATCGGAGAGCAGCAGTCCACCCTCTTCTAGAGCGAACAATGCGGTTTGGAATTCCCAGGTCATGTTCGCATAACTGTGGTCACTGTCATGCAGGAAAACATCGATTGTCTGCACCTCCTCCAAGACACGCGGCAAATGCTCGCGCGATGAACCGAGTAGCAGCGTGTGCCGCGCCTTCAATTCATGCGGGACAACCCAGCCGGAGGACGCCCCGGAAGGCAGCGACTCGTGATAGCTCTCGCGCACGGCCAGCTGTGTTTCCTGAACGGCAGCCGGCGGGAGATCAATCGTGTACAGATGCCCGCATCCGTTCCTTTGCATGGCGCGCAGTATGAATGCAGTGGATTTTCCAGGCGTCCCACCGGTTTCCACCACAGTTTCCGGGCGAAGGGCGCGCATGATAACGTAAAGAGTCACCTCGTTGAAGAAGACCGATCCGGCATTATCAACCAACATGAAATCGACCGCCCGCGGAGAGTAGCGCGTGTATCGACTCAATTTATCTCGCACCTTGGCAAGGAAAGGGCTGTCTTCTTCGATTTCCTGCAGCAGTGTGCGGCTGTCAGAAAATGCAAGCCCAGTGCAGAATCGTAGCAACGTGAGACGCCGCCTGTCATAACGTAGTGCCTGCGCCAGGATGAACGGGTCGCGGCATTCGCGAGTCCGTAACAGCCATACTTTCGCCTCCCTAAGCATTATTCGTCGGTACCGTTCTGCAGCACCCGACGCACCGTGGCCCACACAGTTTGCGCCTGACCGCGTTCAAATAGCAATATCACCAATGCGAATGCCGCAAGACATAGCCCGCCTTTGACGGCCGCACTCCCCCACAGTGAGAGCGGGAGCCATGGTGCGAGCAAGCGCAGCATACCATATACCCCTAACCCTGTCAGCGCGGGCAGCAGGTACGCATCCCCGGCAGAGCGGCCCAGTTCCTCCCCAACGTACCGGTCGGCGAACAGGAGACCAATGATGGTCATCATGCTCACCGCCACCGCAGCGCCGGCTGCTCCCCAGTACCAAACTCCCACTGGGCATGCCAGCAGCAGAAACACTGCCTGCTGCGCCACTGTGCGGCGCATGCGTTTCTCTTTCCGAACTGCAATCAATAGCTGGCACGCATTCTGATAAAGTGGACGCAGCAAGACAAACCCCGCCATCAGCCGGAATAAGGGAACCGTGGGTAACCATCGCTCGCCCAGAACTATTGTTACGACCTCTTCAGTTGTCGTCAGCGCAAACACTCCCGAAAGAAAAATCATGTGCGTCAACAACCAGGACAAATGACGATATGCGCGCCGCAGCGTCTCGCGACCCTGGGCTGCGCTGCGCGCATAGAGCGGAAGCGCAATCTGGCCAATCATGCCGGCGAACACATCCATCGGCATCTTGCCCGCTGTATAAGCACGTGAGTAAAATGACTCCGGCAACACCCCTGAAGACAGCCACACTTTCGGGCCCGCACGCCCGATTGTGCCCACCAGCCAATCGTCCAATTGGAACACTATCTTCCCGAGTAAGCCCGCAGTCCACATGGTTAATCCGAATTCCAGCAGCCCGCGCGCCAATTTCGTATCCCACACAAATGCAGGCCGCCAGCGGGTGACAAGCGTCACCCCCACCCCGATGACAAGCGCGGGCATGGCAACATCCACCAAAATTGCAGCCAGGTAATGTCCACGCCAGGCCAAAGCTACTGCCGTGACCAGACCCAGCACGGCGTGCATCACAATCAGCCGCCCGAGGATATCCTGGCGCAGCTTCCGTTCGAGAATGTAGCGCGGTGTGGAGGTCAGGCCCTCAAACCCCACCACGAGTAGCAGCGTGAACACTGCCACCCACACAGCCGAAAGCCAGTTGCCGGGCACTTCACCAACCAGAAATAGAGCCTGCGGTGAAATCCAGTAAAGCCCGGCCGCCAGCAACAACCCGCTCCATGAAAGCAAGTTGTCCAACCAGTATTGCACCGAGAGCGTACGTCGGGAATCATCTTCCCATGTCACCATAACGGTGCGGAAATCAAGTCGGAACACGCTGAAGTAAGTGACCCATGCCTGTCCCACTGCGACCATCCCGAAATACTCCGGCGGCACAAGACGAGCCAGAACCACTGTTTTTACCAACCCGAGACCGAACAGCCAGTAATGAGAACCCCCGGCCCACAACGCGCTGCGCACTGCCTGCTTGGGGAGATCGTACTCATCCAGAGGAGTGCTGCGGGGTTCGGACATTATGAGTCTAGCAAGTTGAAGAGAAAGTCAACGGTGCACGCCGAAATGCGCTCATGAGTGAACTGCGCCAACACGCGTGCACGCCCTTGCGAGCCGAGCGCAATACGCTCGTCCGGACTGGCTGCCAGCTCTCGCAGGGCAACCCGCAACCCGTCTGGGTCGTCCTCCGGAATCACACGGCCAGCGCCACCAATTACCTTGGGTATTTCCGCCGAATCTGAACCGATCACCGGAACGCCGCACGCCATGGCCTCTATGAGCACATGCCCAAACTGCTCTTTCCAGAATGACGTGGTCAAAGATGGTAGCACGAAAACGTCCATCGCCTTCATGAGCGCAGGAATATGAGCGTGGGACACGGAAGGGTGTACACGTAATCTACGGCCTTCCGGGAGGGCCGTGCCCCAAACGCGGAGTTCAGGCTCCAACGGGCCATTACCAACCAGCAGCAAATCGAAATCTCTGCCAAACCCTTCCAAGGATCGCATAAGCACTCGCAACCCCTTTTCGGGTACTAAGCGTCCGGCATAACCAATTACGAAATCGCCCAGGCCAAGTTCCTTTCGCATCTCATCACCGTCACCGGGCGCGAACAGGGTGGCGTCCACGCCCAGTTGGGGAAGCACCAACAGTGGCCCAGAGTACCCGTTTTCACGCAGAATCAACTCGGCGGAGCGATTGCCCGCAATTGCCCCATCGCTGTTCCGCAGGTTAAACTGCTCGATAGCACGGAATGGCTGCCGTGGCCGATACGGTAGATTCCACCAGGTAAAAAACACTGCTTTCGCCTGCGGGGCAAAACGCCGCTTGGAGAGCAAAAACTGAGTGTAGGCAAGCGCACCCGCGCCGTTCTCCACCACGATGATGTCCGGACGAAAGCGCCGCATGTGCAAGTCCATTGAAAGGTAGAAATAGCGCATTTCATCGCCGGGTAAGGCTATGCGGGTTGGAAAAATTCGGTAGGACGCCTCCGGGTCAATGTGCGGGTAGATGGTTTCTAGTACCGGTTCACGCCACATGTGCGGTACTACCACCGCAAGCTCTATCCCCTCTGCTCGCACGATAGCCGCCAGCTTTTTCTGATTCTCGTCGACCAGATAGGTGTGGCCGGAGTAGAGCAATCTCATCCTAGCTCACCTCACGCAACTACTTCGCATTCGTTGCAAGCTTCCAAAAAACCTTGCCAAATGCCAACAACATTAGCAAAGCTCTGTAACGCAGTGGCTAACGCAAATGGCAGCCAGTCCGCCCGGCGCCGAGACGAATAACTAGCGAACCTCCAAGCATGCCGCGCAATTGGCACAACAAGCCCAATAGACGCCACCATAAAGACCGATTGTATAACTGCTTTCAAGGCCAGCTTGAACCTAGAAATCCCCTCACGCTGAAACCAAATCTGCGCCGTGCCATGGCCACGCCCGACGCGCTGTCTGAAAAACTCGCCCACACCCGAAGGCATGCTGTGAGTAACGACAATGCTGCGATCAAACACTCTGCTGCAGCCGTGCCCCTCCAAGCGCTCTCCGAACCAGCCATCCTCACCGGCCACGAGCGACGCCGAAACACCCTCAGGGAACAGCCCCACAGCAGTGGCCGCCTTCCGCCGGCATGAAAATCCCTCCGTCCAATTCATGTTCACCAGCGTATCTGGGCCATAGTAGAATTCATGCTGGGCCTGAATGTAGCGCGGGAAAAGAGCCTCGGTATTGGAAACCCGGCTCTCCACCAACACGTAGTCTGCGCCGCCACGGTAATGACCTTCCAAACGACGAAGGAAATCGGCGGGCAAATGCACATCCGCATTTAGGATTATCACAATCTCGCCACTGGCCGCCAGAATGCCCTGGTTGCGGGCAGCAGATCTTCCCTCTCCGCGCGTCTGGCCGATGTACCGTACCCGCCTGTCCGCACAGGCTTGTACAATCTCGGGCGTGTGGTCGCTCGAATCATCTACCACCAAAACATCGAAATCGGGATGGTCGAGAGCACACAGCACGCGCAGAGTGGCACCGATGTCTTCTTCTTCGTTGTGAGTGGGAACGATTATGGAAAAACGCACAGAACGGTCAGCTTAGAAAGTGTTCCGGGTAAACATCGCGAAAGGCTTGCAGCAGGATCTTCTCCACTATCGGACGACTGAAGGTCTCCCGCGCAACACGCACGCAGTTCTCGCGCATTTTCACCATCAGCGGAGGGTCACTTAGCAGCTGTATGAGCCGCTCCGCCATGGCAGCATCGTCATTCAGCGGCACCATGAAACCGGTCTCTCCATCCACTAATACGCTTTCGGGCCCGCCGCAGCGCGTGGCTACCACCGGCGTGCCACAGGCCATGGCCTCCAGCACTGATATTCCAAGCCCCTCCTGATTGGATGAGAGTACGAAAAGCTCCGCGCCTTGATACAGCCGCACCAGTTCGGATTTGGTTTGCCGCCCTACGAATTCAACCTGCGCAGCCACACCGACCTCCCGTGCCATCGCGCGCACGGTTTCCCAGGGCTGGTCACCAGTGAGTATCAATCTGAAATCCGGCCGCCGCTCGCACACGCGCGCGAATGCCCTGAACAACATTCCCACATTTTTCCGCGGGTCATTTATACGCCCCGTGAGCAAAAGGTAGGGGGCCGAATCCGGCTGCATGTCGTCGGGCGTGGCAGGCCGGAACACGTTAGTATCCACCGCAAACATGGCGGTTCGAACTTTTTCCGAAACATCGGGGTGTGCTTCGCGGACGCGGTGCGCAGTGTGACTCCCGTTGGTCAATATCAGAGCTGCTCTTTCGAACACAAAACGCTCCACCTTGTCAAGGATTCCCCCTTGCATTCCCGTCAGCATCTGTTGTGCCCAATGGTCTCCGCCGACAGCCTTTCCAGTTAACTCGTCCTCGTATAATGTGCCAATCCACACGATGTAGCGCTTTCGCGCTATGGCGCATGGCAAGCCACAGTGATTCGCCCCAGAAATAACGATATTAATGTGGTGATTCGCAATCGCCCTACGAAAAAAGAGCCAGGGGAGCGCATACGTTGCCCAGATCGGCAGCGGCCAATGCGGGACCGCAAACCCCGGATATCCCTCAAACTCCGTCTGATACGGGCGTGGATGCTGCAGGAAGTAGCGCATCTTCGCGCCCCATCCGCCGGTTGGAACCTGATCCGTGGCAGTGTAAAGCAACCTAGGTGAGTACCCGCACCGGCGCAGCAATTCCGCCGCCACGCGCACTTTCGCCATCACTCCCCCGTGCTCCATGGGCTCCAGGGTGTGAATGTAAGCGCGCGCCATAGCTAACTCGAACGGCCGCTCTCAGCCATGATTATCGCCTCGCAGCGGGGGTGTAGACTTCCACTCACAATTCCACTCGAGACCCTGGAGGTACGCGTCCCCGCTGGGTCAAGATCGCGTCGTATTGTTCAATCACCTCTCGGTGATAATTCTGCCACGTGAACTGCTGCACATAATCACGCGCTGCCCGCCCCATCCGCATCCGTTTTTCCGGATGCTCATGAAAGAACCGTAGTTTTTCCGCAAGCGTGCCGGCATCGCGAACAGGAACAACAAAGCCATCTTCCCCGTTTCGCACCTCTGCACCGACGTTTTCGGTGATAATCACTGGCAGCCCACATCCAGCAGCTTCGTACACTACCATGCCGAATCCGTCCTGCAGTGACGGCAGCACAAACACGGATGCCTGCTGATAGTGATGCACCAGTTCAGCCTGCGGCACGAAGCGTATGTGCCGAAACAACCCCCTATATTCACGTAGCGCGGCTCGCGCATCCGGATACACGTCGCCGACCAGCAACAACTCGCTGTTCGGCAGATGCAACTCCGAAAACGCTTCCAGAAGGTAAGGAATACCTTTTTGCACACTTAACCCACCGGCGTACAGGATTCGAAACACATCGTCCTTCTTCTCCCCAGGGAAGAAACGAGTCGGATCAAAGCCCAGATGTACACGCCGCAGTTTCCGCTCCGGTACGCCTTCCTGCACCATTGTGTCCCAAACAAACTGCGACGGCACAAAAATGAAATCCGCCAGATCGTATTCGGAAATATGCCGCTCGACCAGCAACCGAGATAGTTTTGAAGTGCCCGGCGCGGAGGGGGACGCGCCGTGGAGTATGCGCGCCTGCGCCCTCGGATGCGCCGATGAACGCGCCACTACCGTGACCGCACCATGCGCTTTTGCCGCCTTCATAGACCGCAAGCCCTGATTGTTGAAAACGTGAAATATCTCGGCGTCTTTTGTGTGGGTCGACGCCATGCGGTCATAGAAGCTATCTCCCACCAAATAGGAAGCCAGTCGCGGGACCTCCCCCGGAAGAAGCCGGATAGCACTCGCCAAGCCGGCAGCCAGTGGCAGCTGGGTCACTTTTCGCCTGTCAATGCCGGTTTCGTATCGACTGTAAATTGACGTAATGAAACGATGAAGATAGCCGGCTGCCTGCACCCCACGCGCGAGATGATAAGCGTGAAATACCCCAGCAGAGGACACTACGACCCTAGGCATTCTCAAATCTCACTGGGCGCTGCTCAACTCGCGCATTGGTAAACCTGCTGCGGTCGATATAAATCAGAGTTAATCTGCCGTTTCAGCTCGCAGCGCGCCTGAACCACGTCCAGAAAAGCATCAAATTTGGCCTCTCTCACATCGAAACAGCCGAGCACCCCGTCCAGAACAACAAAGTCGGGCCGCAACTCCTCTTCGAATTGCTCCCTGACCTGGACACTCAGATCTACCTCTGGCCGTGAAACGCCCATCCCATCCGGCACGCCAATCCACCATGCCAAACTACCTCGTGGCGCAATCAGGTTCTCATCCACAAACGTAACCTTGTCTCGCATTGCATACCACCAGTACTGCTTTGCCAACACTCGCGCTCCCGCGGGAATACCGGCGAGCAATTGACTGGCTTCTGCGTAATAGGCTTCTTCTGTCTTCGTTCGATTGCCGGTCACGAGGCGTACGTCGCCGACCAGATACAGCAAACCGCAAAGAGCCAGTACCACTGTGCCAATGTTGCGATTCGGCCAACTCCAGCGGGGACGCCTGCTAAGGCCCGTGACGGCAGCAACCCCCATGACCGTGTAATACGGAAGCCACAAGAGTGAGTACCCGAGCCACAAGTGCGTGCTATTTATCAGCGCGAAGGAAACACTTGATATCACCACCAGAAAAGCCAATTCGCGCAACCCTGCATGTTTCCGCGCGTATGCATACAACAAGCCGACCAGGAAAAACAATGCCTGCGGAATTGACGCGACCGGAGCCAGCCATGCGTAGCTCCCCCACCAGAATCGGAGGAAGTTTCCGTCCCAATCCAGCCAGCTTCCACCAACCGTAGAAGAATCGCCACGCATGAATTCGACCAAAAGGTCATTTTCCTCGGAAAGGCCGCGAAGGAAGACCATGGTCTCAGTTCCGTAGCGTCCAAGCAACACAATGACTCCCGCCATCAGCATCCCTAAAACGGTTGCACCAAGTGGGTTCCACAACTTGTTCCGGAACACATATCCCGTAACCATTAATAGAATGGGCAACACAAGGTGCACCGGGAGTGGGTGAATCTCCAACTGCAACAAAAGCAGCATCCCCAAAAAAAGAAATCGCCACCAACGCGGGTTTTCCGACACATACTTCACCCATACCACAGAGATCGCTCCAACCGCCGCAGCAAGCATATCGGGCCGTGCGAGATGGCCTGAGTATAGGGAAAGCCATGCCGCTCCCACCAAACCGGCCGACCACAGGCCGACATTCCTATTCACATACATTTTCCCGACGAGAAATGTCGCCAAGACTAAGACCATCAGCCCGACAAATGAAACCATGCGAGCTGCGAACAATGTCGTCCCGAGAAGAGAAAACGCAATCCCCAGCAGCAGCCAGTACCCTCGTCCGTGAAACATATAAACTAACGCATCTGCAGGGGGCCATCTCTGGCCAACGATTGCAGCGTCATAGAACTTTGACGCTGTGCGCCCGTAAAAGGCTTCATCACAACTAGGGACCGGATAGTCAAGCAGAGAAATGTAATGAAAGAGCAGTATTCCACCAAGCGCCACGAATATCCCGGTTGTTGGAAGTGCTTTTCGAATGTTCACGTTATCTGGAAATCTGGTGCCACATGAACTTGAAATACTCGGTGGTGTTCCTCCACACATTCATGTTGCTGGTTGATTTCTTGAGAGAATAGTCGTATATCAACGCGCACTCAGTTGCCTTCGGCTTGAGGGGACGGAGCTTTATCAAGATTTCTGCATTGCTGACGAAACCGCGCGCCGTTATCAGTTCGCCGTCGTAATGTTCAAACGCATTCTTCAGCAAAGAGGCCCGATACGCCCGAAAAAAAATGGTGTAGTCGCGCACGCCCGCAATCGGAAACAGAAAGCCCAGCATCCAATTAGCGCTGGCACTGAAGATGCGCCTTTTCCACGGAAAGTTGACATAGCTCCCGCCCTCCTGGTAGCGTGAGGCGCACACCACATCGCAACCTTGATGAACCTTGCCGGCCATTGCGCCCACCACCGTGGGCTGGTTCGTGCCATCAGCTTCCATGGTGACGATGACATCATCCGGCTCAGAATCCGCAAGTGCGGCCCGCAGGCCGGTCTCGAATACCCGCGCCACCCCCAGATTGGTTTCATGATTCAGTACTGTCAACGGCAGCTTGGCCGAAAGCCCCTCCACCCTGGCAAGCGTATCATCTGTGCTGCCATCGTTCACAACATAAACCCTGAAACTAAATCCCATGGCTGTCAGGTGTTCTTTGAGCTGCAGCAAAACAGACGCAATTGATTCGCTCTCATTGTATGCGAGCAACGCAACCCGAATCATCGATGTCATCTCGCTTTCACCGGAACATATCTGAGGAATAGCTGTGCAAAAGCCGTAAGCACCCCCAAGCAGATAAACGCCAGCCCGCACCAGATGCTTTTAGGGAAAAACTTAAAGGCAAGGTTTCCACATGTCCCCGGAGAGAGCCTTGCGGCCGACTTCTTCCCTAGTTCCAGAACCGGCGTCTCCGCGCCACTGAGAGACGAGCCGCGCGTGAAGTTCTGGTTGAGCACAACCCAGCCGCAATCATCCGCATCCAAGTCGAAGGCGATTTTGTTAGGCGAGAACCGGATGTTGGAAACCGAAATGTCAAGATCCGAGGAGAAAACGAGCGGCTCGCCCAATTCGTATCCCTATCTAGGTTTTAGCGGTTTGTGGCAATTCACAGCGCTCACATCCGCGGGGAGCGCCGGGTACATTGCGCTGACACTGTGATGCGTGAGTATCGGAAAGTTCACGATAGTCTGGTAAGAATCGCCGGGCGCAATGCCCTTCACAACAGGGTTATAGGCTGCAGGCTCTAAACGTGACGGCCTCCCCACACCGGCTGTCAGCAAGGCCATCCGGATCCGGTCAAAAGCAGAAGAACGGCATTGGTTTTCTTCATGTGTTGCCATTTGCAGCGATCACATCCCAAGCAGGCTGCTTCACCTGCAGGCAGGCAAACTCGGGCTGCCGCTTTGGGTCTAATGATTTCATCTCGTACACGTGGACGTCGGATTCCTTGTGTACGAGAGAAACCGACAACCAATCCGGGATGGGTTTTAGCTCTCGTTTTGTCACCATGTAGCGGAATCCAAGCGAGTGAATCCGTGCCCATTCATCGTTTGCGGAAGAAGCGGCGCTAATCCAATTCCATTCGTCCCGAGTGGGCATGCATTGAATCAGATCAGGGCGCAGCCAATAAGAATACCCATGATGAAGAATGCGGTCGCCCGGAGATGCAATGTCGTTCACCGAAACCAGGGTCGCGCACATGGAATTTGGAAACCACAATATACTATCAAACGCACACAATCCTGCCCCTTGAAACCTATAACGCAACATACGGTGCCAGTCATGACCGACCTGTGAATGCCCGAGCATCACCGTGCAAAGTGCGACAGCAATAGCCAATTGCGAGATCAAATGCGCGGACCATACCTCGATTGCAGTTTGGAAAAGGAGACCCAATAATGGTAACACAAGCACCGCGGCCGGCAACAGAAAACGCACAGTAAAGAAGGATGCCTCCGCACAGGCGCCTATGAGAAGTGCCCCAGTACCAATCAATGCCAACATTACCGCCTTCCTGTGGGTTCTCCATGTAGATTTCGGGACCAGCATCACTATCGGCAAAGCTGCCAAGAACAAAGGAGACAGATGTCCGATTGAGTGCTTGCCGTACACTAGGGCGTAGGGGAGAGTCCTAAGGATGTGCCTTGCGGTATCTGGACCATTCCAACTGTAATTGGAGCTAATCGACAAGGGCTGGTTCAAAAACACCAATGGAGCGAACGGCTCACGAAACAAGACTGCGTTCTTGTACACGTGGGTCAAAATCGGCAGCGTGCAGAACAGCGCGAATTGAGCGAGTATTGCGGCCAATCTATTGGGGAGCTGCGAACTGGATGAGGTTCCGTCACCCGCATCCTTTTCTTGCAGCGCCACAATAATCAATATCGATATCGCTGGAACTGCCACCGACAAAACGAAGGCCAGTTTGGCTACGATCGCAAACCCGGTGAGCAATCCCGCCAGTCTCGGCGCCAACACCGGCCAATCGGATACACGCAAGGCCCACACGAATGCCGCCACCCCGAGAATCAGAGCGAACGTGTCGACCTTTCCGTCGCTGAGGAAGAAATTGAAAGCGGTTGAGGAAAAAAGTGCTACTATTGCAGTTAGTTTTCCAGCTGGCTCTAAGCCCACATCATCACACAGCCGCAGTACCAAGGCAAATACTCCCAGCATTGTCACCCATACGAATAGCAAGGCAGCGTTTTCCCCCGAAAGACCCATCAAAGCGGCATAGTGCATTTCTCCCTGATACCCCAGCACACTGTGCGAAGACTCGTAACCCGGCACCGGCATGATACGCTGAGACGCAGCCATGATTTTAGGCAACACCATGTAATAGAAAAAACCATCACCAACTCCAAACCGCGGTGGAAGCACAGCATTGAAAATCCCTACAGCCCCCACTAGCACCATCAACACTATTGCAACTGGAATGAACGGTCTCTGCAATGCATGAACAGGTTTCCAGAACTCTCGAAGTGGCCTCAAATAATCGGTTTCCGTCGCTGCTCGCCTGACTAACAGGAGCGCTCCGGCTGCCGCGCTTGCAAGCAGCACGGCCACAATCAAGCGTTTGTCGAACCACCCTACGAGACCCAGCAGCATCCAAACAACAGCCCAAAACCCTTGACCAAGGGCAAGCGCGGTGCCAAGGTCAAAACTCATGGAACCACTGACTCTGCCAGACCCACGTCTCAAGACCCAAATCCCCACCATACCTATAAGAATGCAGGCGAGTGAATATGCTGCAACCACCGCCAATGTCACGAATTCCCCCACAGCGGTGCCAACCACCTGGTGATGGTGGCCGTCGTTTCTGCCAACGGCCACAACCCGATACTTCCCAACCAATCCGTCGCTGGGGCAAACACGTTGAATTCCTGTCTGAATGCCACAGTCAGGAGCATCCACACAATGATCATGAGCCGAACGGGCCAGCTCTCAGACTGGCTTCTTTTCATTTGTGTCCACAGAACGCAACTGTGGCTCGCTCTCGGTTTTCATCCCAGCACACTCATCAAGAAAACAAAACGTTTCGGCTGCGCATCGCCCCCAGGTGTAGTCAGCCGCGCGCTCATACGCTGAGTGAGCCGCGTGTGTGCGCTTGTCTGCGTCCCGTACCATGCTGGCAACGGCACGCGATATGCTCTCCGGTCGCATCGGGTCAAAATACACGCCCCCCTCACCTAGAATGTCAGTCATCGGCCGGCGCTCCGAGCACGCCATTGGCAGCCCAGCCGCCATCGCCTCCAGAAGAACATTGGGCATATTCTCGCAGGTCGAAGCGAAAATAAACCCGTCAGCATCGTGATAGCGGTGATGTAATTCGGAGTGCGCCACCGCGCCACTATATTGGATGCACGCACCGGTCGGATCCAGTTTCTTCAGAGACGCGTGCAATCGCCGGAGTGCGGCCGGGTACGCCGGCCCGACCATATCCAGCACCACGGGCATTCCTTTCTGGCGCAAATCTGCCACCGCGGCGGCCACATGCCATTGGTGCTTGTACACATCCACAATCGAGACATAGAGCAAGCGGAAGGGCCTTGCCAGAGTAAATTTTTCAAGTGGCCGCTGCAGCCTCGGCTCACTCCGAAAACGTTGCTCCACGCCGTGGGCTATCAGAGCAGTTCTCGCACGGAGATCGCCAATCTGCGCTGAGACGCGCTCGCGCGCATAATCGCTGAGAAAGATCGCCCCATCTGCGCAGCGGAAAGTGCGCGCCTGCAGCACACGCAGAAACAACAACCGCGCAAACATATAACTAGCGCCGTACCGCCGGGCCTCAGCAAGTTCGAACGGGAGCATGTTTCTGCACATGGCCACAGTGGGAACGCTGTGATTTCCCGCCAGACCACCGGGCGCAAACAGCACATCGCAGGAACTGCCGGCAAGGTTCGGCAGCTGCCGAAATTGCCAGAACAGCCGCCGGAGCGGGGATGTATCCAGATCCGGTACCACCGTCAACGTAATCCCTTCCCGGCGCACTATGCGCTCACACAGTGCGCTACTGCCCCACACAATGATGTGCATGTCGCTACCCAGAGAGTTTCCGGAGTTTTCAAGAATGCGAAGCAAATGGTGAACGCCCCCTCCGGACCTCAAATTGGAAGCATCAATTCCATAGCGCATCTCAGTTCACTTGACCCAAAAGAACGGAACGGATGATCTCAACCGCTCTTGATACCGGCCATTTCTCCGCTGTGAGCCGCGCAGCTCTTCCCATCTCAATCACTTCCCCACGGTGCTGCAATGCCCATTCAATTTGCTCAGAGAGCTGAGAAACATCCCCGGCGGTGTGTATCCATCCGTTCTGCATATGAACAACTCTATCGAGGACTGAACCGGCCGCGTCAGAGCCAATCACAGGAAGGCCGGCTGCCATCGCCTCCAGCACGGCGGCCGGATAAGCGTCCCGCAGTGAGGGATGAATGAGCACATCGGAACGCCGCAATATACCCCCAACTTCGTCCGGCTCCAACCAGCCCATCAGTCTGATGTGCTCCTCTAGGCCGCGAGATACAATCAGTGCGCGAAGCTCCTCTGCGTCCGGGCCGCTCCCCACGATTGTGTATTTCCAATCCGGTCTGCGAGTTCGCTCCAAAACACGGCCGAGCGCCTCCACCGCGAGATGATGCCCTTTGACGGCATTCTCAGTTCGACCGACCGACACAAATCGCATGACCTTCTCTGCCGGTGACTCGGCTTTGCTTCCCTGATAGCTGTCAAGATCAACGAAAAACGGGAATTTGAGTAATTTACTGGCCGGGCAACCCATTTCTCGCAGGGCGTCCAGCGCGGGCGCACCGGTGCCCATCACCGCGTCGGCGCGGCCAAAAAGCCAGCGCAACCAGTGGGCACGAAGCGCAGCCTTCAGTGGAGGACGGTGTGCGTCCACGTCGGGGGTGTCAGTCCAAAGCACGAAGGCCTCTCTTCTGACTGCCAGCAGGCTAGCAAACAGGATGACCGCAGGCGCATTCCAACCCGCAATTACAACCATAGTATCTCTTGACCACAAGGCCTCGCGCAGCAAATCCCAATCGATTCCTGCCACCCGACACAGGGGCCGCAGCTCAAATCCGCGCGTCAAATCCGTTTGCCACGGATGCCGCGCGTCCACCATCTTGTTGACAACCACGCGTAAGACAATCTGCGGCTGCGCAGCCAGCGAGCGAAAAAGAAAGCTATTGTATGGCGACAGCGTGGAGCAGACCCACAACAGCCGCCACGTCATGCCGTCGCGCCTGGGTGGCCCGCTGCATCCATCCAGTCTCGCGTATCGCGCAGCCACTGCCGCATGCGGCTGACCGCATCATGGCCATCCGAAAGACAGCGCCGCCGGCCCGCAGCGGCCACATGTTGGCGCTCTCTTTCGTGCTGCAAATACCAGACGCATTTCTGTACCAGCTCATCTTCGCTCGAGAACATGACCGCCTCGATATCTTCTCGATACAGTTCTTGCATGACAGGGGTGCGTTCGCACATCAGAAAGCCGCCCATTGCGGGTACCTCAAAAACGCGCGTGGTGTAATCATCCCGATTCGCGCGGCTGAAGAAGGCGAGACAGATTTTCGCGCCGGCGATTGTCTTCACGTAATCCTGCCCATAGACCGGCTGAATGGGCGCAAACACGCGCTTAAGAGAGAATGGGAGATGACGCCGCCACAACTTGCTCCCTCCATGGACACGCACCGGCAGCCTGGCCGTCAGCAGCGCCGACAGGTATCCCATGCGCGCATCGGCTTCCGCGTGACCGACAAACACAATCTCGTTCTCATAACGCCCTTTCTCGCTTTGCGAAAGCGTGACCGGTCGGTGCAGCCACGGCAGGAAAAAGTGGCGCAATTCCTTCACCCGCTCCGCGCCATAGCGTCGGTATTCAGCCACATTCCGTTGGCGGAAAACGTGGTGGCTATGGAAATGGGGGAGCGCCTGCTTCCACGCCTGCAAGCCGGGTTTTCCGCCATACGCGCCGAAAGGGTCATCGTTGTGATAACCTGAGATCCAGTGTTGCCGCGCGAGCGCTCTCACCGTGGGAGCGTCTATCGCCGCGAGCGCGTACAGCAAGACGACTTTCGCGTTGCTTTCAGCTGCTCTGTGCAGCAATTCCTTCTTCACGCGCGCAATTCCCGGTCCGATCAAAAAGCGCCGCTCCAGCCGGCCGGCGAGGCCGGCACTGAGAGATTCCGTCCAATCCCATGTGATCACCTTTACCCCAGCCTCGCGCAGCCCCCGAGCCCACGCGGGCGCGTACATGGGGTATTGTTGGGCGCCGACGACGAGCACGCGCACAGTCCTAGCCCACCGATCGACGGTGCGCCGCTATCACCCTCTGGAAGGTGGCTTCGGTCTCGCGGCCGGCTCTCTCCCAGCTGAACCGCTCGCGCACATCTGTGAGCGCGGCTGCGGTCATACGGGTGCGCAAACCGCGGTCATCGCACAGGCGCTCCATCGCGCGCAGCCACGGTTCCACGCCCTGATCAATGGGCAGCACGTAGCCGCTCTCACCGTCCCTGACCACCTCGGGCAGCGCTCCCCGGTCTGAGACAATGGCAGGAGTACCACATGCCATGGCTTCTGCCGGCGCCATCCCGAAGCCCTCCATCCGAGATGGGAACAGGAAGGCAGTGCTGGATGCAAACACTCGACACAATTCGTCTTCTGGCAGATATCCAGGGAAAAGCACCCGTTTGTCCACTTCGGCAGCGCGCGCCTGGCTCTTCAGCCACTGTGCCAGTTCACCTTCGCCGGTGACGATCAAGAATCCATCGCGACCGCGCTGCAACCAAGCCTGCATCACTTGCAGCAAGAAGATGTGGTTCTTCCGCGCAGTCAGCACCCCGGAAGTGCTGAACAAGGGCACATCGGCGGGGATTCCTTTTTCTCTCCGCCAAACCCCGCTCTCGGATTCCGGCCGTGCGAACTGCGCCGCCACCCCGCATCCAATTGCCTCGGTACGCTCAGCGATGCGCGGTGCAATCCGCCGCAATTGCCCTTGCGAGAACTCGCTGATGGTGAGTACGAGGTCATATCGACCGAGCAAACTCCTTTCCACCCAGCGCGCGCCCGGCAAGCTGCCATCAAGGTGATAAATCATGCCCACCACGGGCACACGCAGCAGCCGGCCCAACCACGGGCTGGCCAACCCGTATGAGTATGGGCTGTGGTCACGGATGATGTGTGGGCCGAAGCGCAGCGCAGCGCGGAGCAGGCCCGGCAATGCCATTAGCCCCAGCGATTGCGGGAACTTCAGGCCACGCGCGGAAATCCAGCGCATCCGCACGCCCGGCGGCGCCGTGCATACCGATCGGTTCGTACGCGGCATGACAGCCTCGATGGCATGACCACGATACGCGAGCTGCGCAAGAATTTCGTAATCGGCACGCGCCCCGCCGGATGTGATTGCGAGCGCGGTCTGGATGGCAAGGACGCGCATCAACGCCGCGAACCGCCGCGTGTCGCGCGCAGCACCTGACGTGCTCTCTGTGCCACCATTAGCCGCAGGGAATACCACATCTCCCAGAGCCGGTAACAAGACGCGAACAAGCCCCGGGGGAACCCGGGCTGAATCTCATCCAACAGCCGTGGTGGTGATTCGCACTGCACCCACACCATTCCGGTAGAAGCGTCAGTCTGATTCTCTCGCTCCCCGCCCGGCCATCGCCTGTCAGTAAGAATCAAGCTCGCATGACCATGCGGTAACACCTCCTCATGAATCAGTCTTCGCGTGCCCAGGCCCCAATCATCGCGCGAATAATCATCGAAGAGAATGCCAATACTTTCGGCCGCGACGCGCAGCGCCGCATAGAAGTCATGCCTCACAGTACTATGTCCGTGACCGGCATCGATGAAGGCCAAATCCACCGGCGCACCGCTGAATCCTCGCATGACCGCAGCGGAGTACCCCGTCAATTCCCGAACATGCTCTAACCACCTGGGATGCGCTGCCCGCCCCCACACCTCGGCGCGCGCGAGAAGTTCAACGCGCGGCTCTTCAGATACATTCCAGCGAACCGGCCATCTGATGCCCTCATCTGATGAAATCATGTCAACGGTGTGAATGACGCCGGGGATACCGTAATCACGCATTGCCCACGCCACACAAAGACAGCCATATCCCCGACCGGTTCCAAACTCCAGCACCGAGGTCGGCCTATGTTTTGCCACCAGCGCATAAAGGAGGATGCCACGTTCGTAATTGGCGCGAAAAAATGATCCGTCCGCCCGATATCGTAATGCCGTCGCATCACCTAGTTTCCAGAAGCGTTCGACAGGCGGAAGTTCGATGCCGAGCGCTTCCACGAACTCCTGAACTTTGAACACATCGAGTGTGGTTTTTACAGCCATCGAAGATGGTGCTCCAGTTGAGGCTCAGTGCGCGTCAATTTCTCGGCCAGTACGGGTTGCTTTTCAGGTATTCCGCGATCGCTTCCGCCGCTACTCGATATCCATACGCAGACATATGTCCATTTCCCCGATAGCGCTCGATTGCCGCCGGGTAATCAGCGTCCGGTTCATGGTCCGGGTCATATTGCATAAGATACGCTGTTTCTATCTCAGTTCGAGCCCGCAGCTCCGGGATCAAATCGAGAAACCGCACCCCGGCGTCGGCGGCTAACTGGGCGACAAACCGTTGTGGCGCATCCGGGTAACCTGTTTCCGGCAGCTGGCGATAATCCGGGATCGCCACCACCAGCATTGGCACATTGCGCTCCGCCAGCATGGATGCGGTCGCTGCGAACCACTCACGATAGGATTGCCAGCAACTGTCCGCCGGCTCACCTTGTTCGCGGAGAAAAGCACCACAGCTCATCTCAGGTGTGGAAGGCTTTCCCACATGCTGCTGCTCTTCCGCGATCTTTCGGGCCTGCGCTTCCCGCCGCACCATACCTGCCCGCAAGCTGTGCGCGAAGCGAATAATGGCGAGTCTTTGTTCGAGGTTGATTAGCGTGGTGCGCGCCCAACGCATGAAAGATGTCCCGTAAACTTGATGCACCGGCCGAGCAAGAAAATCACGCTGCAGCCCACGCATGTCGCTGATATCATTCGGGAAAAAAGCCAAAATCACAAGGTCTGGCTCCAACGCCAGGCCACGTTCTCTCAAGTAGTGGTACTCATCAACGATTGTGTATCCGGCCACTCCAGCGTTGAGCACCTGGGCGTTCGCCCGCGGATGCAGGGCCGCATCCAACAATCGTTCCAACTGCATGGGCCAGGTATCTTCGTTGGGCACGTACGGGCCAAACGTAAACGAATCTCCAATTGCGAGGATACGTATATCGTGACTGCCATCCACCTCTTCAACATTGCGCAGGCCGTCCGAATTAGTCTGCACATGATAGGGGCGGTGCGGCCAGATTGCCCACACTCCATCTTGATTTGGAGCGAGGTCGCCGCCACCCTCCGTGCGATTGAAGAAGTATTTCACCACCCCGAAACGGCACAGATTGGGCTCGGGCATCGCGCAGTGAAACATCGTCAGGCGCAAGCCGGCCTCCAGAAGCACAAAGGCGGTAACACAGATTGCCGCCAGCAGCAGAAGGTTCTTTCGTCCAGACCTATTCGCCGGCACGCTTCAGCCCCATGGCAAGCATGTATTTCTCCGCAACACCGCGAATGTCAAATTCTGACTCAGCGTGCTGCCGCGCGCTCTCTCGATAACCAGCCAAAGAGGCCAGCACGCTCTCGACCGCAGTTGCCATCCCCGCTACGAAATCCGCTCCGTAGCTCCACTTCTCAGTAGGCACCACAATCCCACCAGTCCCGACAAGCTCGGCTGCCCCGCCCCAAGAGCCGCACACGACCGGAAGCCCGCACGCCAGCGCCTCCACCACAACATTTGGGCACCAATCGCCCAAGCGCGGATGCAGCAGCACGTCGGCTTGGCGCATCTGCTGTGGCATGTCGTCATTATCAATCGCGCCAATCACTTTTATACGCTCACTAGTTTCAGGGTTCTTCGCACCGAAATCGGCGAGCTGCCGACGGCATATCTGCCCCAGCGTGCCCACAACGTGCAGCTCCAGATTGTGCTTACGCCACAATCGCGCGAACACCGGCAGAATCGTGCCGAGCATATACTCATGCCGCAACGAACCCGCGGCCAGCAGCCGCACCCGCCCGCTGCGTCCCTGACCCGGCCGAAACCAATCCAGGTCGACACCGTTGTGAACTATGGAATAACGTTCGCGCCGGTTGTAAAGATGAGCATCCGCCATCTCCTTGCTGAAAGCCGATTGATAGATCACATGGTCAGCGCGCAGCAAGTCGCGTTGCATTCGATAATTCAATCTCATGTCGCTCGTGGTTAGCGCTCGCGCCTGAAAACCGGAAGGTTGCTCGCGGCTGTCAAAGTAGCTTGGTAGCATGAATCCATCCACGCGCAGCGCGGTACGTACCCCCCACAGGCGGCACAGCGAGTAGAACCAGTCTCCCCACGAGACGCTGAAAAGCAGCGCGGCTCGCGCGCGGCGCAGCCGGTTGTGAGTGACAATAATCCCCTGTCTTTCGAACTCGCACGCCAGCTTGCGCGAGAAAAATCCCGGCCCACCGAGGGTTTCCCGCAGACCGAAAAAACAGGTTGGCTGCGCGGTGCGCGGCCAGGGCAGGCAACTGCTGATACGGTCCGCGGCACGCTGCAGGCGGCCGGGAAAGAGCCGCCTGCAGCCGACGGTGGGGCGGGTAACCGGGCGCGAATTCAGCGCTGTTCCCAAGCCCACACCCGCATACGGTAATCAGCAGAGCGCAGCTGCAGCGCTCCAAACACGGGCGGCAGCGCATCCCCGAATTCGCTAACCTTGCGCACATTCGGCGGCAGTACTGTACCGGAACCCACTTTAGTAACAAGGAAATCATGTCTCGTCGGGTCGGGCACCCCTCGAATGCGCAGCGAGGCGCCGGCCTGCTCCACCGCGTACCAGATATCTGGCGGCCCCCAGACAACGCTATCGGGCGGCACGATTTCCGCTAGAGCGCGCTCTATCGGACGATAATCACGCTGACGCCACTGATAGGCTAGCGCGGCGTAACGACCGATTATTCCGACCGCGAGCACATTGACCAATACCAGTATCAGAGCGCCTCGAAACACCCGTGCTGCTATTCTTTCGCCGTTTGAGATAAAGGGGGCTTTCCACAATTCAGCCGTCATTG
Organism: Anaerolineales bacterium; assembly: GCA_036011785.1. Lineage (GTDB taxonomy): Bacteria > Chloroflexota > Anaerolineae > Anaerolineales > UBA11657 > CAJWGI01. Next base: position 9,910 of record DASCOB010000200.1, on the reverse strand, counting down.
CCCCAGCCGCAATCGCAAGAATCGCCACCGGGTGCAGAAAATAAAACCCGACCTTTTTCGACATGAACAAAGCGTTGAAAAGCGCCGGCACCATGAAGAGAATCACCAACCACATGCCCTCGCGCCGAAAGTGACGCCGACGCCACAGCACCCATGCCACCCCTCCGCAGTACAGCGCCAGCAGCCCCGGTGCAAATCTGTACTCTTCTGCGTACCGGAGCACTTCGTCGACAATCCGCTTGAACACGCCACCTGCGTACAATCGGCTGCCGCCGTGCTCGATGAACTGGGTTCTGAGCATCTCCAGGTCTCCCGCGACAGCCGCGGACAGAATCCATAAAAACGCCGGCATCGCCGAGAGTACGGCCACCGCAATGAAGGTGCGTAGCTGCCTCGGCTTTCGCCACGTGACAACAATCACCCCTAGCGCCGCCACCCACGCGATTGTCAGCGGGTGGGTGATGCCTGCCAGTCCCAGGCACACGCCCGCCAAAACAGCCTCACGGCGGTGATCGCCAACGTTGTCATCGTTTTGTAGCACGCTCACAACAAAAACCACCCCCAACAAGGCGAGGAAAAAGCTCTGCGTGTCCATGCGGCCTGAGCGAGCGGACTCGATGTACTTTGGGTCTAGGCCAAGTATTACCGCGCTGAGCAGGGCCGCACTCCGGCTCCGGAGCAATCGTATGGCGAGAAGATACAGCACCAGCAGCGTTCCCGACCCGAACAACAGCCCCGGCATTCTGGTCTGCCATATGCCGAAAGCGAACACTTTGTAGACCAGCGCCATCAGCGCGGGCTGACCGGGAGGCTGCCAATAATACGCCTCGCCAAATCCATTCCGGCCCGCAAACACGGAGGAGATCATGCGGCCGTGAAGCGCCAGTTCTTTCGCTGGATCGTTGAGCGTGACCTCATCCATCCACACCACCGGACTCCTGTCCAAGCCGACCAGATTGAGAACCACGAACCCTAGCGCAACCAGGATGATGCCCTTGTTTTCAGACTGGAAGAATCTCATGCCACAAGAGAATCAGGCAGACGAGGCACAATGGCTCTCATGTGCTCTCGCCGAAGTGATACGCGGGGTTGCGTCCCGATTTCCAGTAGTATCCGCCAACGGTGTCGTCGGCTGTCCTGCGACAGATGCAGGCATAGCGCTGCCAGAGCAGCCTCCAATCGGAGGCGGGATGGCACTTAGAATCATGGATTTCGACAAAACCGACCATTGTCAGCCAGGCTTTGATGGCGGCTGCTGTGGGCAGATGGGTGATACTGCCAGTATCTTTGAAGGTCCGCGGGTAGTGGACCTGTACCAGACTACCTCGCCGCAATAACCACGGTCGTCGCAGCGTGGCGCTTTCTAACACCAGATGCCCACCCGGCTGCAGCAAGTGATACATCTTCCTCAGAAAGCGTAATTGTTCCGCGTTGTGATACAGCACGCCGGTACACCAGACAAGCTGAAAACGGCCAAGTGCAGAAAACTCATCCGCGGACATGTACATAATGTTCGCCTCGACGTACCTGTGCGAGCACATAATCTCATCGAGCCAACTTTCGATGTCGGCGCGCTTTTCGGGCAGATCCAACAGCACCAACTCGCGCGGTTCCAACGTGGCCAACCGCGCGCTGTCCAACCCATCTTTTGGGCCAATCTCAAGCACGCGCGCTCCACGAAACCTTGCCTTGCCCGCAAGCACAAGAAGTTCTGCGAACAATTCGCGCCGATACATCATGGGCTCGTCACTCACCGGGATGCGCATCAACTTGGCTATCAGCCTTCTAGCAAACGCTTTCAAATCTGGTCTCCAAGGGAGCAAAATCGCCGCAATCGCATTCTGAACAGATGCTGCAAACGTGGTGAGCAGACAGATGCCCTGTACTTATTCAGCAGCCGTGTCGCGAAGGCCCATCACTTTCAGATACGCGGTTCCCACTCTCGCCAATCGAGGCACATCAATCGCCCTGCGTGCCAGCTCATGGCTGCCGACCAAACAGGCTAGCAGCTCGGGGATTTCTTCGCGGTTGTCAAAGCCGTAACCGGCATCACCCACTAATTCCGGGTGGCCACCGCTGCGCGCGTAAATTGCCGGCAACCCGCACGCGAGCGCTTCCAGCAGCGCATTGGAGCAAGGGTCGTGCAAGCTGGCAGTGATGAAGATGTCATGTTCGCGAAGCAGCGCTGCCAGCCGACGTGGCGCCACCGGTGCTTGCATGCGAATGCGGTCGAACCGAACCGGTGAACGCCCAACGAAGGTGTACTCGTAACGGCCCCAATCCAGATTCTCTTCCAGCCACTTGTACACCGCAGCACCTTTGTTCAGATTATCTGACCAGCTGCTGGATACAAGTCGCGTCTTTCGCGCACCTGCCGAAAGCCTCGCTTCCCCAGGGAAAAACACGGCCGGGTCCACGGCATTGTGTATCACGATCGGTGCCCGAAATTCGAACCCCAACTCCCGATGCGCGTCCAGACTGTACTGCGACTGGAAGATGGTCGCATCGGCGACCTCACGGTTGATTTCCCAGATGCGCCGGTCGACCCCACGCGTGTCACCACGGTAGCGGTCAACCGGGCCATCCACCCGGTGAACCATGCGCGCGCTTCCCGATTTACCGGCACGGCGCAAGCTGCGGAAATCGAAATTGAAGCTGTTGAACAAACATGCTCGCGAAGACGGCGAGAGCCTGTTTCGCTCAACTCGAAACCCGCGACCCTCTAATTCCCCACTCAATGCCAGCATGAACTGGTTCCCACCCCCAAACGGAGGCCGACGAAAATCGTGAAAGACGGCGATATCGGCCTCGGCAGAGAACAGCCGCGTTAGCCACGGCATCCATTGCATCACCGCTTTGCACTCGCGCTGTGGATTGTGGAGACAGCCTGACTGCAACAGGTCATTCGCAGTGAGCGCCGGACGGATGCGGTCAATCCGGAACGCACGTTCTGGCAATGCCAAAGCACGTACGCGGCGCGGGAGTTAAGCCACCACCGCCAGCACATGCCGCTCCAGATTGCGGGCAAGGGAATGCGCATTGTAGCGCCGCTCTACCAAGCGGCGTGCGTTCAGGCCAATTCGCTCGGCATCCGCCGGGTTGGCCCACAAATACTCCATCGCCTCTCTCAGACCCTCCACATCTCCCGGCTCCACAAGGAAGCATGTGTCCAAATGCCGCATACATTCCGGTTCCCACAGGCCCTGCGTACGCGTTATTATCACCGCCTTTGCGCAGGCCATCGCCTGCAATGCAGCGCTCTGCCCGGAAGGCTGGTCCACGTCCTGAAGTGGAATCACCACAAAGCGCGCCACGCGATAAAGGTCGCGCAATTCCGCGAAGGAATGGTTGCTGCTCACCTGAACCCCGGCGCCGAGCAGGCTGCCCGGGAGGCGCTGCCGGGTAACGATATGCACACTCCGTTGGCCGACGGCCCGCAAAAGCGTCAGGTAATCCCGAGCCGCATCTGTGCCGACACTGAGAATGTAATCGCCCTGCAGCGATTTCTCCGCTGGTGTCCAGAAGCAATCATCCACCCCAAACGGTAACACGGATACACGTTTCGGTTCCACGCCGAACGCCCGCTCGACCGGCACCACAGCGCCCTCTCCCAACACCAACAGTCGCTCGACCGAATGCAAAATGCGAGAATAGAGAAACCGAAATACCCGCGACCGCCCAGTTTCCACGCGCGCAAGCAACCGGTGCGCCAGACCTTGACTGACATAAATCATCGGAACACGTAGAATACCGAGCCACTTCAGCATTGCAATCGGCAGGCCGCAGGTATCCACCGTGGAGACCAGTACATCTGCCTTCCTTATTTTCTTCCAGTGGATCCACGCAATGTGCAGCGAGAACCCGATTCCCACCGCCCGACTGATTGCGCTTTCCAACGGATAGCACACCCGCCGTCGCCAATCGCCTGAGCTATCATCACCCTCGGCAAAGTGACACACGACCTTACTCGAATCAATGAATGGGAAGCCGTAAAGGAAATCGACCGGGCCATCGCCCTCTCGCCACGCCTGCAGTTGCTGTGCGCGATTGCGGCGAAAAAGGAACAAACAGTGTGTCGGCACTGCTTACGCAACCGCGCCGCTCACCGGCTGGTATTCCTCGCTCGTATAAGCTGGGTGGTCGGGGCCGTTGTGCCGCCATAGATAGAGCGGCAGGCGCACAGAAATGTTGTCCCCAACATCATCGGCAACGGCGAAATTAAAATCGCGGTCAGCTCCGCGGCCCCGCCGCGAGGGCCATACGCGTTGACTCAATGGGCGGAACCCAACCTTTCGGGCTACCGCCGCTCTCACCAGCGGGCAATTGCCAGCGCCGGGATAATGCGTGTGCATGTCCCCGAAGAACAGGTCGCGTGCAATGCGACGAATTCTAATCCTGTGCGGCACACTTTGATGGAGCCAGCGGAAATGCCTTGGGATGAAACCCCTTGAGCGCCGAGCCAGGGCAACGATTTCAGTGGGCTCTATTACCAATGACTCCTCGCCGTGCACAGTGCGAATCCACTCTACATCCAGGTGTTTTCCCAAATACTGCGGGGAGTATTTCTGACAATCCACGCACACGTGCGACGATCCATATTTGACCGCGAAATCGTGCTGCACGCAGATGCGGTTCAGCAAAGAGGCGTCATCAGAATCCTGAAACGTGATCCATTCACCCCTGGCTTGTTCCATACCAAAGTTCCGGGCCGTCCATCCCGCGTTGATGTTGATGCCATTCCAGCCGATGCGTTGCGGATCGTCACACGGCAGCGCGCACACGCGCACGCGCCCATCAGCTTTGGCGTACTCTCGCGCGATTTCCGCGGTGTTGTCTGTGCTGTTGTCATCCACGATGATTAGCTCGAGGTCTCGGTATGTCTGCCGCAGAATGGACTCAACCGCCACCGCGATTGTCTCGGAGACATTGCGTGCCGGCATAACTACTGAAATTGAAATCGTGCTCATTCCAAATCGAAGTCGCCAGCGTCTATCTCACCACTCCGAATACATGCGCCACTTGCCGGTCACAGGCTCATAGGAGATTGACTTGTACTGAAAATCGGGGACACCAAAGAGCCTCCCAAGCCGCGGCCTCAAAACCGGGCTGCCGAACATACGCAACAACCATTTGAAGAACCGGTAATGTGAACGTCGACGCAAATAATGTGGCGACACGTTTTCTCTGAGTTCATCCAGAGCCTCTTCCGTCGCCCGCGCGAATTCCCTCGCCTTCTTGATACTTATGCTCTGCGACACTTTGCGATAAGCACCCACAGGGCAATCCAGATGATAGTGCTCCGCATGAAGGAAAAAACGGCACCATAGTTCAGAATCGAATGCCACTGACAATGGATCTAATCCAGCGCCCGCGGAATTCCACAGGCTGCGCCGCCAGAATGTTGACTCCTGCTGGATGACAGCCCAGTCACCAACCAGATAATCGTACCTGTTCTTTCGGTATTTGCGGGATCGGACGTACCTCCCTTTTGAGTCGATTGTGGTCGCAACGCCGGTAAGCCAATCCACCTGCGGAAACTGCGAGAACACCTCTGCGACCACAAAAAGACTCTTGGACATCAACAGGTCATCACTATTAAGCCATCCCATGATCTCGCCGCCGGCAAACGAAAAACCCCGGTTTATCGCTGGCGCCGGACCCGGCCGGGTGCCCGGCCAGGTTTCCCAGTGATGCAATTGCTGAGCATACTGCTGGATCACTGCCTCACTTTCGTCAGTGCTGCCATCGTTAATCACGATATACTCTAGCTTTGGGTATCCCTGCGAAAGCACCGATTTAATGGTGTCTCCCACAAATTCAGCGTGGTTGTAACAGGGAGTCACGAGAGAGATAGAAGGATGATCCGACGAGAAGATTCTATTTCCTGCGTTTTTCAATTGACACACAGTTCTTTGCGTCGCAACGAGAACACATCCTCGCCTTTCAAGAATATAAAATCGACGAGTCTAGGGTACGCTTGAACGGGATCTACATCTACAAACTCGTCGCCAACACAGATGAAAGGGGAATATCCCGACTCACCCATGAACGTCAGCAAGTCCTGGTCTGTTCTGCCGCTAATTTGTTGCGTGTTACTACCGGCCTCACAAATGACCACGTCAATCCTCCGGTTCGACAGCATCCTTGTAGCGCCCTGAAGGACCAAAAAATGTGCGCCCTCAACATCGATCTTCACCAATCTGATTCTCTCGATATTGTTAGCGCTACAAACCGTGTCCAAAGTCTCACAGCGCACTTTCCGATGCTCGTGTTGGCCTCCGCTCCAGGCATGACCATTGGCAATAATGCTGTGCCCCTCATTAGAATTTGGATTGAGATGCAACGTTGCGGTGCTCCGTTTGTTAGAAAGCGCAAGGGGCAGAATTACACAGTTGGAAATCTCATTCAGTGCAATGTTGCCGCTTAACACCTCGTAGTTGTCCCTCTCTGGTTCGAACGCATAAACTACACCACTGGTTCCACACAAATAAGAGAAATGGATGGTATGTCGTCCCACATGTGCACCTACATCAAACACGGTGTCGCCTTTTGCGATGAAGGACTGCGCCACATTCACCCAGGGCTCGAGGGTCATCTCTTTTCGGAGATAAGTGTAAAGCTCGCGCAAATCCCCTGACACCCGTGACGTGTACGTGTAGGGACACATTTTGTGTTGAAAAGAGACTGTTTCCCCCACAAGTGTTGAGCGAAAGAAACGCAGTGCAAGATTATTCCCACGGTTTCCAAACAGAATATGTCCAACGGCATTCAGGAAAACATTAATTGCAGCTATGGTTTTCATCCAGATCGACATTCGGCCTAGCCCTGCCATTCCAGCACAAACTGGATATAATCAGGGATAGAGTTTTCCCACTCAGCGCACCCAACTTGATGGCGTAGACGTGCAGCTGTCCCCAGCCTTTCTAAATCAAGCGCCGTAATAGCTGGCCAGTCCTGAAACGTCGCAACAGGTTGTGAGAAACGAGAGCCACCGTCCGACCCCAACCTCCCCAGATGCCGCCGCATGAACGCATTGCCCCTCCAAAGCAGATTGAAGGTCTTGTTTTTTGCCGACGGCATGAAAGGAGTTATAAGGTAAACATCTTCTCCGGGCTCAATATACTCATCCATCGTCGGTGCATCAAACCCAAACACTGAACATCCCTGTGCTAACGCCTCAAGAAAAGCCGGGGCTACCCCCTCGTAGAGACGGGGGGCGATGAATATGTTGGCTTCCCCGAGTGTACGCAGACACCCAGCATTAGGCATAAAAGCAAGCAATACTTCAACCGTCGTCGTCCCCGGCCGACATGGAAATGTGCAGGCCGCCCGCTATGGATTCCGCGGGTAAATTTGGCTTCTGAATAAAAACCTGTCCACTTTTAGCACAGCACAGAATTTGTCTAGAAACTGTGGGTACATCATACTCGTCCAATTCAAATACATCAGAACACCTCCATCTAGCCACCGTGCATTCTCAAACGCGCTAGGTCTCTTGAAGTAACGCAATCGCAAAGTGGACAGACCGGCGGCTTGCGCCCTATTAGCGACTGCGGTCGAAAACGCAATAATCCGCAACGACTTGGGGAGGGCGTTCCACCATACCTAAGAAAAAGTCCTGGTGTGGTGCCACATCGACAGCTAAACCAATCTGACTTTTGTATCCGCCAGCAAGTCCGGCGGAGATGGCAAATGGAAAAAGAGTACCGGTAAGATACTGCGCTGAATACTCGGCGCATCTTCCGGCTAGGCCACGCCGTCCCACCCTTTTAGTTACACATCCGCGCATTTTTATAGGGAATCGACGATGAGATCACACGCCGGACCACGTTAGTTTGTGTGCCATCCGAGGCAGTAGCATATGACGGTCGACATTTCCTCGAAGTCATCTCCCCGATTACCTAGCTACTGCCATTGAAATGAAATCCTCCATTTTTTCTCTGAATTTTTCTCTCGACAATTCTGACAGCGCGTATGCTTGAGACCTAGTGATCTCAGCACTCATGTCATCTGTTTTCATCTGAAACACCTCTAGTATTGCGTTCTCAATTTCGTCCACAGTGCAATCCTCAAGGTAAGTCCCACAGCCTGACGGCAATGATACCCCTGTGTCGCGGCTAATGAGAGGATACAGGCCAATCTGTAGACAAGTCACGACTGCGGGAGACAAGCCTTCACTGCACGATGGCGCGATGAAGCAAAAAACGTCTTTGATTATTTTCCGAAAGCGCGCGCTATCTGTTCTCAAACTCCCGTGGAACCTTATGTTCGGCAATTCCATTAACTCGTGACGATAGATCCTCAAAAAATCTTGTTCGCTGCTCAGTTTTCCGACAACATTCAATGTTAATTCTGTATGCTCGGAGAACGCTTCCAGCAATAAATCCAGCCCTTTGTGAACCGCGCCTGATCCAAAAAACCACAGGAACTCCCTCTTAGACGGCACATAATCATGCTCTTTTTTCAGATTGTCTGGGAGCTTGCAGCCAGATACGTCGACTAATTTGATCTTGTTCCTGAACTCTCTAGGGTATGTCCGCAATGTGTGGCTGCTGCCCTTCAATGAGCACACATCCGCAATCTGCATGGACTTTCGTTCGAGATCTGGATAGGCAACCAAGCGCTTTGGCGAATAATGAACCTGGTGTCTTCTCTCCAAATCCCTCACGCGCGCCATTTCAGACTCGTTCTGATAAAAAGGATCGCTACCAGTGCGGTGAAGAATCTTGATCGAACGTTCGTCGAGAAATGGTGCCAGGCGTTGCAGGTTTGTGGCGATGTCAAAACACACATCGTATTTCTTCTCCGGCACAAACTGCTTATCATTCCAATTGATGGCATCCACCTCATAGCCAAAGCTGCACAAAATCCGCGCGATTTCCCTGCTCTCCCAAACATTGGTGTGTCCACCAAATCGGGCGTCATCTTCTGACCATTGTAGCGGTTGTACCAGGTAGCTGAACAGCACTCGACCGCGTGGTGGCTGTGAACGAGCGGGAAGCGTGACCGGACATTGTTTTGTTTCCGAGAACTTGGTAATGCGTGACATGGAACGCACGAGACCTCTGATTAACCTCATAATCGAATGCCAGCGTGCCATTCTTCTGCCGCAGGAAAACGGGACCTCAACAGATGGCACTGCAGCTCAACAGTCGGAGAACACCACAGAACCTTCTTCTAATAATTCACGTGTTGTGGGTATCAACCTTGATTCTGCACATGTCCCCATCATGAAGAAACAACCGGCGTGAACTAACGCCTAGCCTCCCCTGTCAAATGCTTCAAAACCTTGTGCCGTGCTATCGCTTCCAATTTGTATCCAAACCTTCTCCATGTGGTGCGTTTGGGACCCTTCACAAACTGTTGCATTCTTTCAGCATAAGCTTCATTCAGGTCAACATTATCCAACCAGCAGATACTCTCCAGTGGGCCATCAAAAACATTCCGGTTCTGCCTCCGTTTTCGACGGCGCGCTTTGTGTCCAGACGCCGGGTGGACACCATCTACAAGGCCAATATTCCTGATCAATCCCCTAGTTGACAATAAATGTGTTTTCTCAAGCCATAGTGAGGAAATGGCAACCTTGATATCCCAAGATTGTGGCATATCAGTTGGATGTTTTCCTACCGATGCTAAGTCGTGCCCAGCAATGCTAGGGGTCTTGGTCAGACCATCGAAGAGATCAGAATACCTCGATAAAACTGGTTTGATCAACTCCCACCGATCTCGCCAAGTAGCCCAGCCCCAACACAGGAATCTTGCACTACTGACTAGAGAATGCGGATAACCGCGAAAAAACCGCTGTGGAATTGGTTGATATCCGCCAATGGAAAAGACTCTCTCTTGGGATTCATAGTGTCTTAATGCTCGTTTCATGAAGGAATAGAAACTCGGCATGGGCATACAATCC